>JBBRPN010000059.1:0-18098 GCA_038227925.1 Caulobacterales bacterium | reverse complement strand
CGCGCCGTCCGGCGACCAGTTGGGCGCGGCGTCGTCGAAGCCGTCGTCGGTCAGTTGAATCGAGGCCCCGCCGGCCAGGGGCTTCAGATAGATGTGGCGGCCGATCACGTCCGGGCCGGCCGAATAGGCCAGCATCGTCCCATCCGGCGAGATGGCCGGATGACGTTCAATCAATGGGGTCGAAACCAGACGCTCGGATCGTTCCACCGACCAGCGCGCCGGAGGGGGACTCCAGATCGCCGCCGCCACGCCGATCAGGGCGACGGCCGCCGCGCCGCCGGTCAGGACTAGCCAAGGCTCCCGGCGACGGGGAACGAGCTTCTCCGGGGCCGCCGCCTCACCCTTCGCCGCCGTCAGCCGATAGCCGAGCCTGGGGAGGGTCTCGAGGGTGAAGGAGGCGGGCGCTTCGAACTCGGAAAGCTGTCGAAGGCGCTGGATGCAGCGGTTGATGGAGTCATCGCCCACCACCTGGCCGCCCCAGCACCGCGCCCGCAGAACATCCCGCGAAACCGCCGCCCCCGCGGCTTCGGCGAGCGCCACCAGCACCTGCATGACCTTGTGCTGCAGCCGGATCGCCCCGCCGGGACTCAGGACCTCGCACGTCGAGGGTCGCACCCGCGCCGCGCCCAGGGCGAAGTCAGGGGGCGCGGTCAGATCGATCGTCGGCGGCCGGGACGAAGCGCCCGTTTCGACGATCATGCGGCGGATCGGCAAAAGATCGGCAAAAGATCGGCCCTGGTTCATTTCATCGAGCCGGACCTTCACGCATCGATAGGCCGTTCGCAAGGCGCGCGCCGCACCCGTGACGCCCGCCGCGAGTCACGCAGTCACATAGGAGGCTATGTCATGAAATGGTTTTCAGTCCCGGCGGCCGAACGCTCGCTGCTCATCGCCGGTGCGAGCCTCATCGCGCTCGCCCTCGGCGCCAATGGGGCCGCCGCGGCCGCATACAGCGTCCAGCCCCTGGTCACCGACGACCAATCGGTCCTCGCAACCTTGCCCTATGGCCCCGCGCCGACCACGGACCCGGCCCTGATCAATCCCTGGGACGCCACCGCCACGCCGAATGGGGGATGGGTGGTCGCCGACCAGGGTTCCGGTTTAGCCACGGTCTATGGCGGCACGGGTATTATCGCTCGATCGCCAGTCTCGATACCCCAGGGTTCGAGCCCGCCCTTTGGCCCCACCGGCGCGGTCAACGTCATCGGCGACGGGTTCAAGATGCCGGCGGGCAATCCCGCCCTCTATCTCTTCGACAACCTGGACGGCTCGATCTCGGGGTGGGACGGATCGAGCATGGCCCGGACGGTCTTGGCCGGACGCGGGCCGGGCGGCAATCTGGCTGTCTACACCAGCCTGGAGGTCGCCGCCGTGGGCGGATCGGCCCATCTCTAAGCGGCGAACGGCATCACCGGGACCATCGACGTCTTCGACACCAACTTCAACAAGGTGACGCTGGCCGGCGCCTTCGTCGATCCAGGCCCCAACCCGGACGGCCTGGTTCCGTTCAATATCGAGAATCTGGACGCCGGCCACCTGTGGATCACCTACGCGATACCAGGGCCCGCGTCCTCGGCGGCGCGGTCGGGACAGGGTTTCGTCAGCATATTCAAGCTGAACGGCAAGTTCGTGCGGCGCTTCGCCACCGGAGGGACCCTGTCCTCCCCTTGGGGCCTGGCCATCGCGCCGGCCAACTTCGGCCGCTACAGCGGCGATGTGCTGATCGGCAACTTCAACGACGGGCCGAGGCTCGGCTTCATTTCGGCCTTCGATCCGGTCACCGGCCAGTTCAGGGGCCGGCTCACCGAAGACGGCAAGGTGATCGTCCTTCCGGGCCTGTGGGCGATGCATTTCGGCGAAGGCGCGCGGGCCGGCTGGATGTTCTTCACCGCCGGCATCGGCGGCGAGAGCCATGGGCTGTTCGGTAAGATTTCCGTCGCCGGCTCTCCTGACTAGGCGGCCCATGCCGGTGGCGCGCTAAGCTTGGCGGGACGACCCCGATCGCGTTCGATCGTCGGGAGGCTTCATTGACCGCCCGACCGCCGGCGCCTACCACGGCGCTTCATGAAGAAACGTTTCGCGCCCCTCGCCTTCGGCCTCGCCCTTGGCGGCGGCGCCGCGGCGGCGCGGCCCCCGCCTCACGGCATGGAGTATCATCGCGGCCACTGCGAGGCGCACAGCACGGTGGGCGGCCAGCCTTACCCGTGCGACGGGGTGGCGATCGTCCCCCTGGGCGACCGCCTTGGCCATATGCTGATCCGGTTTCCGAGCAAGACCGCCGCCGCCGACCGCCAAATCGGCTTCGCCGGCGACTTCGGCCCCGACGGCGCCTTCACGGTCGGCCAAGTCTATGTGGGCGGCGCCGGATATCCGGTCGACAGCGGCGCCTGCCAATGGGCTGGCGGCGCGGGCCGCCCCAACGACCTGGCCTGCGTCGCGCTCATGCGCGGCGGCCGGCGCGCCGTGGTCGGCTTTTTCGGCGACCCGTAGAGACATCGCGGCCGTGAAAGCTCGTCGAGCCGATGGCCGCCCGCGCTTGCACTCCCCAAATCACCTCATACCTGCTATCCACCGCCGCACCCCGCCGCCCTCGCCGGCGTCAACCCGTCCCGGAGCCCCCTTGTATGCGTGTGATCCTGGCTCAGCCGCGCGGTTTTTGCGCCGGGGTGGTGCGGGCGATCGACATTGTCGAGAAGGCGCTGGAGAAATACCAGGCGCCGATCTATGTGCGTCATGAGATCGTCCACAACCGCCATGTGGTCGACAGCCTCAAGGCCAAGGGGGCCATCTTCGTCGAGGAGCTGTCGGAGGTGCCCGACGGCGCCCACGCGGTGTTCAGCGCCCACGGCGTCGCCCAGTCGGTGGTGAAGGCGGCGGCGGCGCGCGGCCTGCCGGTGCTGGACGCCACCTGCCCCCTGGTCTCCAAGGTCCACGCCCAGGCCAAGCGCTATGTCCGCCAGGGCCGGGCGATGATCCTGATCGGCCACGCCGGCCATCCCGAGGTCGAGGGCACGATCGGCCAGATCGACGCTCCGGTGCATCTCATTTCCACCGTCGCCGACGTGGCGGCGCTGGATATCGACGCGGCGATGCCGCTCGCCTATGTCACCCAGACCACCTTGAGCGTCGATGACACCAAGGACGTGATCGAGGCCCTCAAGGCCCGCTTCGCCGACATCGTCGGCCCCGACACCTCCGACATCTGCTACGCCACGCAACATCGGCAGACGGCGGTGCGCGAGATGTGCGGCATGGTCGAGGTGATTCTGGTGGTCGGGGCGAAGAACAGCTCCAACTCCAACCGCCTGTGCGAAATCGGCCTGGAGCATGGCATCCCCAGCTACCTGATCGCCGACGCCTCGGCCCTCGATCCCAAGTGGGTGGAAGGCAAGGAGGCAGTGGGGCTGACCGCCGGGGCGTCGGCGCCGGAGGCGCTGATCGAGGAGGTCATCGACGCCCTGCGCGCCCTGGGCCCGGTCGAACTGGCGCCGATGGACGGGGTCAAGGAAGACATCGAGTTTCGCCTGCCCGCCGAACTTCGGGCCTGATTCTCGAGTTATGACCGCCCGTCAGGCATTTTAGAGGAGCGGGGCGTGGGCCTTCCCATACAAGCGGTGGCGCGGATCGGCGCCTACATCGTCAAAAAGCATTTCAGCGGCGAGCGGCGCTATCCGCTCGTCTTGATGCTCGAGCCGCTGTTCCGCTGCAACCTGGCCTGCGCCGGCTGCGGCAAGATCGACTATCCCGACGAGATCCTCAACCAGCGCCTCTCCTTCGATCAGTGCATGGAGGCGATCGACGAGTGCGGGACGCCGGTGGTCTCCATCGCCGGCGGCGAGCCTTTGTTGCATCGCGATATGCCGAGGATCGTGCGCGGATTTCTGGACCGCGGCAAATATGTCATCCTGTGCACCAACGCCCTGCTGCTGACCAAGAAGATCGACCAGTTCAAGCCCGACCCCATGTTCACCTGGTCGATCCACCTGGACGGCGACAAGGCCATGCACGATGCGTCGGTGTGCCTGGACGGGGTCTATGAGACGGCGATCGCGGCCATCAAGCTCGCCAAATCCAAGGGGTTCCGGGTCAGCATCAACTGCACCCTGTTCGCCGGCGCGGTTCCCGAGAAGGTGGCCGCCTTCCTCGACGAGATGAAGGCGATCGGCCTGGACGGCACGACCATCTCCCCCGGCTACGCCTATGAGCGCGCCCCCGACCAGGACCATTTCCTCAACCGCACCAAGACCAAGCAGCTCTTCCGCGACATCTTCGCCTTGGGCGCCGGCGGCAAGAAATGGTCGTTCACCCAGTCGACCATGTTCCTGGACTTTCTGGCCGGCAACCAAGCTTATCACTGCACCCCGTGGGGCAATCCCACCCGCACCGTGTTCGGCTGGCAGCGGCCCTGCTACCTGCTAGGCGAAGGCTACGCGGGGACGTTCCGGGAACTGATGGACGACACCGCCTGGGACGACTACGGCGTCGGCAACTACGAGAAATGCGCCGACTGCATGGTCCACTCGGGCTTCGAGGCCAGCGCCGTCACCGACACGCTAAAGCATCCGCTCAAAGCCCTGGGCGTGAGCCTGCGCGGGGTGCGCACCGACGGGCCGATGGCCCCCGACATTCCCATCGACGGCCAGCGGCCGGCCAAGTTCGTCTTCTCAGGCCATGTCGATAGGATGCTGGGCGAGATACGGACAACCCAGCCCCGGGCCAAGAAGGTGGCGCGCGTCTCTTAACGACCGGAACGCCGCGCCGGCCTCGCGGGCGGTGCGGATCAGGGCGGCAAGCTGGCGCGGATCGGCGACCAGCGCCTTCAACACCGCGCCAATGTCGGGCTCGCCGTCGGCTCGCAGGCCAACCTGGGCGGCGCGGGGGAGGGCGCGGTCGGCCGGATCGGACACCGCGCGCAGGATGGCGAAAGGAATTCCGGCTCCGGCGATCAGGTGCGATTCCATGTCCGCCGCCACCGCGCCGGTCTCGCCAAACAGCGCCGCCTTGGCCGCCGGCGTCGCGACCATGGCCTCGCCGCTGGCCATGGCGCCCAGCCGCGCCCCCGGCAAGGCGGCCGTCAAGCGCGCCGCCCACGCCGCGTCGGCGGCGATCCCGTTCACCGCGCTTCCGATCACCAGCTCGCCGGCCTTCAGCGCCGGATCGAGGCCGCCGGCGAGGCCGAAGCTGACGATCCCCGCCGGCCGCCGCGCCAGCCCCGCCGCCAGCCCCGCCGCCCCGACCACCGCTCCAACCACCGCTCCGTCGCAGACGATCCGCGCCTCGCGCTTCATACCGACGAGGACGAGGAGGGCGTCGGACCCGAGCCCCCTCACATCCCCCACGCGACCCGCGCGGCGTTGCCGCGCCTCAGATTCCGGTACCGCGCCAGGGCCCACAGGGGGAAGATCTTCGCGTAGCCGTGGTAGCGCAGGTAGAAGACGCGGGGAAAGCCGCCGCCGGTGTAGGTTTCCTCGGGCCACTCTCCGCCCGCCTCCTGGCGCGCCGCCAGCCAGGCGATCCCGCGCGCCGTCGCCGGATGGCCCGTCTCGCCGGCCGCCATCAAGCCCAGCAGCGCCCAGGCGGTCTGCGACGGCGCCGAGGGCGCGGTTTGGTGGCCCTGGTAGTCGAGCCGGTAGCTGTCGCAGCCCTCGCCCCAGCCGCCGTCGCCGTTCTGGATGGCAGCGAGCCAGTCCACGGCGCGGCGGACGCTCGGGGAGGCGGCGTTCACTCCGGCGGCGTTCAGGGCGGCGAGCGCCGACCAGGTTCCGTAGACGTAGTTGACCCCCCAGCGCCCGAACCAGCTGCCGCCCGCCGCCTGTTCGCGTTCCAGATAGGCCAGGGCCGCCTTCATCCGCGGGCTGCCCGGGCTTTCGCCGAGTTGGGCCAGCATGGAGACGCAGCGGGCGGCGACATCGGCGGTCGGCGGATCGAGCAGGGCCCCGTGGTCGGAAAACGGGATGTTGTTGAGATAGTGCCAGGTGTTGTCGGCGTCGAAAGCGCCCCAGCCGCCGCCCCGGCTCTGCATCCCCACCACCCATTCGGCCCCGCGATCGATGGCCTCGTCATAGGCGCCGGCCGTCTCGCGCCCCCCCTCGCCCAGTCGGCGGGCGCGATCCATGGCCATGACCACCACGGCGGTGTCGTCCAGGTCGGGATAGTGGTCGTTGCGGTACTGGAAGGCCCAGCCGCCCGGCCGCCCCCCCGGCCGCTGCTCGGCCCAGTCGCCGGCCACGTCCAGCACCTGCAGGGGTTTCAGCCACGCCAGGCCCCGCCGCGCCGCCGCTTCGGCTTGCGGGCTCGCCGCCTCCATGAGGGCGTGGATGGCCAGGGCGGTGTCCCACACCGGCGACAGGCAGGGCTGGCAATAGGCCTCATCCGGCCCCACGATCAGCAGCTTGTCGATCGCCGCCCGCGCCGTCGCCCGGTTCGGATGGTCCTCGCGGTAGCCCAGGGCGTCGTACATCATCACCGCGTTGGCCATGGCCGGAAAGATCGCCCCGAGGCCGTTCTCGCCGTTCAGCCGCTCGTCCACGAAGGCGACCGCCGCTGCGATGGCGCGCCGGCGCGACGCCTTGGGAAACAGCGGCTCGACCATCCCCAGCACCGCGTCGAGGGCGAAAAAGCCGCTGGCCCACGGCTCCTTTTGGTGCGCCCCGCGGGGCAGCGAGGCGATGGTCAGCGGCGGCTGGAGGAACAGCTCGTCGACGGTCACGCCGCGCGGGTTGCGGGCCTTGGGCTTCAGCGCCCGCAGCACCAAAAGCGGCACGATCACCGTGCGCGCCCAGTAGGAGATCTTCGACAGGTGGATGGGAAACCATCTGGGCAGCAGCACGATCTGCACCGGCAGTTCCGGGACCGCCCGCCACGACAGGACGCCGAACAGGGCCAGCAGGATGCGGGTGAAGACGTTGCAGGCGCCCGCCCCGCCGGCCGCCAGCAAAGCCGCTCGCGCGGCGGCCATGTGCGGCGCTTCCGGGTCGTCGCCGATGGTTTTCAGGGCGAAATAGGCCTTGACGGTGGCGCTGACGTCCAGGGCCCCGCCGTGATAGAGCGGCCACCCGCCGTGCGTCCCCCGGACCCGGCGCAGATAGACGCCGATCTTGCGCTCCAGTTCCAAGTCGGGCGGCTCGCCCAGATAGCTCTTCAGGAGAATATATTCGGCCGGGATGGTGGCGTCCGCCTCCAACTCGAACACCCAGTGGCCGTCGGCCCTCTGCCGGCCCCGCAACGCCTCGCCGGCGCGGGCGACGGCGTCGTCGAGGCCGGCCGGGTCGGCGGCCACGTCCGGCGGTTCGGCGAAGGCGTGGGGCGAGGCGTCGTCCATCCCGCGATCCTATCACGTCCCGCCGATGGCTTTGAAGGCCAGGGCGCCGGTCTTGTCGCCCGACCTTATCGCGCCCTCGATGGTGGCCGGCAGGCCGGTGGCGGTCCAGTCGCCGGCCAGGAAGAGGTTTTCATAAGGCGTGGCGGCGCCCGGCCGGCGGGCGTCCTGGTCGGGGGTGGCGGCGAAGGTGGCGCGGCGCTCCTTGACGATCTGCCAGGGCGGCAGGTCGGGGCCGAGGCCATGGACGGCGGCGACGTCGCGCCAGATCAGGCGGGCCAGGGATTCGCGGTCCATGTCCGCCAGGCCGTCGGCGGCGCTCACCGTCACCGACAGGCGGCCTGGAAAGGCGAAGATCCACTGCGCCGTCCCGCCGATCACCCCGATCATGGGCGCCGCGCCGGCCGGCGGGTCGATGCGGAAATGGGCGTTGACGATGGCGCTGAAGCGGTTCGGAACGACGAGGCCGGGGATCAGGTCGGCGGCGATCCAGGGCGGGACGGCGAGGATCACCGCGTCGGCCTCGCCCAGAGGCCGTTCGCCGTCGCCCAGATGCAGCGCCGCCGCTCGGCCCTCGCGCCAGACGATGCCGCGAAGGCGCCGGCCCAGATGGACCGCCGCGCCGCGCCCTTCCAGCCAGGTTAGGGCCGGGTCAATGAAGGCGGCCGAGAGGCTGGGCCAGGCGATGCGCGGGCGATAGGCTCGGCCGCCCCGGACCAGGCTCTCGCGAATCACCGCCCCGGCCAGCTTCGCCGAGGCGCCTTGGGGTTCGGTATTGAGGGCGGCCAGCAGAAAGGGTTCGAGCATCCGCTCCCACAGCGGCCCGGCGCAGGCGATGACCTCATCGACCCGCGCCTCGCCCCGGGCTCGCAGAAGGGGCGTCCGCATCAGGGCGAGGAGGGTCAGATAGTCGGCGCCCCGCGAGCCGGGCACGCGGCGGGACGGGCTCAGCACCCACCAGGCCAGGGGTCCGGGGTTGGGCCGGATCGTCCAGCCTCGGCCGTGGCGCACGTCGTGGAAGGCGAAACGCGCCTCGTCCGGCCCGGTGAGGCGCTCCGCCGCGCCGATCGTCCGCAGATAGCGGAAAGTCGCCTGATTGCCCGACAGCACCAGATGGTTGCCGTTGTCGATGGTCATGCCGAGGACCGGATCGAGGTAGGAGCGGCAGCGTCCCCCGGCCTGGGTGGCGGCCTCGATCAGCTCGACCTCCACGCCCCGGCCGGCCAGGCTCACCGCCGCCGAAAGGCCGGCCAGGCCGGCGCCGATGACGAAGACCTTCCTTGGGACTTTGCCGGGTGAGTTCGCCGGCCGACTCCCCCCCTTCACGCCATCAGCCCGCGCCGCAGCGCCAGCCACGCCATCCGGCCCTTGCCGAGCCTGGCCCGCGCCCTGGGCGCGCTCCACCCGGCCGCCTCCATCAAGGCGAGGATTTCGCCGTAGACGGCGCTCATCAGGCGCGGCGCGGCGAGCCGGCCGGCCGGGCGGGCCACCAGGATGGCGTCGGCGCGGCGGTAATGGTCGCGGGCGATCGCCGACACCCGCCGGCAGGCGCGGTCGATGGCCGGATGGGCCAGAACCTCCGCCGGTTCGCGGCTCTCGATCCCCGCCTCGGCCAGGGCCTGCGCCGGCAGGTAGAGGCGGCCGATAGCCGCGTCCTCGTCCAGGTCGCGCAGGATATTGGTGAGCTGCAAGGCGCGGCCCAGGTGATGGGCCAGGTCGCGGCCGGGCGCCTCGCCCATGCCGAACACCCGCACCGACAGGCGCCCGACGGCGCTGGCCACCCGGTCGCAATAGAGGTCGAGTTTTTCGAAGGCAGGGGCGCGGATGGTCTCGTCCACGTCCATCTGCATGCCATCGACGACGGCGAGGAAGTCCTCCCTGCGCAGGCCAAAGCACCGCGTCGGTTCGACCAGGTCGGCCGTCCGCTCCGTAGCCTCGCCGGCGAAGAGAGCGTCCAGGTCGCGCCGCCAGGCGTCGAGGGCGGCGCGCCGCTCGTCCGCCGGGGGGCCCGGATCGTCGGCGATATCATCGACTTGGCGGCAGAAGCCGTAGATGGCGAACATCGCCGCCCGCTCGGGGGCGGGGAGCAGGCGCATGGCGGCGTAGAAGGAACTGCCGGAAGCCTGGTTCTGGGGGGCTTGGCTTGGCGGACTGGCGGCGGCGGTCATCGCTCACCTATGCCCCAGCTTGGCGGCCCTGCCGAGCCTTAAGCCGCGCGGCGACCACGCCGCCGGCGCCCAGAAGCGCCAGGCCCAGCGCCTCGGCCTTGTGGTGATGGACCCGCTCGCTCAAGGGGTCGCGCCGCGCCAGACGGCGGTTCAGGCTCACCGCCAAGCGGTGGATGACGCCGATCTCCAGGGCCACGCGCGGATCCCGCGTCGCCGGCGCCAGCGGGCGGGCCTCGGCGATGAGGCTGCCGGTCCGGGCGGTCAGCTCGGCCAGGACGCCGCGCAGGGCGCCGCTGGCCCTGTCGGCGCCCAGCGCCTCCACCGGAACGCCGGCGGCGCTCATCAGGTCGAGTGGGACATAGACGCGGTCCAGGTCGCGGTAGTCCTTGCCGCAATCCTGGAGGTGGTTGATCACCTGCAGGGCGGCGCACAGGGCGTCGGAGGCCGGCCACAGATCGCGGCTCTCGCCGTGCACGTCGAGCACGAAGCGGCCCACCGGGGCGGCCGAATAGCGGCAATAGTCCATCAAGTCCGCCCAGTCGGCGGTGCGGCTCTTCACCGCGTCGCGGCGGAAGGCCTCGAGAAGATCGAGGATGTGCCGGTCGGTCAGGCCCCGTTCGGTCAGGGCGCGGCGCAGCGCCACCGCCTCGGGCACGGCCTCGTCCCTTCCGGTGAGGCTCCGCTCGATCGCCGCCAGCCGCGCCAGCTTCTCCGCCGGCGCGGCGGCCGGGTGGTCGGCCACGTCGTCGGCCGTCCGCGCCACCTTGTAGAAGGCCAGCACCACGGCGCGGTGGCGCGGCGCGATGAGGCGCGAGGCGACGGGGAAGTTTTCGTCGCGGTGGCCCTTGCCCGAGGTGAGGTCGGTCATGCCGCCCCTTTTCCTCCCCCGCAAAGCGGGGGAGGGGGACCGCGAAGCGGTGGAGGGGGCGGGGGGCGTGCGCCGGCCGTGTTTTTTTCGGAGTGGACGGCGAAGGCTTCGGGCGGGTCGATCGACCCATGCCCGACCCCCGACGTGCGGGGAGGGGGCCGCCCCCTCCACCCCTTCGGGGTCCCCCTCCCCGGTAAGAGGACGGGGGAGGAGCGAGAGTCGCCAATCGCCCCTCCCGCCGCCTGGGCGCGGCCCTTCCACAGGCCGCCCCGGCCGCGCCATACGTCCACCGCCGACCGGATCGTGAAGGCGCCGTAGAGAGCGGCGATCGCCGGCAGGGCCAGGCCCCACAGCGGCGAGCGGCGATAGAAGCGCAGCATCGGCTGGAAGGCGAGCGCCATGGCCAGCCACGCCGCCGCCGCCATCCATCGCGCCGGCCCCGCGCCGAAGAGGGCGATCGCCGGCGGGGCCAGGTAGATCGCCGCCAGGCCCAGCACCGTCGCCGCCAGCCGCCAGGGGGAAAAGCCGAGCTGGGCGTAGGCGGAGCGGGAGACCATGCGAGCGATCTCGCCCACTCCGGCGTAGGGCCGCAGGCTCGCCGCGCGGTCGGTCAGGCCCAGCCAGATTGGACCTTGCGCCTTCATCCGCGCCGCCAGGGCGCAGTCGTCGATGATCTCGCCGCGGATGGCTTCGATCCCGCCGGCCGCCTCCAGCGCCTGGCGGCGGACTAGCATGCAGCCGCCGGCCGCCGCCGCCGTCCGCCGGGCAGCGTCGTTCACCCAGGCGAAGGGATAGAGCATGGCGAAGAAGAACACGAAGGCCGGGATCAGGAGCCGCTCGGCCCAGGTTTCCACGCTGAGCCTGGCCATCAGGGAGACCAGCACCGTCCGCCCGGCCGCGGCGCGCTCGACCAGCCGGCGCAGATTGTCCGGTGAATGGGCGATGTCGGCGTCGGTGAGCAGCAGATAGTCGGCGCCGCCCGCCCGCTCGACGCCCTGGCTCACCGCCCACAACTTGCCGGTCCAGCCGGCTGGGAGGGGCGTTCCGGTGACCACCTCCAGCCGGCCGTCGCCGCCCAGCCCCCGCGCCACATCGCCGGCGCCATCGGTGCTGTTGTCGTCCACCAGGACGACGCGGAAATCGCCCGGATAGTCCTGGGCCAGCAGGCTGCCGATCGAGCGGGCGACCACGTCGGCTTCGTCGCGGGCCGGGACGATGGCGGCGACCGAAGGCCAGGACGCCGGCGCGATCGCCGGCGCTTCGCGGTCGTCGCGCTCCCGCGCCAGCCAGAACATCCCCCGCCCGACCAGGAGATAGGCCCACGCCGCGAGGGCCGCGAGGCTCAACCCCAGGGCCGCCGTCATTCGAGGTATCCGGCGGCGCGAAACCAGGCCAGGGCGTCGATGAGCGCCTCGCGATAGGGCCGCGCGGCGTAGCCCAGTTCCCGCTCCGCCTTGGCCGAAGTGAAGAACATGTGGTGGGCGGCCATCCTCAGGGCGTCGCGGGTGACGAAGGGTTCGCGGCCGGTCATCTGGGCCATCGCTTCGGCCGCCCAGGCGAGCGGAAAGAGGGGCGCGATCGGCAGGCCGACGGTGGGGGCGCGGCGACCGGTCAACTCGGCGATGACCCCGAGCAGTTCGCGCAGGGAGGCGTTCTGGCCGCCCAGGATGTAGCGCTCGCCGACCCGGCCCTTCTCCATCGCCAGGACATGGCCGCGCGCCACGTCGTCCACATGGACGAGGTTGAGGCCGGTGTCGACGAAGGCCGGCATCCGTCCCATCGCGGCCTCCACGACGATCCGCCCGGTGGGGGTGGGCTTCACATCCCGTGGCCCGATGGGCGTGGAGGGGTTGACGATCGTCGCCGGCAGCCCGCGTTCGGTGACCAGCCGCTCGACCAGACGCTCGGCCGCCGCCTTGCTCTTCTTATAGGCCCCGATCCCTTCGCCTTCATCCAGCGGCGAGTTCTCATCGACGCTCGTGGCCGCGTCGCTGGCGCGCAAGGTGGCGACGCTGCTGGTGTAAACGACCCGCTCGACGCCGGTCGCCAGGGCGGCCTCCATGACCGCGCGCGTCCCCTCGACGTTGGCGCGGACGATGTCGCCCGGATCGCGCGCCCACAGCCGATAGTCGGCGGCGACGTGGAAGAGCCAGCGCACACCGTCCAGGGCGCGGGCCATGGCGGCGGGGTCGGTCATGTCGCCTTCGACGATCTCGCAATCGACATCGGCGAAATTGACCCGCGAGGCGCCTGCGCGGGCCAGGGCCCGAAGCGACAAGCCCCGCCCGCCCAGCGCCCGCAGCACCGCCGATCCGACGAAGCCCGATCCGCCGGTGACCAGCACCCGGTCGTCGGGCCACATGTTCACCCCGGGGCTCAGAATAGAATCACCATGTCGCTGTAGGCGGCGAGCTTGGCGTCATGGGTGACCAGCCTCAGCGGTTCGCTCAAGGCCTGCGCCATCAACAGGCGATCGAAGGGATCGCCGTGGAGTCGGGGCAGCCGCTCCACCGCGGCGCCGTGATCGGCCGAAACATTCAGCAGTTCATAGCCGGCGCCACGAAAATGGCTCAGCGCCTGGGCGCCTGAAATCGTTATGTCGCCCACGCGTCCCCTGGCGAGGGCGTGTTTGATCGCGATCTCCCACACGCTCACAGCGCTGACCACCACGTCATTGGCCGCGTCGTCGATCAAATCCCGAACCGCCGCTGGCAGGTGCAATCGTTTTGCGATGGCCCAAAGCGCGACATGGGTGTCGAGCAGGAGCCTCAATCGAATTCGCCGTTGAACAGTTTTTCGATGTATTCGTTGTCCTGGTCGATGTTGTCCGGGACTTTGAATAAGCCCTCGGCGATTCCAAGTCTTTTCCCCACCGGCCTTGGATTCAACGGCGCCAGCCTGACCGCCGGTTTGCCGTTACGGGCGATGATGATCTCGCGCTCGCGCCCGCTTTCGACATCGGCGATCAGGCGCGACAGGTTCGATTTGGCTTCCAGCACATTATAGGTCGGCACGCGCGCAGCTCCTGGCTAAGTCTGGCTAACTTGCCCGCTTGGGCTGCGGATTTCAAGGGCCGGAAGAGGAGCGGCTATGGGCAAACGCTTGAAGCGCATCGCCTCCCTCCAAGCACGCACAAAAAGAGAGGGTTACCAGGAGCAAAAATAGGTGCAACGCTCCCCGCGGGTTTGGCTAGCCGCTTGCCCGCCAGCGCCCCGAGCCTCGTCCTTGAGCAAAGGAAAATCGATGTCACGGATTCAGCAGGTTTTCGGCAAGGCGCTTTTAGGCGCGGCGCTCGCCCTATCGGTCGCGCTGCCGCTAAGCGCCGCCGAGCGACGGGCGGATATTCTCTACAACTTCACCGGCGGGGCCGATGGCGCGGGTCCCTCTGCCGGCCTCATCCGGGACGCGGCGGGCAATTTCTACGGCACGACCGCCGGCGGCGGCACCGGCAATTGCCCAAACGGTGGTTGCGGCGTCGTCTTCAAGCTTAGCCCCCTCGGCGTCGCGACCACGCTCTACACTTTCACGGGTGGGACCGACGGGGGCGAACCCGATGCCAAATTGGTCGCGGGCGCAGCGGGAAACCTTTATGGCACGACCGTACTTGGCGGCGCCCATAATTTCGGTGTCGTCTTCAAGCTGACGACGGCTGGTGCGGAAACCGTGCTTCACGCCTTCGCCTTTGTACGCGATGGGGCAAACCCGGAGGCCGGCATGGTGATGGATGCGGCCGGCAACCTCTACGGCACGACCGCTAACGGCGGCGTCGCATCCGGCGGGGGCACGGTCTTCAAGCTCGCGCCGGACGGGATCCTGACCATACTCCATGCCTTTACCTGCGGACGCGATGGGTGTTTTCCGCAGGGCGACCTAATCATGGGCAAGAGGGGCGCCCTCTTTGGTACGGCCACCGTCGGCGGCCATTTCGGCGGGGGTGTGATTTTCGCGATCGCGCCCGGCGGCGGATTTTCGGTGCGTTATGCTTTCACCGGCGGCGCCGATGGAGCCAGTCCGCAGGGCGGTGTGATCATGGACAGGCAGGGCGCCCTCTACGGAACCACGTTTCAGGGCGGCGGCCAGTGCTTTTGTGGCGTGGTGTTCAAGCTCGCGCCGGATGGCACACAGACGGTGCTGCATAGCTTCACCGGCGCTCCAGACGCCCGGTCCCCCACGGACAGCTTGGTCATGGACAGGCAGGGAAATCTCTTCGGCGCCACTGGCAGTTCCAACCGCGGGGTCGTTTTCGAGATTTCGCCGGACGGGACCGAGACCATCGTGCATAGCTTCGCCGGATCTCCCGATGGCAACCATCCTAAGGGGAGCCTGCTCCTTTACATGAACAAGCTCCATGGCGTGACCACCGCCGGCGGGACCGGCGGCGCCTGCTTTAAAGGTTGCGGAACCGTGTACGAGGTGAGGAAGGCGAAATAGCCGCCGGCGCGGGAGCGGGGCGGAGGCAATCTGCTCCCGACGCATTCAAAGGAGGAAAATCGATGTCACGGATTCCTTATGGTTTCGGCAAGGCGCTCGCAGGGGCCGCGCTCGCCCTTTCGATCGCGCTTCCGGTTGGCGCCGCCGAGCGGCGGGCGGATATTATTTACAACTTCACCGGCGGCGCCGATGGCGCGGATCCCTACCCCGGCCTCATCAGGGATGCGGCGGGAAATTTCTACGGCACGACCACCGGGGGCGGCGGCGGTTGCGGCGTCGTCTTCAAGCTCAGCCCGCTGGGCGTCGCGACCACGCTCCATGCCTTTACAGGCGGAAGCGACGGCTGTGGACAGGGTACCAAGTTGGTCGCGGACTCGGCGGGAAACCTGTATGGCACGACCGCGAACGGCGGCGTCCATTATCTCGGGGTCGTCTTCAAGCTGACGCCAACTGGTGTGGAAACCGTGCTTCATGCCTTCGCCGGTGGATACGATGGGCGATTTCCGATCGCCGGCATGGTGATCGATGCGGCCGGCAACCTCTACGGCACGACCGCTAGCGGCGGCGATCGCTCGCTTACCGGCGGCACTGTTTTCAAGATCGCGCCGGACGGGACCGAGACCATACTCCATGCCTTTACCTGCGGGCGCGACGGGTGCGATCCGCAGGGCGACCTGATCATGGGCAGGAGGGGCGCCTTCTACGGCACGGCTAGCACCGGCGGCGCCGGCCATTCGGGTGTGATTTTCAAGATCGCGACCGATGGCAATTTCTCGGCGCCCTATGCCTTCACCGGCGGCGCCGATGGCGCCATACCGAATGGCGGCGTGATCATGGACAGGCAGGGCGTCCTTTACGGAACTACGTATTTTGGCGGCAGCGGTCCGTGCAATTGCGGCGTGGTGTTCAAGCTCGCGCCGGACGGCACTCAGACGGTGCTGCATAACTTCACCGGGGCTCCAGATTCCCGTAACCCCATGGAAAGCCTGGTCATGGACGGGGAGGGAAATCTCTTCGGCGCCACCAATTCGGGCGGCCGTTCCGACCGCGGGGCCGTTTTCGAGATTTCGCCTGATGGGACCGAGACCATCGTGCATAGCTTCTCCGGATCTCCCGATGGCAAACATCCCCAGGGGAGCCTGCTCCTCTACATGAACAAGCTTCATGGCGTGACCGCCGCCGGCGGCACCGGCGGCGCCTGCCAAATCGGTTGCGGCACGGTGTACGAGGTGAGGAAGGCGAAATAGCCACCGGCGCGATCGCCGTGGAGGCGGCTACCCCTTGAGCACCGCCTCGAACTGTTCCAGCGCCCAGTCGATCTGACCCTCGGTGATGATCAGCGGCGGGGCGATGCGGATCGTGTGATCGTGGGTCTCCTTGGCCAGGACGCCCCGCGCCTGCAGGCCCTGGCAGTAGGCGCGCGCGCCGCCGGCCTCGGGGTGCAATTCCACGGCGACCATCAAGCCGCGGCCGCGCACCTCCTTGATCGCCTGTCCCTGGATCGAGGAAAGGCCGGCGGCGAGGCGCGAGCCCTGGACGGCGGCGTTCTCGATCATGCCCTCCTCGACGAGGACCTTGAGCGCCATGCGGGCCACCGCGCAGCCCAGCGGATTGCCGCCGAAGGTGCTGCCGTGCTCGCCGGGTTTGAGGACCCCCAGCACCTCCTTGTTGGAGAGCACCGCCGACACCGGATAGAAGCCGCCCGACAGGGCCTTGCCGATCAGGGTGAGGTCGGCCTCGATCCCCTCGTGCTCCTCGGCCAGCAGTTTGCCGGTTCGTCCCAGCCCGGTCTGGATCTCGTCGAGAATCAGGATGACGTCGTGCTTGGTGCAGAGCGCGCGCGCCGCGCGCAGATAGCCGGGCGGCGGAATGATCACCCCCGCCTCGCCCTGGATCGGCTCGACCAGGAAGGCGACGGTGTTGGGGCCGATGGCCGCTTCCAGGGCCGCCGCGTCGCCGAACGGCACAACCTTGAAGCCCGGGCCGAACGGCCCGAAGTCGGCCTTGGCCACCGGATCGGTGCTGAAGCCGACCACCGTCAGAGTGCGGCCGTGGAAGTTGTCGGCGCAGACGATGATCTCGGCCTGGCCCTCCGGCACGCCCTTGACCTGATAGCCCCATTTGCGGGCCACCTTGAGGGAACTTTCCACCGCCTCGACCCCGGTATTCATGGGCAGCACCGAATGGGAGCGGGTGAGGGTGGCCAGTTCCTCGTAGAAGAGACCGAGCTGGTCGTTGCGGAAGGCGCGCGAGGTCAGGGTCAGGCGGCCGGCCTGGCCGATCATCGCCTCCAGGATCCTCGGGTGGCAATGGCCCTGGTTGACCGCCGAATAGGCCGACAGGCAGTCGAGGTAGCGGCGCCCCTCCACGTCCCACACATGGACGCCCTCGCCGCGGGTGATCACCACGTCCAGCGGCTTGTAGTTGCGCGCCCCGTATTCGGCCTCCAGGGCCAGGAAGTCGGGGCGGGGGGCGGCCGACGAGCCTTCTCGCATGCTCATGGTCATGGCCCCCTAGCCGGCCAGGGCCTCGGCCCGCTCCGGCGCCTGGGCCATGGCGCCGGCGCTCATCTGGTCCAGGCGCAGGGTCATGCAATAGGCCCCGCCGCCCGACAGGATGAACGGCGCCAGGTCGATTCCCAGCACCTCGTAGCCCAGCGCCGCCAGCCGGTCGCGCAGGGCCTCGGCCGGCATGGCCATGATCACGGTCTTGCCCAGGCAGACCGCGTTGACGCAGAAGGCGGCGGCGTCCTCGTCCGTCGCTTCGATCAAGAGATCGGCCGGCACGAGCCCGCGAAGCCGCGCCAGGGCCTCATCGGTAAGCGCCCGCGGGTAGTAGAGGATTTCCCCGCCGCTCAGGGGGCAGAAGCAGGTGTCCAGGTGATAGAACTGGTCGGTGGCCAGGGGCAGGTGGACGACCTTCCGGCCGAAATGGTCGGCGACGATGGCGACCGACTCCGGGCTCGAGCGGGGGCCGCTCCCCACCCAGAACAGGTTCCGCGTGGCGTCCCAGATGCAGTCGCCGGCCCCTTCCTGGAAACAGCCTTCGATCTGCGTGACCTCGGTCAGCAGCCCCTGCGCTTTCAGAGCCTCGAAGGCCGCCAGGAAATACGGCTCCTCGCCCCGCCGTTCGGGGTGGCGGAACCGCGCCGCCAGCACCTTGCCGTCCAGAACGATGCCGGCGTTGGCCGGAAACACCATATCCGGCAGGCCGGCCACGCCGCCGATCGTGCGCACCGTCGCGCCGCTTTTTTCCAGAGCGGCGCGCAACGCCGCCGAGCCCGCCAGCGCGGCCCGGCGATTGGCCTCGGGGT
>JBBRPN010000058.1:0-18104 GCA_038227925.1 Caulobacterales bacterium | reverse complement strand
TCGGGGCGATCTTGTAAGCCGCGCCGTGAGCGCAATCGATGACCACCCGCAGGCCGTTCAGGCGCAGGCTGCGGGGCAGGGTGGCCTTGACGATCTCGATATAGCGGGCCTGCGCCTCGTCCATCCGCGCCACCCGCCCCAGGCCCTTGGGGGCGGCGAGGCCCTCCTGCAGGCCCTCGTCCATGTGCGCCTCGATCCGCGCTTCCATGTCGTCGGAGAGCTTGTAGCCGTCGGGGCCGAACAGCTTGATGCCGTTGTCGGCGAAACTGTTGTGCGAGGCGGAGATCATCACCCCCAGGTCGGCGCGCATGGAGCGGGTCATCATGGCCACGGCCGGGGTGGGCAGGGGGCCGAACAGGCGCACGTCCATCCCCAGGCTGGTGAACCCCGCCACCAGGGCCGGTTCGATCATATAGCCGGACAGGCGGGTATCCTTGCCGATCACCACCAGGTGGCGCCGATCGTCGGCCGAGCGGAACAACTTGCCGGCCGCCAGGCCCACCCGCAGGGCGACCTCGGCGGTCATCGGATACTGGTTGGCCTGGCCGCGGATGCCGTCGGTGCCGAAATAGGACCGCTTGCTCATCGCCTTGCCTCCCTGACGCGACGCGCGCCACAGTAGATTTGTGACACCGGTCGTTCGCGGATGCTAAAGGCGGCGCGTCGATGTCGAGCGGCCCCTAGACTAGCCGGTCGCGCCGTCCATGACAAAATCTGCGCCATTTGGAATGAAGGGCGGGTGAACGAAATGTGCGGCATCGTCGGCATCGTGGGCGTCCAGCCGATCGCGGCGCGCCTGGTGGGCAGCCTCAAGCGCCTCGAATACCGCGGCTACGATTCCGCGGGCGTGGCGGCGGTGGCGGCCGACGGCCACATCGAGCGACGCCGCGCCAAGGGTAAACTACGCGAGTTGGAGGCTGTCCTGGCCGCGCAGCCCCTGAGCGGGACGGTGGGTATCGGCCACACCCGGTGGGCGACGCACGGCGCGCCTTCCTTGCGCAACGCCCACCCGCAGACGGCCGGCCGGGTCACCGTGGCGCATAACGGCATCATCGAGAACTTCGCCGAACTCAAAACCGAGCTCCTCGCTCAGGGCCGGACGTTCGAGAGCGACACCGACACCGAGGTGGTGGCTCATCTCATCGATGCTGAACTGGCCAGGGGATTGGCGCCGATCGCCGCCCTTAAGGCGACCCTCGACCGCCTCACCGGCGCCTACGCCTTGGCGGTGCTGATCGAGGGCGAACCCGATCTGGTGATGGGCGCGCGGCGCGCCATGCCGCTCCTGGTCGGCTATGGCGATGGCGAGATGTTCATCGGGTCGGACGCCCTGGCCGTGGCCCCCTTCACCAACCGCGTCGCCTACCTCGAAGAGGGCGACTACGTGGCCATCGATCACGGCCAGGCGCTCATTTTCGATTCCGCCGGCGCCGTCGCCGAGCGGCCGGTCCGCACCGTCTCGGTCTCCGCCGCCCTGGTCGAAAAGGGCGCCTACCGGCACTTCATGCAAAAGGAGATCCACGACCAGCCCGACGCCTGCCAGCACACCCTGGCCAGCTACGTCGATCCGGTCGCCGGCCGCGTCACGGCCCCGGACGGGTTAGATTTCGCCGCCATCGACCGGCTGCAGATCGTCGCCTGCGGAACCGCCTTCTACGCCGGCCTGATCGGCAAATATGTCATCGAGCGGCTGGCCGGCCTGCCGGTCGATGTGGAGGTGGCTTCGGAGTTCCGATACCGGACCCCGGCGGTGTCGGGGCGGACCCTGGCGGTGGCGATCTCCCAGTCGGGCGAGACGGCCGACACCCTGGCGGCGCTGCGCTGGTGCAAGGACCAGGGGCTGGCCACGGCGGCGATCGTCAACGCCCACGAATCGACCATGGCCCGCGAGGTCGATCGGCTGTGGCCGACCAATGCGGGACAGGAAATCTGCGTCCTCTCCACCAAGGCCTTCACCGCCCAGGTGAGCGTGCTGATCGCCATGGCCATCGCCGCCGCCAAGGCGCGTGGCCGCATCGACGCGGCGGAAGAAAAACGCCTAGTCTATATTCTGATGGAGGCCCCCAGGCTGCTCGGCGAAGCGATCGCCGCCGACGAGGTCATTGAGCCGCTGGCCCACGAGATCGCCAGGGCGCGCGACGTGCTTTATCTTGGCCGCGGCCCGATGTTTCCGCTGGCCATGGAAGGCGCCCTGAAACTCAAGGAGGTGAGCTACATTCACGCCGAGGGCTACGCCGCCGGCGAAATGAAACATGGCCCGATTGCCCTGATCGAGGAGGCGACGCCGGTGGTGGTCCTGGCCCCCCATGACTCCTTTTTCGACAAGACCCTCTCCAACATCAGCGAGGTCATCGCCCGCGACGGGCCCGTGATTCTTATCACCGACGAGGCCGGGGCGGCGCGCGCGCCGGCCGAGGCGCGGGTGATCGTCGCGCCCACCTGCGATCCGCTGATCGCGCCGCTGGTCTTCGCGGTGCCGTTGCAATTGCTGGCCTATCAGGTCGGCGTGTTCAAGGGCGCCGATGTCGATCAGCCGCGCAATCTGGCCAAGTCGGTTACGGTCGAGTAGGCTGCCGCCGCTTTTTTTAAGGAAATGACCATGAGTCGCGTAACCAAGGCGGTCCTGCCGGTCGCGGGCCTGGGGACCCGAATTCTCCCAGCCGCCAAGGCCACCCCCAAGAACCTGCTCAATGTGTTCGACCGCCCGATCCTGGCCCATGTGGTCGCCGAGGGCCGCGCGGCGGGGATCGAGCATTTCGTGTTCGTGGTCGGGCGCGGCCAGGGGGCGATCGAGGACTATTTCGACCACGCCTACGAACTGGAGGCGGAACTGGCCGCCAAGGGCAAGGCCGCGCCTCTGGCCGCCGTCCGCGCCGATCTGCTGGAGCCGGGCCAGATGAGCTTCGTGCGCCAGATGGCGCCGCTTGGCCTCGGCCACGCGGTGTGGTGCGCCCGCGACCTGATCGGCGACGAGCCGTTCGCGGTCATGCTGCCGGACATGCTGATGGACGCCCAGCCCCCCGCCCTGGCCCAGGCGGTGGCCGCCCACGCGGCGGTGGGCGGCAACCTCGTGGTGGTCGAACCGGCGACGCCCGGCGAGGCGCACAAATACGGCATCGTCTCCCTCGGCGCGTCCGTCGAAGGCTTCGACGGGCGGCTCGCCGCGATGACCGGCATGGTCGAAAAGCCCCCCCCCGGGACCGAACCCTCCAACCTCTTCATCGCCGGTCGCTATATCCTCCAGCCCCAGATCTTTGAGGCCCTCGCCGCCCACGAGAAAGGGGCCGGCGGCGAGATTCAGCTCACCGACGCCATGCTCCAGCTCCTGAAAAGTCAGAGCTTTCACGCCCTGCGCTACGACGGCGTCACCTACGACTGCGGCGACCCCCTGGGCCTGCTGCGCGCCAATGTCGCCTTCGCCTTGAAGTCTCCCGAGCACGCCGATGCGGCGCGCGCGGCGCTGGAGGCGCTCCTGAAGGGCTAAAGCGCGACCGCCTCTTCCACCGCCGCGATCAGCCGGGCCAGATCAGCGGCGCGCGAGAGGCGGTGGTCGCCGTCGCGGATCAGGGTGAACACCGCGTCCTCTCCCTTCAAGGCGCGGGCGAGATCGAGGGCGTGGGTCCACGGCACATCCGCGTCGGCGCCGCCTTGCAGGACGCGGACCGGCGCTTCCACCGCCACCGGGCCGGGCAGGATCGACCAGCGGGCGCCGTCTTCCAGCAGCTCCCGGGTGATCGGATAGCCGTCTTGCGCATAAAGGGACGGGCGCCTCCACACCCCATCGCGCGCCAGCGCCGCCCGCGCCTCGGGCGGCAGATTGGGCTCGAGGAGTTTGTCGGTGAAGTCGGCGGCCGGTGCGATCAGCACCAGGGCCTTGACCCGATCCGGCCGGGCCATGGCGGCGAGGCACGCCAGCCATCCGCCCATGGACGAGCCAACCAGGACCAGCGGCCCGTTAGTCAACCCGTCGATGACCGCCAGGGCGTCGGCCCGCCATCGGGTGATCGTCCCGGCCTCGAAACGGCCCTCCGACTCGCCGTGGCCGAAATAGTCGAAACGGAGGAAATCGCGGCAGGCCCCAGCCGCCCACGCGGCCAGGGCGCCGGCCTTGGTTCCGGTCATCTCGGAGCGAAAGCCGCCCAGCCAGACCACGGTCGGGCCCTCGCCGGCCACCCGCCGCCAGGCCAGGGCGGCGCCTTTATGGGTGAGGAAGCCGGAGGTCTCGGTCATGGCGTCAACCATCCATATTGCGTAGAGGTGGCGCGCCTCTAGAAAGCCACGTCCCAGAGCCGGATGGCTTCGTATACGAAGCCTGAATCCGGCTCTAACTTTGAACTTGGAGCAAGATTCAATTCCGAGGCGATTTCGCCTCGGACCATCTTGCTCCAGCCCGGAGCGACACCATACCATCCGCCATCCTTCCAGAGGACTTCACCCTGTTGCAAGTGACGCCGCGGCTGGACGCCGGCGGGGTGGAGCAGGCGACGCTCGACATGGCCGCCGCCGTGGCGCGGGCCGGGCGCCGATCCCTGGTCGCTTCGCACGGCGGGCGCCTGGGAGGCGCCTTGGGCGAGAGCGGCGCCAGGCTCATCCGCCTGCCGGTGCATTCGAAGAATCCGCTGGTCATGGCGCTCTGCGCGGCCCGCCTCACCGCCGTCATCGCCCGCGAGGCGGTGAGCCTCGTCCACGTCCGTTCGCGCGCCCCGGCCTTCTCCGCCCTGATGGCGGCGCGCGCCACCGGCGCGCCGATGATCGCCACCTGTCACGGCATCCACGGCGCCGACTCGCCCGTGAAGCGCTGGTATAACGCGGCGATGACCCGCGGCGAGCTGACGATCGCCAATTCCGCCTTCACCCGCGATCATGTCGTGGCTCGGTACGCCCTGGCGGTGGCCAGGGTGGTGGTGATTCCCGAGGGGATCGATACGGCGCGCTTCGATCCGGCCGCGGTGTCGCCGGGCCGCGTCGCCGCGGTGCGCGTCGCCTGGGGGCTGGCCCCCGGCGACCCACGAACCGTGATCCTTCTCGCCGCCCGCCTGACCGACTGGAAGGGCCAGCGCCTGGCGGTCGAGGCCCTGGGGCGGGCGCAGGCGCGCGACGACACGGTCTTGATCCTGGCCGGGGCCGGAGAAGGGTCGGATTACGCCGCCGCCGTCCGGGCCGCCGCCGCCGTGGCGGGGATTTCCGACACCGTCCGCTTGGTGGGCGCCTGCGACGACATGCCGGCCGCCTTTCTCGCCGCCGACCTGGTGATCGCGCCGTCCACCCGGGCCGAGTCGTTCGGCCGAAGCGTGGTCGAGGCCGCCGCCATGGGTCGCCCGGTGTTGGCCTCGCGCCTGGGCGCCCTGGCCGAGACCGTGGTTCATGGCCAGACCGGCTGGCTCGTCGCGCCCGGCGACGCGGACGCCTGGACGCGCGCCATCGGGGCGGCGCTCGCCACCGACGCGGAGGCGCGCGCGGCCATGGGCGCGGCGGCCAGGGCGCGCGCGCAGCGGCTTTATTCCCTGGCCGCCATGTGCGAGGCCACCTTCGAGGTCTATCGCCGGGTCCTGGAAGGCCGTCCATGAAGCCGATCGGCAAGGTGCTGGTGATCAAGCTGTCGGCGGTGGGCGATTTCGTGCTCGCCTTTCCGGCCTTCGAGCGCATCCGCGCCGCCCATCCGGCCGCCGCGATCACCCTTCTGACCACCCCGCCGTTCGAGTCCCTGGCCGTCTCCAGCCCCTTCTTCGACACGGTGGAAACCGATGGGCGCCCCAGAGGGCCGCTTGCGTGGCTCTCCCGGGTCCTGCGCCTGCGCCTGGCCGGCTACGACCGCATCTATGATCTGCAGAACAACGACCGCACCAATCTCTATTTCCAGGCCTTGCGGCCCTTCCCGCCGGCCTGGTCGGGAACCGCCGCCGGCTGCGCCCTGCCGCATCGAAATCCGGCCCGGATGAACATGCACGCCCTCGAGCGCCAGGCGCAGCAGCTCGAAGCCGCCGGCATCTGGCCGGACGCGCCCACCCGGCCCCTGTCGGCCGCCCCGCCGGACATATCGTGGATTCTCGCCAAGGCCCCCAAGCCCCGGCCCGCCGCCAACCCGCGTCCGATGGTTCTGCTCATTCCCGGCAGCTCGGCAAATCGTCCCGAAAAACGATGGCCCATCGATCACTACGGGCGCCTGGCCAAGGCCCTGCAGGCGGAAGGCCTTGACGTCGTCATCGTCGGCGGCCTGCAGGAGAGCGACCTGGCTCACGCCATCCAGCGCCACGCCCCGCGCGCCCGCGATCTCACCGGGCGCACCGACTTCGCCCAGATTGCCGTTCAAGGCGCCAGGGCCGCCCTGGCGGTGGGCAACGACACCGGGCCGGTTCACCTGATCGCCGCCGCCGGGGCGCCGACCATCGCCCTCTTCTCGTCCGCCTCCGATCCGGCCCTCAGCGGTCCGCGCGGCCATGTCACCGTCTTCCAGGCCCCCGACCTCGCCGACGTGCGGGTGGAGAGCGTCCTGGCCGCCGCCCTGTCCCTGGCCGCCACCCCGCCGCGATCCCCGACTTGATAGGGGAAGGCGCCTTGGTCATATACTGCTATGGGTTCGTTCCACTCGCCTTGACGAACCGACGTCTTAACAATCCTAGGAGCACAGCCTATTCGCCGTCCCATGCCCGCGCCGCCGTCCAAGGACGGTCCGCGCATCAATGACGAGATCCGCGTCCCCCGCGTTCTGTTGATCGATCAGAATGGAGAAAAACAAGGGATCATGCCCACCTCGGCCGCGCTGGAAGTGGCGGTGGAGGCGGGACTGGATCTGGTCGAGGTCTCCCCCACCGCCGACCCGCCGGTGTGCAAGATCCTCGATTTCGGCAAGTTCAAGTTCCAGGAACAGAAGAAGAAGAACGAGGCGCGCAAGCGCCAGAAACTGGTCGAGGTCAAGGAGATAAAACTTCGGCCCAATATCGACATACACGATTACGAGGTGAAGGCCAGGGCGATGAATCGCTTCTTCGAGGAGGGCGACAAGGTCAAGGTGACCCTGCGCTTCCGCGGCGGCGAGATGCGCCACCCCGAATTGGGCATGAAGCTGCTCCAGAAGGTCAGGGTCGATTTCGACGAAGTGGCCAAGGTCGAATACGAGCCGCGCATGGAAGGCCGCCAGATGATCATGATCCTCGCCCCACGGTAGAGTCATGGGACGGTCTGGCGGCGAAAGCTAGGGCGCTTGGAAGCCCGTCCGCGCGCCTCCGGATGGAGACGCGCGGACGGGTCCCTTAGTTAGCCGCTGACGTTCAGCCCGCCGTTCACGCCGTCGGGGAAGAATCCGCCCTTCCTCACGACCCCGGGGTTGAGGTAGACGATGTTGAGCACCTGTCCGGTTGTACGGGCGAACGCGATGCCGTTGGCATCGAGCGGGGTGATGTTCGCCTGACCTTGCAAGAGGAGACCTTGATCGTCATCGGTCGGGCCATCCAGCGAATCTCGGGCGTTGGAAATGGCGTTGGCCGCCGATATGGCGTTGGGTGTGATCTGCCCCTTGGCGTAGAGCACCGTGCGGATCAGCGAGGCGTGATAGGCTTCGGCGGCCAGGATTCCGGCGGCCGCCGACAGATAGACCTTGCTGGTGAGCAGCGGCGCCGCCCCATGATAGGCGGTCACGCCCACGTCCTCGAAGATGAAGGCGCCGAGAAGGAAGTTGATGTCGTTGGCGTAGGGGTTGAATGCGACCCCCGGGCCGACCAGGCCGGCGGCGCGGGCGGCGGTGGAAAAGGCGCCGTCCGGGTCGTGGCCGTCGACGTCGATGGTCGGCTGGGCGACCGCCGCCGAGCCGAGGGCCGAGCGCAGGAAGATGACGTGTTGCATTTCGTCAGCCGCGATTTCCCTGGCGTAGGCCGCCACCACCGGATCGCTGAACGGCACCTGGCTTCCGCCCCTTACGGCCCCCTGGGTGCCCTTGCCGGTCAAGAGATCGGGGGACAGGCCTTGGCCGGTCGTGGCGAAGGAATAGAACTGGGCTTCAAGATACTCGAGATTCAGCGCGAAGTTGAGGATGCTCTGATCGCTCACCTCGTCGGCCGCCTGGGCCGTGGAAACCAGATGGCCGCCGCCGGCGTTCAGCGCCACGCCGCTCGCCGCGCCCGCGGCGACGACGCCGCCGGCGACGCGGAAGAAATCACGTCTGCTCTCGCGCCGGGCTACCCGGCGGTCGAAGGTTTGCATCACTAGGGCTTCGTTCATTCCGCTCTCTCCTGATTGCATCCGACGCTTCTCGCGCGCCCGGGATAGCCGCGCATTGCGTCATTGAAACGCGGCGCGCCTCCGCGCCGATCGAAAATCCACAAGCACTTCCATCCGGTATACGTTCGCCAAAGCCGTTCGGTTCCCTCGCCGCCGCGAGAAATCGCCAACCGAAGATACTTGGCGAAATTGAGACTGGTAACATTTGTTAAACAACCGCTTGCGCGGTGGAAGGACTGGCGCGGTGGGGTTAAGCCATGAGCGCGTGAGCCTCATCGGCGCAAACGCGCGACCTTCCCGCCACGATCGTCGCCCTGGCGGCGGCGCGCGGTTGTGACGAACCAATAGGCGCCGTATTTCCACGCCCATGACCGCCCCGGCCCCAGCCCCGACGGCGCCGCGGTCGGGCGCGGCGCTCTACACCCTCTTGTCGGTGATGTTTATCAACATGATTGGCTTTGGCATCGTCGTGCCGCTGCTGCCGTTCTACGCCCAGTCCTTCCAAGCCGCGCCCTGGCAGATCGCCCTCATCTTCTCGGCCTATTCCATCGGCTCGTTCTTCGGCGAGCCGTTCTGGGGGCGCCTGAGCGACCGGATCGGGCGCAAGCCGATCCTCATCTCCACCACCATCGGCAACTGCCTGTGCTACGGCCTGCTGGCTTTCGCGCCCAACATCTACCTGGCCTTCGCCATCCGCCTGGCGGGAGGCCTGGCGGCCGGCAACGGCTCGGTGGTGCAGGGTTACATCGCCGATGTCACGCCAGCGGAGGATCGGGCCGGGCGCATGGCCAAGCTGGGCGCGGCCTACAACATCGGCTTCATCCTGGGCCCCTTCGTCGGCGGCGTCCTCGCCAAGACCTCCGTGGGGCCGATCGGCTTTCAGATCCCGCTGCTGGTCGCCTCGGCGTGCGGCGCCGGTTCGGCCATCGGCATCACCCTGGCGGTCAGGGAGAGCCGGTCGCGCCGGCCGCCGGAGGCCAATCCCAAGAGCCGCTGGGTAATGTTCGGCTTCGCCGCCCGCCATCCGGTGATCGGACGGTTGATGCTGCTGACCTTCGTGGTCGGCTTCGCCTTCACCGGCATCGAATCGATCTTCGGCCTTTGGGCCCAGCACCGGTTCGCCTGGGCGCCGCGCGATGTGGGCCTCTGTTTCGGCATCGCCGGCGCGGCCTCCGCCTTCGCCAACTTCTTCGTCACCGGCCCGCTGTCGCGGCGATTCGGCGAGGTGCGGATGCTGGCCCTGGGCATGGCCGGCACGGTGATCGCCATCGCCCTGCAGCCGCTCAGCGACGGCGGCTGGACTACCTACTTCCTGATGGCGGGCGCCTCCATGGCCTCCTCGATCGCCTTTCCCAACGCCTCGGCCCTGCTGTCGGGGGCGGTCGATCCGGACAGCCAGGGCCAGGTCATGGGCCTCAGCAACGCCGCTGGCGCCTTCGCCCGCGTGGTCGGTCCTCTGGCGGCTGGCCTGGTGTTCGCCGGTGTCAGCGTCAATGGCCCGTTTTTCATGGGCGCGCTGATCGTCGCCCCGGCGATCGCTCTAGCGCTGTCGGCGGGACGGGCGGCGGGGCGCTTCGCCGGCGGCCCCGACCTTGCCTTGCGCGCCCCTTTGCCCTAGACACCGCGCCTTCGTGCGAGCCGCCTGGCCCAAAGGCATGCCAGGGCGGCTCCTGAATGCGACTCTCAAAGAGGACGGCGCCCGTCAAGGACCGCCGCAAGCGAAATGCCCAAACTGAAGACCAAATCGGGCGCCAAGAAGCGCTTCAAGATCACCGCGACCGGCAAGATCAAGGCCGGCGTGGCGGGCAAGCGGCACCGGCTGATCAGCCATTCCGCCAAATACATCCGCCAGCAACGCGGCACCAAGGTGATGAGCGAGGCCGACGCCAAGACCATCAAATCCTTCCTGCCCTACGGCCTTTGATCTTTTAGGAGCGTCAGCACACCATGGCCCGCGTCAAACGGGGCGTCACCGCCCACGCCAAGCACAAGAAGGTCCTCGAGCAAGCCAAGGGCTTCTGGGGGCGCCGCAAGAACACCATCCGCGCCGCCAAGGCGGCGGTGGACAAGGCCGGGCAGTACGCCTACCGCGACCGCAAGGTCCGCAAGCGCTCGTTCCGCGCCCTGTGGATACAGCGCATCAACGCCGCCGCGCGGCTCGAAGGCATGACCTATTCGCGATTTAGTCACGGCCTGGGGCTGGCCGGGATCGATGTGGACCGCAAGGTGCTCTCCGACATCGCGGGGAACGATCCGGCCGCCTTCAAGGCCATCGCCGACAAGGTCCGCGCCGCGCTGGGGTGAATGTCTCCCTCCCGTTTGCATGGGGAGGGTGGCGCGAAGCGCCGGGTGGGGTCTTGCCGCCGCAGGGCCCTGCCCGAGGAGCCCCATCCCGCTCGCCGTCGGCGAGTCGCCCTCCCCATGAAGGGGAGGGAGGAATGAGTTATCAGATCAAACCGCCATGACCGATCGCCCGACCCTCGAATCCGAACTCCTCGCCCGGATCGCCGCCGCCGGCGATCTGGGCGCTCTGGACACCGTGCGCGTTTCCGCTCTGGGCAAGACCGGCGCCGTCTCGGCCCTGCTGAAATCCCTGGGCGCCATGAGCCCGGAGGAACGCCGCGCCGAAGGGCCGGCGATCAACGGTCTGCGTGACCGGGTCGCGGCGGCGATCGCCGACAGAAAGGCGGTCTTGGAAGCCGCCGAACTCGACGCCCGCCTCATCGCCGGGCGCCTGGACCTGTCGCTCCCCGCCCCGCCGCGCCGCCAGGGCTGCGTTCATCCGACCATGCAGGTGATGGACGAGATGATCGCCATCTTCGCCGAACTGGGGTTCGCGCCCGCCGAGGGACCGGACATCGAGGACGATTTCCATAATTTCACGGCGCTGAACTTCCCGCCCCGCCATCCGGCGCGGGAAATGCACGACACGTTCTTTTTCCACCCCGGTGCGGACGGCGAGCGCAAGCTTTTGCGCACCCACACCAGCCCGGTGCAGGTGCGAACCATGCGCCAGGCCAACACGCCGCCGCCGGCCCCGTGGATCGCGTCGGGGCAGGCGCCGCCGATCCGGATCATCTCCCCAGGGCGCACCTACCGCCAGGACAACGACGCCACCCACACCCCGATGTTCCACCAGATCGAGGGCCTGGTCATCGACCGGAACATCCACATGGGCCATCTGAAGTGGACCCTCGACACCTTCATCGCCCGCTTCTTCGAATTGCCCGCCATCGCCACCCGCTTTCGCCCCCACTATTTCCCCTTCACCGAACCCTCGGCCGAGATGGACGTGCAATGCGACACATCCGGCGGGACGGTAAGGATCGGGCAGGGGAGCGAGTGGTCGGAGATCGTCGGCTGCGGCATGGTTCATCCCAATGTATTGCAAAGTTGCGGCATCGATCCCGATGAATGGCAGGGGTTCGCCTTCGGCTTCGGCGTCGATCGCCTGGGGCGGCTTAAATACGGCATGCCGGATCTGCGCGACATGTTCGCGTCCGACACCCGCTGGCTGGCTCACTACGGCTTCTCGGCTTTCGCGGCGCCCAATCCCGCTTCGGGGCTGAGTTGAGGGTGGCGGCATGAAGTTCACCCTTTCCTGGCTCGAGGAACACCTGAACACCACGGCGAGCGTCGCCGAGGTGGTGGAGGCCATGACCATGGCCGGCCTGGAGGTCGAGCATGTGGACGATCCGACCGCCCACCTCGCCGCCTTCACGGTGGCGCGGATTATCGAGGCGGTTCAGCACCCGGGCGCCGACCGCCTGCGGGTCTGCCAGGCGGAAACCATCGACGGCGTGAAGGAGATCGTCTGCGGCGCGCCCAACGCCCGCGCGGGTCTCGTCACAATCTACGCGCCCATCGGGACCTATATTCCCGGCTCGGGCATCACCCTGGAGCCGCGGGCGGTGCGCGGCGTCGTTTCCAACGGCATGCTGTGCTCGGCCGCCGAACTCCAGACCGCCGAGGAGTCCGACGGCATCCTGGAACTGGACGAGAAATGGCCGGTCGGCGCGCCGGCCGCCGAGGCCATCGGCCTGGAGGCGACGATCGATTTTGAGGTTACCCCCAACCGGCCCGACTGGCTGGGCGTGGCGGGCATCGCGCGCGATCTGGCGGCGGCGGGAATCGGGACGCTGAAGAACCTTTCCGTCACGCCGGTTCCGGGCGCCTACCCCTGCCCGATCGACATTCGCCTGACCGCTCCGGGCGCCTGCCCGGCCTTCGCCGGGCGGCTGATCCGTGGACTGACGAACGGCCCGTCGCCGGGATGGCTGCAACAACGGCTGCGCGCTATCGGGTTGCGCCCGATCAACGCCCTGGTCGATGTCACCAACCTGGTCACCTTCGACCGCGCCCGCCCGCTGCACGTCTATGACGCCGCCAAACTTACCGGCGGTTTCATCGAGGCGCGCTTCGGTCGCCAGGGCGAAAACGTGGAGGCGCTGGACGGCAAGACCTACGAGATGTCGCCGGATATCTGCGTCATCGCCGATGGTTCCGGCGCCATCGGCCTGGGCGGTGTCATGGGCGGCGCGTCCACCGGCTGTTCGGACGCCACCACCGACGTCTTCGTCGAAAGCGCCTGGTTCGATCCCATTCGCACCGCCCAGACCGGCCGCGAGACGGCCATCGTCTCCGACGCCCAGTACCGTTTCGCCCGCGGCGTCGATCCGGAGTCCCTGGTCCCGGGGATCGAACTGGCCACGCGCCTCATCCTGGACCTGTGCGGCGGCGAGGCCTCGGCGGTGGCGTTTGCGGGCGAGACGCCCGCGCTCCCGCCGGCCATCGACTTCGATCCGGCCTACGTGGAGCGCCTGTCGGGATTGAAGGTGACCGACGAACGGGTGTGGGCCATCCTCGCCGCCCTCGGCTTCACCTTGGCCGCCGGCCGCGTCCAGCCCCCCTCCTGGCGGCGCGACGTGGAGGGAAAGGCCGATCTGGTGGAGGAGGTGGCGCGCATCGTCGGCTATGGCGCCCTGCCGGACGAGCCGCTCCCCGAACTGCCCCGCCCCATCGGTGGGGTGCTGACCGCCCGTCAGGCGCGCATCCGCCTGGCGCGCCGGGCCCTGGCGGCGGCGGGCTACCAGGAGGCCATCACCTTATCGTTCACGGCGCGGGCCACCGCCGCCCTGTTCGGCGGCGGGGACGAGCGGCTGGTCCTGGAGAACCCCATCGCCGCCGATCTGGACTGCATGCGCCCCTCGATCCTGCCCGGCCTCATCGAGGCGGCGGGACGCAATGCGCGCCGCGGCTTTGCCGACTGCGCCCTGTTCGAAATCGGCCCGGTGTTCGCCGGCGATGCGCCCGCCGACCAGCGCACCGCCATCGTCGCGGTCCTGGCCCCCCACGCCCCGCGCCGATGGGACGGCGCGGCGGCGGAGGATGTCTTCACCCTCAAGGCGACGCTTCTGGCCCTCCTCGACGAACTGGGCGCTCCGACCGTGTCGCTGCAGGTCGTCCAGGATGTCGCGGCGCCGTGGTGGCGGCCGGGCCGCCGCGCGCGCCTTCAGTTGGGTCCCAAGGCCGTGCTGGCGGAGTTCGGTGAAATCCACCCCGCCGCTCTCAAGGCGCTGGATGTGGAAGGGCCGATCTTCGCTTTCGAACTGTGGCTGGACGCCCTGCCCGAGGCGAAGAAAAAGGCCGCCAAGACACGGGCCGCCCTCGCCCTTTCGCCGTTCATGCCGCTCACCCGCGACTTCGCCTTCGTGGTGGCCAGGCAAACGCCCGCCGCCGACCTCGCCCGCGCCGTCCAGAGCGCCGACCGCGCCCTGATCGCCGGAGCGCGGGTGTTCGATGTCTACGAGGGAGCGGGCGTGGGCGACGGCCAGAAATCGTTGGCCGTCGAGGTCGTCATCCAGCCCCGCGAGGCGACCCTCGCCGACGCCGATATCGAAGCGGTGTCGGCGAAAATCGTCGCCGCCGCCGCCAAGGCAGTGGGGGCGAAGCTGCGCGGCTGAGGCGCGCTCGCGCCTACAACGGCAGCCAGTTCCGCTTCCGGCTGTAGGAGAGGTATCCCATGTTGACGCCCAGCCGCAGGCCGAGGCCGGCGCGGATGGGGGCCAGAATGATGCCCTCGGCGCGCTGATAATTCACGCCCAGGCCACCGATGAAATAGGCCGAGCCCTCGACGCCCGGAAAGCGGCGATAGAGGGCGTCCGGGTACTGCAGGTCGTAGCACAGGGTGAACACCCGGCTGGCGTTGCCGCCGGCGTCGAAGCCGAACGACGGGCCCTGCCAGAACACCTCCTGAGGTTGCCGGTTCTTCATATAGAGCAGGCCGCGGCCGTAGCGCAGGCCGACCCCGAAGGCCGCCGAGCCTTCCTCGCCGGCGATATAGCCGGTGGGCCGGCCATTGTCCCTGAACGCCCGCTCGATGGCCCCCCCGGCCGACTCGGCGGTCACTCCCAGGAAGTCGGACACCCGGTTGACCAGTTCATCGTCGGTGTAGGTGGGGGCCGGACCGTTCGCTGGAGAGCCTTCCGGAGTCGGCGGAATCGGCCGGCCATCGGGACCGGCGATCGGCGGCGACGTCTGGGCGAGGGCCGGGGCGGCGGCGAGCGTGGCCAAGCCGGAAACAATGAACAAACGGCGTTCCATGGGCGCGGCTTCCGGTGCACGCGGCGACCCGAGGAACTCGGCGCCGCCCTCGATTTCTCTCCCACGGGCGAGGTTAACGGCGCCTGAACGGCGTGTCGCGCCGGCGGTCTCAGCCCGGACCCGCCGACGGCAGGTCACGCCAGATCCGCCCATCACGATCGACGTAGACCGGTCCCGACGGAGTCGTGAACTCCCAGAGTGGATAGAAGGGCGACAGGCTGGCGCGCGACGGCGCCCACACCAGTCGTGCCTCCCGCGCGGACTCATCGCCCAATCGACGGGCCGCCTCGGCCTGCCGCGGCGCCCAGGAGCCCTCGATCGCGCCGAGCCGCGCGGAGCCCATGATATCGCCAGTCACTTCGTCGATGGCGACGATCAGCCCAGGCGCGCCGGGCGCTCCCGAATTGGCGAACACCACCAGATGGTAGGGATGGCCCCGATCTAGCCGCTCCACCCGATGGATCGCCGTGGCGGTCGCCGCGGCGCCGGCGATGGCTCGGGCGATCACCTCGGCCCGCGCTGCGGTGATCGGGGGCGCCGCCAAATTCCTAGAGTCCGCGGTAGGTGTCGTGCAACTGGGTGAAGATGGCGCCATCGCCGCGCACATAGATCCGGTTGGCGCCGACCGTGAACATATGGAACGGATAGAAGGGCGACAGCGATTCTAGGCAAGGCTTCCACACCAGGGTCGGAAACTGGCAGACGGCCTCGGGCCGGATCTGCAGGCGCCCGGCGAACCCAGGAAGCTCGACCGTCGAGCCGAGGACCGATTTGGCCACCTGTTCGCGGCTCGAAATGGCGAACAGGCTGCCTCGAGGCTCGGTGTGCGCCGCCGATTGCAGATAGAGCCCCGTCTTGGCATCGATCGCCACCGCCAGCGGAATGCGGTCGTCCTCCTGGACCGGGACGATGTGATAGAAGGTGTCGGGCAGATCCAGTCTCTGCACCAGGATCGGCGTCCCGAAGGTGGCCCGGCTCAAAACCCGCTCATAGTGTTCACGCTCGGTGAGGCCATAGGCCCGCAGCCCCTCTTCGGCTCGCCGCGCCGCCTGCTCGCCCGACAACAGCCGGCCCTTGTACTCGAGGGGCTCGAGGAGGGGCCGCGAGCGCACCCCGCGCTCCGTGGGCGGCGGCGCCGGATCGGCGACGGTGACGTACTTGCCCGCCCAATGCCCGCTGGGAATGCCGGTCATATAGGTGCTCTGCCAAGCGGCGTAGCTGATGTTCTCGTTCACCAGGCCGCGATCGCCGCCGGTCCCGCACCCGTCGGTCCCGTCCGCGTGCGGCGGCGGCGGGGCGAGGGACGCATTGCTGGCGCTGGGTGTGGGCGGCCAGGGATTGTTCACGTCAAATGAAGTGATCGAATAGCTCGTGTCGTCGAAGCCGGACGGCGCGGCGCTGGCGGAGTAGCCGCGCACCACGATCCAATGTTGCCAGCCGAACACCATGGCGATCGGCGCGGCCTGGTAGTGATGCAGGGTCCACACGATCTTGCGGGAGGCCGCGTCCTCGCTATCGAGGGAGAACAGCACGAAATCATAATAGCCGTAATGCGGCGGCCCGGCCGGTGCGGGCGGCTCGTAGTTGTGCATGGTCCATTGGAGACCGTCGGGCGCCGTGGCCCAGCCCCCTTCCGTGGTGCTGTGGCTATGATTGTCGTTGTAGAGTTGATTCTGATCGACCAGGCCCGCGCCGAGCGAATTCAGCACCATCTGCGCGCAAGCCGCCCCACAATAGTAGTCGGTATCTTGCTGATGATAGGGAACAGACAGGTTTTCTGATACGGGCATGGTCGGTCTCCTCGGTTGCGGGACGCCACCAATCGGCGACGAGCACTTGGGTGTCTTCGTTGGGTTACGCATGATCCGCCTTTATTCAGCCGTCAATCTGAGCGGCTGGCCGGTCTGTCTGATTTGACGTTCTTTTGACGCTGCGTTGACGTTGCGACCAGGTTGGCTCGCCCTCGCGCCCATCGGCGGATGTTGCTAGACCGCGCCCATGACGACGCCGCTCTCCCGCATCCGCAACTTCGCCATCGTGGCGCACATCGACCACGGCAAATCGACCCTGTCCGACCGCCTGATTCAGGAGACCGGCGGCCTCACGGCGCGGGAGATGAAGGAGCAGGTGCTCGATTCCATGGACCTGGAGCGCGAGCGCGGCATCACCATCAAGGCCCAGACGGTGCGCCTGAACTACCGCGCCGACGACGGCGAGGACTATGTCCTCAACCTCATGGACACCCCCGGCCATGTGGACTTCGCCTATGAGGTGAGTCGCTCGCTGGCCGCCTGCGAAGGCTCGATCCTGGTGGTGGACGCCAGCCAGGGCGTCGAGGCCCAGACCCTGGCCAATGTCTATCAGGCCATCGACAACGACCACGAGATCGTGCCGGTGCTCAACAAGGTTGACCTGCCGGCCGCCGAGCCGGACCGGGTGAGGGCGCAGATCGAGGATGTCATCGGCATCGACGCCTCCGGCGCGGTGGAGTGTTCGGCCAAGACCGGCCTTGGCATCCACGATGTGCTGGAAGCCATCGTCACCCGCCTGCCCGCGCCCAAGGGCGACGAGGCCGCGCCGCTCAAGGCCCTGCTGGTCGATGCCTGGTACGACTCCTATCTGGGCGTCGTGGTTCTGGTGCGGGTGTTCGACGGGCGCCTGCGGGCCGGCCAGCAGGTCCGGATGATGCAGGCCGCCGCGACCTACAGGATCGACAAGATCGGGGTCTTCCAGCCCAAGGCCGTGGATGTCGCCTCCCTCGGCCCCGGCGAGATCGGCTTCATCACCGCCCAGATCAAGGAGGTGGCCGACGCCGCCGTGGGCGACACCATCACCGACGAAAAGCGCCCTACGGCCAACGCCCTGCCGGGGTTCAAGCCGGTCCAGCCGGTGGTGTTCTGCGGCCTTTTCCCGGCCGACGCCGCCGACTTCGAGGCCCTGCGCGCCGCCGTCGGCCGCCTGCGCCTCAACGACGCCTCCTTCACCTTCGAGATGGAGACCAGCGCCGCCCTGGGCTTCGGCTTCCGCTGCGGGTTCCTGGGCCTGTTGCACCTGGAGATCATCCAGGAGCGGCTGACGCGGGAGTTCAACCTCGATCTGATCGCCACCGCCCCCAGCGTGATCTACCAAATCACCCTGACCGACGGCGCGACGATCGAACTGCACAATCCCGCCGACATGCCCGACCCGGCGCGCATCGCCACCATCGCCGAGCCGTGGATCCGCGCCACCATCTTCACCCCCGACGAATACCTCGGCTCGGTGATCAAGCTGTGCCAGGACCGGCG
>JBBRPN010000057.1:0-18574 GCA_038227925.1 Caulobacterales bacterium | reverse complement strand
TATCCCGCCGCCATCCGCGAAAAGCAGCGCGACGAGGAGGCCCTGACCAAGGAGGACTATTTCGCCTGGCACCGCATCCTGGCCGCCAAGGGCTGGTCGGCGCCCTCCTGGCCGGTGGAATGGGGCGGCCCGGGCTGGACGCCGACCCAGAAATACATCTGGAGCGAGGAACAGGCCAAGGCCGACACCATCCCCATCCTCCCCTTCGGCGTCCTGATGGTCGCGCCGGTGATCTACACCTTCGGCACACAAGAGCAGAAGGAGCGCTTCCTGCCCGACATCCGCGACGGCCTGGCCTGGTGGTGCCAGGGCTACAGCGAGCCGGGGGCGGGCTCCGATCTGGCGTCCCTGACCACCAAGGCCGAGCGCATCGCGGGCGACGACGGCAAGGAGTACTATCTGGTCAACGGCCAGAAGACCTGGACCACCCTGGCCCAGTTCGCCGACTGGGGCTTCTTCCTGGTCCGCACAGATCCCACGGTGAAACCCCAGGCGGGGATCAGCTTCCTGCTCATCGACATGAAGTGCCCGGGCGTCGAGGTGCGCCGGATCACCACCCTGGAGGGCGGCCACGAGGTCAACGATGTCTTCCTGGATAATGTGAAGGTCCCGGTGGAAAACCGCATCGGCGAGGAGAACAAGGGCTGGACCTGCGCCAAGGCCCTGTTGCTGCACGAACGCTCCGGCATCGCCGGGGTGGCGCGCTCCAAGCGCGGCCTCGAGCGCCTGCGCCAGATGGCCGGCGCGGAGCGCGCCGACGACGGCGGCCCGCTGCTGGCCGACCCCTTCTTTCGCCGCAAGGTCGCCGATCTGGAGATCGACCTGACCGCCCTGGAGTTCACCGAGCTTCGCACCCTGGCCGGGGAGAGCTCGGGCAAGGGGCCGGGGCCGGAATCCTCCATCCTCAAGATCAAGGGCACCGAGATTCAGCAGCGCCTCACCGAACTGGCCTTGGAGGCGGCCGGCGTCTACGGCGCCCCCTACCTGCGCGACCTGCCGCACAATCAGCGCGCCGTCGGCCCCGACTACGCCCACGGCCTCGCCGGCGCCTATTTCAACACCCGCAAAACCTCCATCTACGGCGGCTCCAACGAGATCCAGCGCAACATCATCGCCAAGCTGGTGCTGGGGTTGTGAGGCTGGCGGCCGCCCCCTCCACCCCTTCAGGGTCCTCCTCCCCCGTAAACGGGGGAGGATCGCGGCGGCCAAATCCTCCTCCGCGAAGCGGGGGAGGGGGACCGGCGAAGCCGGTGGAGGGGGCGGGGGCCGTGCGCCGGTTCAACCGAGACCGACATCGCTCTGGTCCCGAATAAAACCACGACAGGACTCCCCATGGATTTCTCCTTCACCCCCGAACAGACCCTGCTGCGCGACAGCGTCGCCGGCTATCTGGCCGACCACTATACGTTCGAGGCGCGCCGCGCCGCGATTGCCTCGCCGGAGGGGCGGGCGCCGGCGGTGTGGAGGGCGTTCGCCGAGGATCTCGGCATTCTGGGCGCGTCCTTCCCCGAAAACCTCGGCGGCCTGGGCGGCGACGCCACGGACGTCATGGTGGTCATGGAGGAGTTCGGCAAGGCCCTGGTGATCGAGCCTTACCTGGGGACCGTGGTGATCGCCGGCGGGTTCCTGACCCACGCCCAGCCGCCCGCTGCCGGCGAGCTGATCGGCCAAATTATCGCCGGTGAGGCGATCTACGCCTTCGCCCACGCCGAACCCCAGGGCCGCTACAACCTGGCCGACCTGAAGACCACCGCCCGCAAGGACGGGGCGGGCTGGGTGCTGAACGGCCACAAGGCGGTGGTGGTCGGCGCGCCGTGGGCCGAGCGCCTGATCGTCACCGCCCGCACCGGCGGCGGCCAGCGCGAGGCGGCGGGCGTCTCGGTGTTCCTGGTCGACAAGGCCGCCAAGGGCGTGGTCGCCCGCGACTATCCCACCGTCGACGGCGGCCGCGCCTCGGAGATTTTTTTCGAGAATGTCTCCCTGCCCGCCGAGGCCCTAATCGGGCCCGAAGGCGCCACCCTGCCGCTGGTCGAACAGGTGGTGGACGAAGCCATCGCGGCCCTGTGCGCCGAGGCCTGCGGGGTGCTGCGGCGCCTGCACGAGGGGACGCTGGAATACACCCGCCAGCGCAAACAGTTCGGCGCCCCCATCGCCTCCTTCCAGGTCCTCCAGCACCGCATGGTCGACATGTTCATGGCCGTCGAACAGGCGGTCTCCATGACCTACATGGCCCATATCAAGCTCGGCGAGCCCGCGCCCGAGCGGACCAAGGCGATCAGCGCCGCCAAGGTCCAGATCGGCCGCGCCTGCCGCTTCGTCGGCCAAAGCGCCATCCAGCTCCACGGCGGCATGGGCATGACCGACGAAATGGCCATCGGCCACTATTTCAAGCGCGCCACCCTGATCGAGGCCGAGTTCGGCTCGGTCGACCATCACCTGGCCCGCTACGAGGCCGCGTCGTTCGGGGAGGGGTGAACGGTCTTCCCTGGACGGCCTCGTGGCGCACCCGCCCCTTCGCCCAATTTCGACGCCCGCCTAGCCCCGCCGGACATGATCGTCCTGCACTACACCGGCATGAAGAGCGGGGAAGCGGCCCTGGAACGCCTGACCGACCCGGCCTCGAAAGTCTCCGCCCACTACCTCATCGAGGAGGACGGGCGGCTCTACGCCCTGGTCCCCGAGGAACGCCGCGCCTGGCACGCCGGCGTCGCCTTCTGGGCCGGCGCGAGCGACATCAACGGCGCCTCGATCGGCATCGAGCTGGTCAATCCCGGCCACGAATTCGGCTACCGTCCGTACCCTGACGATCAGATCGCCGCCCTCGTCGATCTCCTGGACGACATCCGCTCGCGCTGGACGATCCCAAACGCCCGCATCCTGGGCCATTCGGACATCGCCCCGGCGCGCAAGGCCGATCCGGGGGAGCTTTTCCCCTGGGCGGCGCTGGCCGCCGCCGGCCACGGCCTGTGGGCCGAGCCCGCGCCAGCCCCCGGCGCGCCGCTGGCCCCCGGGGCCGAGGGGCCCGGCGTCTTCGCCCTGCAAGCCGGCCTGGCGAGCCTCGGCTACGCCTGCCGGCCCTCCGGCCTCCACGACGGCGAAACCCAGACCGTCGTCACCGCCTTTCAGCGCCACTGGGCGCCGAGCCGGATCGACGGCGTGGCCGACGGCGCGACCCGCGCCCGCCTGATCGCCCTGCTGAGGCTCGCCAGGGACGCGCCGTGATCGCCGCCGACCCGGATCTGACCGGCGACCTGACCCTCGCCGTCGGGCCCTTCATCCTGCGCCCGCTCGAGACGGCCGACGCCGGCGATCTCCTCGCCCACTTCGCCGATCCCCGGGTGGTCGAGTTCATGGATATCGATCCGATGACCGCCGTCGAAGAGGCCGAGGCGATCGTCGCCTGGGCGCGGAGCCAGCGGGCGCTCGGCGCCGGCCTGCGCTTCTCGATCCGCGAGGGGGGCGCCCCCGAGGGCGCTTTCCTGGGAACCTGCGGCTTCAACCGCCTCATCGTCGAACGCGGTCGCTGCGGTGAGATCGCCTACGACCTTTCGCCGCCCTGGTGGGGGAGGGGGGCGATGGACGCCATCCTGCCCGCCCTGATCGATTTCGCTTACCGCCGCCTCGCCCTCCACCGCCTCGAAGCCCTGGTCACCCCCGGCAACGCCCCCTCATGCCGCCTCCTGGAGCGCCATGGCTTCGCCCGCGAGGGCGTGTTGCGCGGCCATGGCTTCTGGAAGGGCCGCTTCTGGGACCAGATCGTCTATGGGCGGATCGCCTGAAGGGTGTTCCGGCTCGCCTACCGCACGATCTCCACGACGACCCCGACATCGACACCCGCCCAGGCGCGGTCGGCGGTCACGGCGGTCGCCCCGAGGTGCGCCGCCAGCGCCAGGCACGCCCGATCCCCCAGCGACAGTCCCTGAGCCCGGGTCTTCTCGCGCATAAGGCCGGCCAGTTCCGCTTGCCGGCGATCGACATCCACCACCTCGAGGTCAAGTTCGGCCAGGTCCGCCACGACGACCTCGCCGGGCGCGCCGCGGTCGATGAGCTTGGCGATGACTTCGCTCAGGTTGACGGCGCTCATGCGCGCCCCGCTCATCGCGGCCTCGACCGCATCGGCCCCGGTCTCGCGAAACAACAGGCAGAGCAGGGCCGAGGCGTCGAGGACGTGGCCGCCTCTAGTCACGCGCCGCCTCGATCCGCCGATCGGCGATCAACTCATCGACGACCGACCCCGTCGCCGCATAGGGACGCAACCGCTCCTGAAGGCGCCGCAGGGCGGATTTGGCGGGCCGGACCGTAAGCTCCTCGCCGCGCAACTCCATCAGCACGGTGTCGCCTTTCGCCAATCCCATGGCCTTTCGATAGGCCGCCGGCACGATGATCCGCCCGCCCTCGACCACCCGCCCTCGCACCGCCGCCATGCACGTCTCCTTGGAAATTGGCCCAAGCGCCGGCATAGACCACCTTTAACGAAAATGCACTGACGGCTTTAGCGGATCATCACCCCCGCCCCCCTTTGCCGGCGGATGGGAACGCCGCCTAGAGGCGGTTCATCCCCGCGTGGGCGGGGAACGGGGTCCCACCGTTGTCCATGATCGTAATAAAAAAGGTTCATCCCCGCAGGGGCGGGGAACGGATGGGTTCACGTTGTAGCGTGTCAATCGGATTCGGTTCATCCCCACGTGCGCCTTTCCCCAGTAGGCGCCGATGTGGCCTTCCAGCCTCATGCCCCTCCCCGTCAGAACGCCTTGGCCAGACCGGCGTCCTTCAGCGTGCCGTTGGCGGTATGTTTGGAGAGGATATTTCCATCGACGGTGAACCGTTTGCCATTGATCGGGCTCTCCCAAACCTCGTGATCGCCGCGACCCTGTCGCACCCGCCGGCAGCCTGCGGCGCGCGGGATATCCTTGACCCGCGGGGTGTAGCCGCTCACGCCCGCTCGGGGATTCGCACCCGGGTGCTGGCGTGGGCGATGACCTCTATGGGAATATCGCGCATCCCGCGATCGTCGCCGTCCTCGAGGAGGTCCTGGACCGCGCCGGGAATGCGCGCCACCAAGGCGTCGAGGCTCGCCGCTTCGATCCGCAGGCCGTGGATATCGCTGGATTCCGTGTACCAGACCGCAGCGTCGGGATCGAAGTTGGCCTTGACGATGATGATGTCGCTCATGACCCTCTTTTCCGCCCTCGTGGCGTTTTTCACAAGGGCGCCCTCACCCGCCCGTCAGGTGGCCGAACCGCTCGGTCCATTCGGCCTCGGTCATTTCACGGTCGGTCGGGCGGGGCCCGCCGGGCTCGCGGCGTCGCCAGCGCCTGCCAGAGGCGGTTGGCTTCCAGGCGGGCCAGACGGGCCTCCCGGGCCCCGGCGGCCGTTTTCGTGTTGGCGGCCTTGGCCAGGGCCAGCAGGGCGACGACGGTCTCCTCGGCCCCGGCCTGGCAGTTGGTCTCGCGCCGCTCGGCGAGTTCGGTGATCCGCGCCGTCACCGTGGCGCTGGCCGCCAGCCGGGTGCCGCCGCGGGCGTGAAAGGCGAAATCGCCCAGCGCCGCGTCGGTCTTGCCCCCGCCCCGCGCCCCCCCATAGACCACCTCGAACAGCGGGCTCATCACAAAGGCCGTCTGCGGCCCCGCCTGCGGCATCCACTCACCCGGATCGTCCATTTGCATATTGCAACATATTGTGGGGCGGGAGTCAACGTCCGCCCCACCGCCTTCCCTTGACGCCGCCCCCCAGCCGGCCCACTCTGACCTCGGATCAGACGGCCGGGCGGTCGCTGCCCTTTCCGATAAGGGGAGGGGAGAGGAAAGTCCGGGCTCCACGGCGACAAGGCGGCGGGTAACGCCCGCCGGGGGTGACCCCAGGGATAGCGCCACAGAAAGCAAACCGCCTCCGACTCTCGGGTCGGCGGCAAGGGTGAAAGGGTGGGGTAAGAGCCCACCGCGGACCGGGTAACCGGGACGGCATGGCAAGCCCCGCCTGGAGCAAGACTGAATAGGGATGTCGCGCCGGCCTAAGGCGGCCGGCAGGCCGTCGCCGGCCGAAGGCATCCGGGTAGGTCGCCAGAGCCGTCCGGCAACGGGCGGCCTAGAGGAATGATCGCCGCCGCCGCCCCTGCCCCCCAGGGAGGCGGCACAGAACCCGGCTTACAGGCCGTCTGGTCTTCTCTCCTCCCTCGCGAAGCGGGGGAGGAGGACTTGAAGGCAAAAAAATGTCCGGCGGGCGCGCGGGGCGGGGGCCTCACCGGCTCGAAACCGCGGGCGCTAGTAGTAGATCCAGCTGAAAACCCTGAACGTATTGTTGTCGGAGGCGTTGCGGCCCGACCCGTCGAAGTTTCGCCCCGCGCCGTTGAACTGGAAATAGGCGGTGTACTGGGCGCCCACCCGCAGGTTGAATCGTCGGCCCAGCGGCGATCGGCCGTCTCCATAGGGGGTGGCGTCGAGCTGAAGGGTCAGGCCCGAGCTGTCGGGGCGAAGGGCGCGGTCGCCGGCGTAGAGCAGAACGTCGCGGCTGCCCCAGGTGTCGAACAGTTGCACCGTCGCGCCGATCCTGTCGCGCCAATAGTAGGAGGCGTCCAGCCGCGCCTGTTGCAGGTTGTCGCCAGAGTTGCTCGCCAGACCCAGCGTCCGCGAGGCGTCCAGCCGCTGACGCTCGTAGGTATAGAGCGCGTTGAGGGTGAACACGTCGCCGTTGGCGGCGAAATGCTGAAAGGACGCATCGGCCCCGACATCGGTATAGTGATCGGTCGATCCGGCGGTCTCGTCGCGTCCCGGGAAGAGGTCGGCGTGCATCCAGAACGCCCCCACTTCGAAATTGCGCTCGCCGTAATTCTTCTGATAGGCGATCCGCCCATAGGGGGCGACGCCGTCGATCTTGCCCGGCGTGAACGGATCGATCCCCGCGTGGGTCAGGAACCCGGCCCCCAGGGCGCGATAACCGCCGAACTCGCCGTAGATCTCCTGATTGATCCACGTATAGCCGGTGAGGCCCAGGGTGGTCTGGGCCAGATTGCCGATCAGGGGGCCGGCCGCCGGGTGAGGCGGCAGACTCGAACTGGTATAGGGAAATCCCCACGCCGGCAGGGTGTTGAAGGCGTCCTGCACGGTGGGATTGTTGTTGAGGCTCAGGCCGAACACCGCGTTCGCCCCCCTTATCTTGCCCGTTGTCACCGCCCGGGCGTCCAGATTATCCCAGTGGAAGGCCTTGGCGACGCCGTCATAGGTGTTCTGGAAGAACGCCCCGAAATGCGATCCCACCCCGCCGGCCAGGAAAAGACTGATCTGATCGATGGCCACATTGTCGTTCGCCCCGAACGACGGGGCCGGGGGCGCCGGTTGAGCCTTCTGTGTACGGACATAGGAAGCGGTGGCGAATGCCGCCAGGGGCACGTTGAAGCGCGCCGCCCGGGTCGTGTAGCCGCGCAGCTTGAAGTTTCGCCCGAACGCGGTGAGCTGCGGCCCAAAGCCGCCCACATGGCAGGCGTTGCACGGCTGGCCGGTCTGCGCCGCGAAGCTTGGCACCGCCAGAACGCGCCCCGGCGCCAGGCCGACAAGAGCCAGGGCGAGAACGCCGTGGAACAGCCACGGCAAGGGCAAGCGCATCGACGGCCCCCCGCCTCGGCCGGCTCAGCGCTTGCGCACGAAGAGGCCGCACCAGCCCGTCGGGCTGATTGGGCCGGCCACGGTCTTGCAGGACGACGGCGGCTGCCAGTTCACGCAGAGCTCGCAGCGCTGGCCTCCCTTGGGCGTGGTCTGATAGCCGATGTCGCCCGGGGCGAGCTTGGAGGGGGCCGCGGCGACCCGCCCCGCGGCGAGGTTCGCGCCGAGGATCCCGGCCGCGCCGGTCGCCAGAGCCATGTCGAACATCAATCGACGGCGCGATAGGCCGCGCCTCGCCACGTCCGGCGTGTCGGGCATGAGAGGTCTCCCTTTTTGCGGCGAAGGCCAACCGGCCCGTCCTTACACGGTTGATTGCCGGTCAAGGTTCGATGGTTCAAATTGAAGCTAGGAAAAAATGGCGGAATCCTTCGACGCCCGCGCCTGTCGCCGCCCCCTCCACCCCTTCGGGGTCCCCTCCCCCATGAAGAATGGGGGAGGATGATGGCCCTTAAATCCTCCCCCGCCCACTCGCGGGGGAGGGGGCCGCGAAGCGGTGGAGGGGGCGCGGGCCGTGCGCGGCGGGTGCCCTAGAAAAAGGCGGTGGCGCCGAGGGTGAGGGCGGGGTGGCTTTGCAGCTGTCCAGCCAGATAGACCGTCCCCGGACGCACCGTCGTCCACATGAGCCGCACCTCCCCACGCCCCAGTTGAGCGGCGACGCCGGCGCGGAAATCGTACTGCTGGTAGGCGCTTTGCGAGCGGCCGGATGCGCTGAAGGCCGCCAGGACGCCGACATGGCCGAACAGCCGCCATCGGCGCGCCGGACGGAACCCCGCGCTGACATCGGCGTAGACGGTGCGGTAGCCCGTGCCAAAATAGTTGGGCGAATAATAGACGTAGTAACTGAAATGTTCGGTGATCAGACCCGTATAAACCTGCGGATAATTAAGCACATATCGCTGATCGTAATATTTGCTGATGTTCTGGTTGGTGACGCCAATGTCCCAGGTGTCGGCGGAATTCACCCGCCGCGAATAGCCGGCGTATTCCACATGGCCGAGCATCTCCACGCCCGCCGTCGCGGTGTCCTCGGCGATGGCCGAGCCGCCGGCATAGAGACCGCTCACGTGGTCGTAGGCGATATCGAGGCTAAGGGCCGGCTTGCTATCGCTCAAGGAAACGCCGCGATACTGGTAGTCCGACGTCAGGGAGGCGCTGGCGCTCACCTGGGCGTTGGCGCCGCCGGCGAAGCCTAGGGCCAGGACCGCGACGATCGCGGCGCGCGGAGGGAATCGCCGGGTGGCCGGACTACCGGCGGACCGTCGCCGAAGTCTTAAGCCCGCGGGCGCAGGCGCAGTCACAAGGCCCGAAAGCCTTGAGGAGCGTCGCGCAGGCGTCGATCGCCCCGCCGCCGGCCGGCGCCGCCACCAGGGCCGAAGCGCCGCGTGAACGCGGGGCCCGCTCGCGGACCAGCGCGATGAGGCCGCTCACATGAGCCGCCGCGTAGGAACTGCCATCGACGAGATACCATCGTGCGCCCGGCTGGGTGGTGGGAACGTCGCGCCCCGGAGCGCTGTATATGCCCGCCGGCGGCGCGTCCATCGACTCGGCGGCCACGGCGACTACGCCGGAGTGCGAGACCGGGAAGCCGCCGCCCGGCAAGGTCCGATCGAAGGCCCCGACCACCGTGACCCCGCGGGCCAGGGCCACGTCGATGAGCTTGCCCAGCAGCGGATCGGGCGGCCCGCTGAGGCTCAGATTGATCACCTGGGCGTTGTGCTCGACGGCGAAATGCAGAGCCTTGGCCAGGCTCAGGGAGTCGCAGACCGTGGTCGATGGGCCGGCCTCGCCCGCGCCCCTCTGCCAGCAGGCGCGCAGGGCCATCAGCCGGGCGCGCGGCGCGACGCCGACGATTCCCACCCCCTTGGCGGCGATGATTCCGGCCACCCCGGTGCCATGCTGTTCCGGGCCGGCGGGATGCCCCTGGACGAAATCCTCGCTGATCTGAACCTGGCCGATGAGATCGGGGTGCGACCGCTCGATCGCGCTGTCGATCACCGCGACCCGGACGTCGCGCCCGCTCGCCATCTGGTGCAGGTCGGCCAGGCGCCACTCGAGGGCGGCCGGCTGGGCGCGGAACAGCCGGCCCGCCCCGGCTTCGCTTTTCCCCACGTCGCCTTTCCACGCCCCGCCTGTCGGCGTGTCGCCCTTCGGCGTGTCGCCCTGAGCGCGGTAGAGGCTCACCGGCTCGGCCCAGGCGACGCGCGGATCGCGCGACAGGCGCGCCGCCGCCTCGCTCGGCGAGCGGCCGACCGGTGCGTTCATGATAAAGCAATCCACCCCCACCAGGGGCATGGGCCAATCGTCCACGAGGGTCAGGCCGTTGGCCGCCGCCAGCGCCCCGGCGATCCGATGGCGGGCGGCGCGCCCCTCGCCGTCGCCATAGGCGCCGCTGTACTGGGTGTTGGGGCGGAAATGCGCCGGCGGCAGGCGCAGCAGGACCAGGAGCTGCCGCTCGGACGGGCGAGCATCCGGCCCCGAAGCGGCCGGTTCAGCGGGCGGGCCGGCGGGCGTCCCGGCGGCGGCCGCGTGGCCGGCGGCGAAGGCGACGCTCGCGCTCATGGGGGCCAAGGCGGTCAGCCAGATCGCCAGGCCGAGCCCCAGGCGCCGCAACGGGGACGTCATCAGACCGGTCCGCCGGCGTCGATCGGCTCGGCCATCACGATATCCGCCCGGGCGCGCAACTTCGCCAGCGCCGCGGCGCGTCCGGCGGGCGGCGCCGCGATCACATAGGCGCCCGCCGCGGTCGGCCCGTCCACCAGGCGCGCGTGGCTGGCCTGAAGGGCCGCGCGAAGGTCCCGCTCGGGGGTGTCGGGGCGGAACATCACCAGGGCGTTGCCGCTCGCCGCGGCGCGGGCCGCGCCCAGGGTTCGATAGCGGTCGTGGCCGCCGCGCGGGAGGGCCAGGGCGCCAACGATGAGAAGCAGCAGCGCGGCCTGCGCCGCCACCGCCCAGGCCAGCTGCGGCGCGCCGCGCCAGCCGCGGGCGACGCCGCGCCAGGCGCCACGCCAATCCTTCCGCGGCCGGCCGACCAGCGAAGCCCCGCGCGGCCGCCTCGGCGCGCTGGCCGCCAGCTTGCCTCGAAGGCGCGTCCAGCCCTGTTCGACATCGATGGGCAGGGCGGCGACCTCGGCGGCGAGGCGGCGATCGAAGGCCAGGTCGGCCCGGCATTCGGCGCAGGCGGCCAGATGAGCCTCGACGAGGGCCCCCTCGGCCCCGTCCAGGCGCCCGGTCAGATACCAGGGCAGCAGGGATCGGGCTTCGAGGTGGTCGTCGTCATGCAGGGGAATGATAAGTCCGCTCATGGTCGTCTCACAGCCAATCCGTCAGCGGCCCGGTGAGCCGCCGCTTCAGATGTCGCCGCGCGTGGAACATGCGCGTCTTAACGGTGTCGGGCGGACAGGCCATGATCTCGGCGATCTCGCGGTAGCCGATCTCGTGGAAATAGGCCAGATCGACAACCGCGCGGTGGTCGGCCGACAGTTCGCCCATGGCGCCCAGCAAGGCCGCCTGGAGCTGTCGCTGGCCGAGCCGCTGTTCCGGCCCGGGCTCGTCGCTCTCGCGAATCTCCGGGTGTCTGTCTTCCATGGGTTCATCCTGGCGGCGCAGGGCGTTCAGCGCCTTGCGATAGGCGATGGCGAAGATCCAGGTCGAAACCTTGCTGGCGCCATTGTAGCTCTCCGGCCGGTTCCACACCACCAGCAGGGTGTCGTCGAGCACTTCCTCGACCAGTTGGGGGCGGTGGATCATGGCGATGAGGAACCGGGTCAGACGGGGGTGATAGGTCCGATAAAGGGCTTCGAAGGCGCGCTGGTCTCTCTCCGCGATCCTGGCGATCAGCAGCGCGTCGTCCCGCCGGTCCGATCGCCGGGCCGCCCCGCCCCGACCCGTGGCCGCGCCTTGTCTATCCAATGTCGGCTTCCATGTTGCGCCTGTATATGCCCGGCGAGGGGCAAAGGGTTCAATGGAGCAGGCCATTTGAACCCAAGCGCGCCGCGAAGATCGGGATTTTCTTTTTGGGCGGCTTTGAACCTCCGGCGCCTGGCGATGGATTTACCTTACCGCCGCCGGAGCGCTCCGCCCTGGCCACGAAGGAGGGACCATAGATGATCATCGCCAACAGGCGCGCCGCGCCGCTGCTCGCCGCCGCCGTCGCTGGGCTTTTCGCGCTGCAGGCGCCGCCGGCCCAGGCTCAGAAGTTCCAGATCACCAACCTGGTGTCCGACGGCTTCGTCCCCGCCGCCACCGTCGATCCGTCGCTGATCAATCCCTGGGGCATCTCCTACGGTCCAGGCGGCCCGTTCTGGGTGTCCGACAACAACGGCGGCGTCAGCACCCTCTACGACGGTTCGGGCGGCAAGGTCTCGCTCACCGTCGCCATTCCCCCCCCGGCCGGAAAAACCGGCGTGGGGACGCCCACCGGCACGGTCTTCAACGGTACGAACGGCTTCAAGGTCACCGCGCACGCCCAGACCGGCGCCTCGGTCTTCCTGTTCGCCACCGAGGACGGGACCATTTCCGGCTGGGCGCCCTCGGTCGATGGGACCAACGCCATCCTCGCGGTCGATAACTCGGCCTCGCTGGCGGTCTACAAGGGCCTGGCGATGGGAACCAAGGGCAAGGCCACCTTCCTCTACGCGACCAATTTCCGGGCCGGCGACGTGGAGATGTACAATTCGAAATTCAAGCTGGTCAAAGTCTTCACCGACCCCACCGTGCCGGCCAAATATGCGCCCTTCAACGTGCAGAATTTGGGGGGAACGCTCTACGTCACCTTCGCGCGGCAAGACCACTCCAAGCACGATTCCGTCGCCGGAGCGGGCTTCGGCTTCGTCGACGCCTTCAGCCTCGCCGGTGTCTTCCAACGCCGGATCGCCTCGCATGGGCCGTTGAACGCGCCCTGGGGGCTCGATATCGCCCCGGCCGGTTTCGGCTCCTTCGCCGGCGATCTTCTGGTCGGCAATTTCGGCGACGGGTGGATCAACGCCTTCAACCCGACCACCGGCGCCTACGTCGGCGCCCTTGTCGGCGCCAATGGCTACCCCATAGTCCTCGGCGACCTGTGGGGCCTGATCAACGGCAACGGCGGCGCCAACGGCGATCCCAACACGGTCTATTTCACCGCCGGCCTGCAACAGGAGGCGCACGGCCTGTTCGGCGCCCTGTCGCTTATTCCAGGGTCGGCGGACGTTCGCTAACCGCGATCCGATCCTCCCCCGCCTCTTCGCGGGGGAGGGGATGCACACATTTCCAAGGTGTGGGGCGCCGCCTGACGCCCCTTCCGTCACGCGACGAAGAGGCGCCGCGCGTTTCCTTGCGCCGTGACGGAGGGGGCGTCGGGGGAGCGGCAAGATGCGTGAATCTCGTAGTCTTCGCGGGGGAGGAACCCCGATGATGGACGGTCAGGCCGCCTTTCTGGCCAGTTCCGCCACCAGGCCCCATGTTGTCGCCGCCATGCTGGGCCGGGCGTTCATCGCCGCCAGCCAGGCCACGAGATTGGGATGAGAGGCGGTCAGCGCCGCCCATTCCCGCATCTGGGCCGGAAAGTCCATCTGCGGAGCGACCATGGCGTCGGCGAGGCTGAAGGCGTCGCCGGCGAGGAAAGCCTTGTCGCCCAGCAGGCGGCCGATTTCGTCGAACCGGCCAGGGAAGTCCATTCTTAACCATTGCGGCGGAAGGGCGCCGGGCGCGCCTTTACTGATGGGTTCTCTGTATGTTCTAGACAACCCTTTGGCGACAAGTGACATGGCCGCCACAGGTCTACTAATCCGCCAAAAATTCCAACTAGTGGCATTGTGTCCCAATTCATCCCGTGTTAACCCATTCCAGTCGCCGGAAACCTCAAAGGGCGACGGCCGCCGGGGTTGGCGGCGCGAACGAACGGGGCGGATGCGATGTTTCTCTCGACCGTCGAGAAACAGTTGGACGCCAAACGGCGGATCGTTCTGCCGGCGGACTTCCGCGCCGAGGCCGCCTCGCCCTTCGACGGGGTGTTCTGCTTTCCCTCCATCGAGGCCGACTGCATCGAGGGCGGCGGCCAGGCCCTGTTCGACACCTGGCTGGGGGTGATCGAGGAACTGGCCTTCGGCGATCCCCTGCGCACCGCCCTGGAGACCTCGGTTCTGGGCGGCATGGCGCGGCTCTCCTACGACACCGCCGGGCGCATCACCCTGCCGGAAATTTTCTGCGAGGCGTTCGGCCTGAAGGACTGGGTCTCGGTGGTCGGCATCGGCGACCGGTTCCAGATCTGGCCGCGCGAGGCCTTCCAGGCCCACCGGGCCGCCGCCCGCGATGTCGCCCGCCAGGGCTTGCCGGCCCTGCGCGCCCAGCAGCGTCTCGCCAGGGGCGGGGGCGCGTAAGATGGCCGGCGCCCCTCACACGCCGGTGCTGCTGGCCGAGGTGCTCGAAACCCTCCAGCCGCGCCCGGGCCTGACCGTGGTCGATGGGACCTTCGGGGCCGGCGGCTACAGCCGCGCTTTTCTCGCCGCCGGGGCCCGCGTCGTCGCCTTCGATCGCGATCCCGGCGCCGAGCGCTTCGTGAACGCGCTGGAGGCCGGCGACCGCTTTCGCCTGGTCGCCGCGCCGTTCTCGACCCTGGCCGAGGTCGTCGGCGAGGCGGGCGCCGACGCCGTGGCCCTGGATCTGGGCCTCTCGTCCATGCAGCTCGACCAGGCCGAGCGCGGTTTTTCCCTGATGCGTGACGGGCCGCTGGATATGCGGATGAGCGGGGCCGGGCCGACCGCCGCCGATCTGGTCAACGAGGGCGAGCCGGCCGAACTGGCCCGCGTCTTTCGCCTCTACGGCGAGGAGCGCCAGGCGCGCCGCGTCGCCGCCGCCCTGGTTCGCCGCCGCGCCGAGGCGCCGTTCGCGCGCACCCTCGATCTGGCCGATACCGTGGAGCGCGCCCTGGGCGGCCGGCGGGGGGCGAAAATCCATCCGGCCACCCGGGTGTTCCAGGCCCTGCGGATAGTGGTCAACGACGAACTGGGCGAGCTCGAGCGCGGCCTGGCGGCGGCCGAGCGGGCGCTGAAGGCCGGCGGGCGCCTGGCCGTGGTCACCTTCCATTCCCTTGAGGACCGGATCGTCAAGGCGTTCCTGGCCGCCCGCGCCGGCCTCGAGAGCGCGCCGTCGCGCCATGCGCCGCCGAGGGCCGAGGGGCCGCTTCCCAGCTTCCGTCTCCTGCATCAAGGCGTGCGCGCCCCGGGGCCCGCCGAAATCGCCGCCAATCCACGCGCCAGATCGGCCAAACTGCGGGCCGCGATGCGCACCGATTCGCCGGTCTGGAGGCTCGCCGCATGATCCTCTCGGGCGTTTTCACCCGCCGCTTCCGCGGCTTTCGGGTCATCGACCTGCTGGCCCTCACCGTCGTCCTGGTCCTGGCCCTGGGCTCCTACGTCTTCACCACCCTGGCCGGGGCCCAGAGCGCCGACACCGCCGGCGTCCAGGGCCAGATCGTCCAGGAGCAAAGGCGCATCCGCCTGCTCAGGGCGGATATCGCGCACCTTGAAGATCCGGGCCGAATCGAGCGCCTATCGACCCGGTATCTGGGCTTGGCGGCGGTGAACCCGAAACACGAAACGACCCCCGCCGCCCTGGCTGGGCTTGCCCAGGCCCCCGCCCCCAAGCCCGCGCCGGGGACCAAGCCATGACCACCGCCGACAGCCAACTCCCCGGCGCCAGCCCCTTCTGGCCGCCCTGGCGGGGCCTCACCTCGCCCCTGTGGATGATGGAGCACGCCTTCGAGCGCGCCCGCGCGTCGGGCAAGGCGGAGGATGACACCCGCCTGCGCATCTTCTTCGTCATGGCCCTGTTTTCGGTGGGTTTCCTGACCCTCGGCCTGGTGGCGACCAAGGCGGCGCTGATGTCGGGCCTCGGCGGCGAGGGCGAACTGGCGGGCCTGCCGGCCAACGCCCGCGCCGATCTGGTGGACCGCAACGGCGAGATCCTGGCGGTGGATCTGGTCCACTACGGCCTCTACCTCAGCCCGCGCGAGGTCTCCGACCGGGCGGGAACGCGGGCCGCCCTGCTGAAGGCTCTGCCGACCCTCTCTCCCAAGCGCCTGGCCGCCGACCTGGCCGGCGATCGCAAGGCCTACTATCTGATCGGCGGCCTGACCCCCGAGGCGAAAGCCGGGATTCACGACCTCGCCCTGCCGGGGGTGAGCTTCGAGGACGAGACCGCGCGGGCCTATCCCCTTGGCCAGACGGGGGCTCACCTGATCGGCTTTTCCGGCAAGGATGGAACCGGGCTGGCCGGGTCGGAGCGGGCCCTGAACGGCGAGATCCGCTCCGAGGCGGGCAAGGCCCAGGTTCCCCTTTCCGTCGATCTGCGGGTACAGGGGGCGCTGCAGGACGAGCTGGAGACCGCCGCCGCTCATTTCGGCGTCCTCGACGCGGCGGGCATGGTGGTCAATGTCCGCACCGGCGAGATTCTGGGCCTGGCCAGCTATCCGGGCTTCGATCCGGGCGCGCCGGGCAAGGCCAACCCCGCCGCCATGATCGACCACGCCGCCGCCACCGTCTATGAGCCCGGCTCGGTGTTCAAGGTCTTCACCCTGGCCATGGGTCTCGATTCCGGCGTCGTCACCCCGGACACCAAGTTCGACGTCCACACCCCCCTCGTTTTGCCCGGCCAGATCATCCACGACTATGACAAGGGCGACCGCGTCCTGCCCTTGTGGGAAGTCTTCACCCACTCCTCCAACATCGGCGCGGCGCGCATGGCGCTGCTGGCCGGCGGGGCGCGGGAAAGCGACTACTGGCGCCGCTTCGGCCTGATGGCCAAGGCGCCCAGCGAGCTCATCGAATCGGCCCGCCCCCTCACCCCCAAGCGGTTCAGCGACAACATCGTCGCCACCACCGCCTTCGGCCACGCCATCTCGATCTCGCCGCTGGCCATCGCCACCGGCATGAGCTCCATCCTCAACGGCGGCGTCTATCGCCCCTTGACCTTGAAGAAGCTCGAGCCCGGCGCCCAGCCCGCTCCCGGCCGACGGGTCATCCAGGCCGCCACCTCGCGCACCATGCTGAACCTGATGCGCCTCAACGCCCTGATCGGCACCGGCCGCAAGGCCGACGTGGCGGGCTACCGGGTGGGCGGCAAGACGGGGACGGCGACCAAGCTGGTGGGCGGCCACTACACCGGCGGCAAGAAGAACCTCGCCTCCTTCGCCGCCATCTTCCCCACCGACGGGCCGTTCACCGCCGACCGCTACTACGTCCTGATCATGATGGACGAGCCGCACGCCACTCCCGAGACCGGCGGCTTCACCACCGGTGGGGTGGTCAGCGCGCCGATCGCCGGGCGGGTCATCGCCCGCATCGCCCCCTTCCTGGGGGTGCGGCGGGCGGCCGGCCCCGCCGCCGGCGACCCCAAGGTCCCGGTCGATCCCGACGCGGTGGTGGAGGGGCGGGACTAATGGCCGCTCTCCGTCTCTCCGACCTGGTCCAGCGCGACCTCGCCGTCGATCCGCCGATCCTGGGCGTCACCGCCGACAGCCGGCGGGTCGAGCCCGGCTGGCTGTTCGCCGCCCTGCCGGGCGCCAAGGCCGACGGCAAATGCTTCGTGCCCCAGGCCCTGGCCAAGGGCGCCGCCGCCGTCCTGGCCGGCGCCGAGCTGCCGGGCCTGGCCGCCCCGGTGGTCACCGTGCACGATCCGCGCCGCGCCTACGCCCTGGCCGCCGCCGCCTTCTTCGGCGCCCAGCCGCGAACCTGCGTCGCCGTCACCGGCACCAACGGCAAGACCTCCGTCGCCGCCTTCTGCCGGCAGATCTTCGAGGCGTGCGGTCGCTCGTCCGCCAGCATGGGCACCCTGGGCGTGCGGGCCGGCGACGCGCGGCTGGCCGCTCCCGGACTCACCACCCCCGACGCCGCCGACGTGGCCGAGATGCTGGCCGACCTGGCGGCGCGCGGCGTCACCCATCTGGCCTTGGAAGCCTCGTCGCACGGCATCGATCAGCGGCGCCTCGACGGGGTGAAGCTCACCGCCGCCGGCTTCCTCAACCTCACCCAGGATCACCTGGACTACCACGGGACCATGGGGGTCTACCGCGCCGCCAAGCTGCGCCTCTTCGAGACCCTGTTGCCGCGCGGCGCGACCGCCGTGCTCAACGCCGATTCCGACGCCTTCCCCGCCTTCGCCGCCGCCGCCGTCGGCGCCGGCCACACCATCATGTCGATAGGCGCCATGGGTCAGAGCCTTACCCTGGCCGGCCGGACTGCGGGGCCGGACGCCCAACGCCTGACGATTTGCGCCTTCGGACGGCGCCATGAGGTGCGCCTGCCCCTGGCCGGGGCCTTCCAGGCCTCCAACGCCCTCATCGCCGCCGGCCTCTGCATCGCCGCCGGCGAGACCCCCGATGAAGTTCTGGCCGCCCTCGAACACCTCGAAGGGGCGCCCGGAAGGTTGCAGCGGGCCGGAAAGCGCCCTGGCGGCGGCGAGGCCTATGTGGACTACGCCCACACCCCCGACGGCCTGGCCACGGTCCTGGCCGCCCTGCGCCCGCACGCGGCGGGCCGGCTGATCGTGGTCTTCGGAGCCGGCGGCGACCGCGACCGCGGCAAGCGGCCCCTGATGGGCGCGGCAGCCGCGACCCACGCCGACATCGCCATCGTCACCGACGACAATCCCCGCTCCGAATCCCCCGCCGCCATCCGCGCCGAGATCCTGGCCGGCGGCGCGGGCCTGCGCGAAATCGAAGGCCGCCGCGAAGCCATCCGCGCCGCCGCCGCCCTGCTCGAACAAGGCGATGTGTTGCTCGTCGCTGGCAAGGGCCATGAGACCGGCCAGATCGTCGGCGACCAAGTCCTGCCGTTCGACGACGTGGAAGAAACCAGGGCGGCGCTGGCCGATGCGTAGCGCCGCACATTTTAGCCCTCTCCCCCGCGCTTGCGGGGGAGAGGGTTGGGTGAGGGGGCGCCGCC
>JBBRPN010000056.1:0-18633 GCA_038227925.1 Caulobacterales bacterium | reverse complement strand
GGCTATCAGCGGCTGAAAATCGACGGCGCCTTCTTCCCCATCGAGGACGCGCCGGCCCTGGAGAAGACCTTCAAGCACGACATCGACGTGGTGGTGGACCGGCTGGTCACCCGGGCCGGACTGGAAAGCCGCTACGCCGACAGCCTGGAAGCCGCCCTGCGCCTGGCCGACGGCATCGCGGTGGCCGAGTGGGCGGCGGCGCCAAACGAATCTGGGGAGGGCGACGCGGAGCCCCGGCGGCTGATCTTTTCCGAGAAGTTCGCCTGCCCGGTCAGCGGTTTTTCCATCGCCGAGATCGAACCGCGGCTGTTCTCGTTCAACAATCCGGCCGGCGCCTGCCCGGCGTGCGACGGCCTGGGGGTGAAGCTCGCCTTCGACGCCGACCTGGTGGTTCCAGACAAGGACCGGACCCTGCACAAAGGAGCGATCTCGCCGTGGTCGAAGGGGCCGTCTCCCCTCTACACCCAGACCCTGCAGGCCCTGGCCCGCCACTATGGGTTTTCCATGGACGAGGCGTGGTGGAAGTTGCCCGAGGCGGCGAGGCAGGTGGTCCTCTACGGATCGGGATCGGAGAAGATCCACTTCGTCTATGACGACAACGCCCGCAAATACGAGGTGAACAAGACCTTCGAGGGCGTCCTGCCGAACCTGGAGCGCCGTTGGCGCGAGACCGATTCGAGCTGGGTGCGCGAGGAACTAGGCCGCTACCAGGCCGAGACGCCGTGCGAGGCCTGCGGCGGGGCGCGGCTGAAACCCGAGGCCCTGGCGGTGAAGATCGCCGGCAAGACCATCGCCGAGGTCTCCGCCCTGGCCATCCGCCCGGCCCGCGACTGGTTCGCCTCGCTGGAGGACAAGCTCGGCGACAAGCAGATGGAGATCGCCCGGCGAATCCTCAAGGAGATCAACGACCGCCTGCGGTTCCTGGTCGATGTGGGCCTGGAATACCTCAACCTTTCGCGGGGGTCGGGCACCCTGTCGGGGGGCGAAAGCCAGCGCATCCGCCTGGCCAGCCAGATCGGCTCGGGCCTGACCGGCGTCCTCTATGTGCTCGACGAGCCCTCCATCGGCCTGCACCAGCGCGACAACGCCCGCCTGCTGGTCTCCCTGAAAGGGCTGCGCGACCTGGGCAATTCGGTGCTGGTGGTGGAACACGACGAGGAGGCCATCCTGGCCGCCGATTACGTGATCGACATGGGGCCGGCGGCCGGCATCCACGGTGGCGAGGTGGTGGCGGAGGGAAAGCCGGCCGACATCATGGTCTCGCCGCGAAGCCTGACCGGCCAGTATCTCACCGGCATGCGCCAGATACCGGTCCCGCCGCTTCGCCGGCCCTTCTCCACCAAGCGCATGGTGCGGGTGGTCGGCGCCCGGGGCAACAACCTCAAGGATGTGACGGTGGAGATTCCGGTGGGGACCTTCACCTGCGTTACCGGCGTTTCGGGCGGCGGCAAGTCCACCTTCACCGTCGAGACCCTCTACAAGGCGGCAGCCCGGCGGCTGAACAACGCCTCGGATCATCCCGCCCCCTATGAGCGCATCGAGGGCCTGGAGAATTTCGACAAGGTCATCGACATCGACCAGAGCCCCATCGGCCGCACCCCACGCTCCAACCCGGCCACCTACACCGGCGCCTTCACCGGCATCCGCGACTGGTTCGCCGGCCTGCCCGAAGCCAAGGCGCGCGGCTACGGCCCGGGGCGATTCAGCTTCAACGTCAAGGGCGGCCGCTGCGAAGCGCGTCAGGGCGACGGGCTGATCAAGATCGAGATGCACTTCCTGCCGGACATCTACGTCACCTGCGATGTCTGCCGGGGCAAGCGCTACAACCGCGAGACCCTGGAGATCCATTTCAGGGGCAAGAGCATCGCCGATGTCCTCGACATGACGGTGGAGGAGGCGGCCGACATGTTCCGGGCGGTGCCGCCGATTCGCGACAAGATGGAGACCTTGAAACGGGTGGGACTTGGCTACATCAAAGTCGGCCAGCCGGCCACCACCTTGTCGGGCGGCGAGGCGCAGCGGGTGAAGCTCTCCAAGGAGCTGTCCCGTCGGGCCACCGGCCGCACCCTCTACATCCTCGACGAACCTACCACGGGCCTGCATTTCGAGGATGTGCGCAAGCTTCTGGAAGTGCTGCACGAACTGGTGGAACAGGGCAATACGGTGGTGGTCATCGAGCACAACCTCGACGTGGTGAAGACGGCCGACTGGATCGTCGATTTCGGGCCGGAAGGGGGCGACGGCGGCGGTGAGATCGTCGCCGTGGGCTCGCCCGAGCAGGTGGCGGCGAACGAGGCGAGCTGGACCGGCCGCTATCTGAAGGCGGTGCTGGCCCGCCACGCCGAACGCGCCGCGCCGGCCTCTCGCAGGCGCGCCCGGGCCAACGCCTGAAGTCTTCTTGCGGAGAGCCGCCGGGCGATCTAGCCCCAGGGCCGCGATACGATCGCCCGATAGGCGAAAGCCTGGCAGGCGCAGACAATCACGGTGGGAACGACGAAGAAGACCGCGCTCATCAAGGCCGCGACCAGGGCGAGCACCAGAAGGATCGCGCGTCGCGCCGCGTCCACGCCGTGCGGCGTTCCCACCGCCGCGGCGGCCCAACTGGAAAGCACAGCGGCGGCGGCGAGCGCCGCGACGAACACCACGATCTCGACGAACACGATGGCGTAGCTCGCCGCCAGCGGCCAGAATCGGCCGCGGGTGAGCCGCCAGTAGCCGGCGATGTGAAACCGCCCCTCGGCGAAGGTGTGGACGGCGGCCAACGACAGGCGCACCGCGATCCACAATTCCAGGCACACCGTGGCCAGGGCGCCGGCATCGACGATCCCGTGGCCGAGCCCCGGCGCGACGGCCAGGAGCGGCTTGGCCAGAATAAACAGCAAAAGGGCCGGGGCGCCGCCGAAGAGAACCATGAGAACGAAACCGGCCGCCGTGACGACTCCCAGGCGCGCTTCGTCGGGGCCGAACTTGAACAGGTGCCAGCCGTGCTCGTCGGGCCGGATCACCGCTCGAAACACCGTCGCCGTGGTCATGATCCACAGCACCAGGAGGGCGGGGATCAGGACAACCGCCAGCGGGCCGAAGCCGCTCAGAAGGGCCGACCATCCATGCCGGCCGCCGCCGCCGGCCGGCGGGCCGCCGAAGATCACCTTGATGATCGCGATGCCGGCGAGCATCAGCATCCATACCGCGATCCACGACAGCACCGCCTTGGGCTCGCGGCGCATTACCCGGAGGCCTTCGAAGGCGGCGGCGGAGGGGGTGAGGTCGGTCACGGTGGCGGCGGCTCGAGGGCGGCCGAATCGGCTCGCCGATAGAGATAGGCCATGAGTCCGACGGTCATGGGAAGCCACAGGCCGGCGACCACCAAGCCCTGGGCGAAACCGACGGCGGCGGCGACGATCGGCGGGGCCGGTTTCAGGGCGCCGCCCGCGAACGACAAGGCCGCCAAAAGGAGGGCGAGCGGCGCGGCGATCAGGGCCAGGGCCAGGGCCAGGGCCAGGCCTATCGTCCAGGCGTATCGGCGCGTCAGCGGCCAGGCGCTCAGCACCTGAACCCGGCCGCGCGCCACGCTCGCCGCCGCCGCGAGGCTCAGACGCAGCGCCGCCCACAACAGGGCCGCCGCGCCGACCACCCCCACCGCGCCGACGACGAGGCGGCCGCGCCCATCCACCGCCGGCCCCCAGGTCGCTGGATCGGCGGCGACGAAGCCCGCGCCCGCCGAGGCGACCGCGTAGGCGCTGGCGATGAGGGCGACGAAGGCCAGCAGCCCCAGGATGAACAGGAAGACGGCGCCGAGCAGCCAGACGGCGAGCAGGCCCCCCTCCGCGCCTCTCCATTGAAGGCCGCCCGGCCCGACCCCCGGACGCCCCAGGGCCAGGCGATAGAGAGCGCCTCGGGCGACGGTCGCCACCAGCAGGGCGGCGGCGAGCCACGCCCCTCGCCAGGCCGCCGCCTCCCCCCAGCCGGCCGCCGTCAGCAGGCCGCCGAACGCGCCGGCGGTCAGAAGCAGAACCGCCGACGCCCCGCGCCAGGCCGGCGCGACGAAGCGGATGGCGGCCACGCCGCCGGCGATCAACGGGGCCTCTCGCACGATCAGGCCGCGACGGTCGCCCGCTCCGGCGCGGTCAGGTCGAGATAGGCCCGCGCCCACGGCGCGCCGACGATAGCGAAGTAGCACCCCATCAGGGGCGTCAAGATGACGGCGATCAGCATCAACACGGGCGCGATCCCCTCGACGACGGCGGAAGGCGATCGGTCGAAGAACTTGGAAAGCTGCGCCCATCCGCCGCTGGCAATGGCCATGGCCATAATGCCCGCCGCGATCAGTATGCCCACGATCACCAGCTCCGCGACCACGAGAATCGCCACCAGACAGATCGCCAAAATGAACAGAGTGGCGGTATGACCCCGCGTCAAAGTCCACGCTTCGAACAAATGGAACTTGCCGTCGCTGACCATCATCGGGCCGACCATGGAAAACCTCAGCGCGATCCAGACGACGGCGATCGAGGCCGCCACGGCGGCGAGCACGCCGACGATCACGCCAACGGCGGCGGCATGCATGGCGATCAGGGCGACGACAAGCAGGGCCACCACGAGAGCGACGACGACAGCGGCGACGGCAAAGGCGATGTAGGCGGCGATCCAGAGAACAAAAAGCAGCAACTCGGTCGCGCCCACCCGCAGATAGCCGAACCGCTTTTGCTCAGGATGCAGAATCGCCCGGAAGGTGGCGCAATAGAGGATCGCGCCCACGAACAGGCCTGCGAGCGACAGCAACCAACTCCATCCTTGCATGGCCATCATCCGCGGCATCAAGGCGTTCATCGCCTGCGGGGACGTGTCGGCGCCCAACCGTGCGTCGGCGGCGATTTGCGAGAAGAGGCCCATATAGAATGGACCAAGGAGTCCGACGTGCGCCACGCCTAGGGCAAGGCAGACCAAGCCCCACAACAGCACCGCGCCGGGCTGGCGGCGGATCAGCCTGAAGCCCGATCCCAGCGCCGCGTCGATGGCTATGCGCGCCATGCGAATCCCCCCTCTGAGCACCCGAGCGCCAGCATAGGCACATAGCCGTCCGCGCGCCACTTCCGCGCCGCCCGGCCGGAGCGTAGAACGCCGCACCATGCCAAAGGACGCCATCCACATCGTCGGCGGCGGCCTGGCCGGCTGCGAGGCGGCTTGGCAGGCGGCGAGCGCCGGGGCGCGCGTGGTGCTGCACGAGATGCGCCCCCTGACCGGCACGGCCGCCCACCAGAGCGACCGGCTGGCCGAGCTGGTGTGCTCCAACTCCTTCCGCTCCGACGACTGGGAATACAACGCGGTGGGCCTGCTGCACGCCGAGATGCGGCGTCTGGGCTCACTCATCCTGGCTTGCGGCGACGCCCATCAGACCCCGGCCGGCGGCGCCCTGGCGGTCGACCGCGACGGTTTCGCCGAGGCGGTGACGGCGCGGATCGTCGCCCATCCGCTGATCGAAGTAGAACGCGGCGAGATCGCCGCCCCTCCGGCCGATTGGCGAAACGTGATCGTGGCCACCGGCCCCCTCACCTCGCCGGCCCTCGCCGCGGCGATCGCCGCCCTGACCGGCGAAGACCAGCTTTCCTTCTTCGACGCCATCGCCCCCATCGTCCACGCCGAGACCATCGACATGGGCGTGGCCTGGAAGCAGTCGCGCTACGACAAGGAAGGCCCCGCCGGCGAGGCCGCCGCCTATATCAACTGTCCCCTGACCCGCGATCAGTACGAACGCTTTATCGACGCCCTGCTGGCCGGCCCCAAGACCGAGTTCAAGGACTGGGAGCATGTCCCCTATTTCGACGGCTGCCTCCCCATTGAGGTGATGGCGCAGCGCGGGCGCGAGACGCCGCGTCACGGGCCAATGAAACCGGTGGGCCTGACCAATCCCCACCGCCCCGGCGACAAGCCCCACGCCGTGGTCCAGCTACGCCAAGACAACGCCTTGGGGACGTTGTGGAACATGGTCGGCTTCCAGACCAAGCTGAAACACGGGGCCCAGACGGAGATCTTCCGCGCCGTTCCAGGCCTGGAGAAGGCGGTGTTCGCCCGCTTGGGCGGCCTGCACCGCAATACCTTTCTGAACAGCCCGCGCCTGCTCGACGCGCGCCTGCGCCTCAAAGCCGATCCGCGCCTGCGCTTCGCCGGTCAGATCACCGGCGTGGAGGGCTATGTGGAGAGCGCGGCGGTGGGCCTGCTCGCCGGCCGTCTCGCCGCCGCCGAGCGGTTGGGCGTGACCCTCGCTCCGCCCCCGCCCACCACCGCCCTGGGCGCCCTGATCGTCCACATCACCGGCGGTCATGTGGAGAGCGGCGCGCGCTCCTTCCAGCCGATGAACATCAATTACGGTTTGCTGCCGCCGATTGAGGCGCCGGGGCGCGGTGAGGTTGATCGCCGTTTCAACCGCGGCGAGCGCGGGCGGGCGAAGAAGCGAGCGCTGAGTCTGAGGGCGCTCGCCGATCTCGACGCTTGGATCGCCGCGGCGAATCCCTAGCCGTAAAGCGTCTGGTACATGGCCATGGAGGTCAACATCGGCAGCGACAGCAGCACGTTGATCCGCGAGGCCAGAGTGGCGGTTCGCGCCGCCTTGGCCTTGGCGTCGGCGTCCGCGTCCTTAATGCCCAGCGCGATCTTCTGGTTCGGCCAGATCACGCCCCACACGTTGAGGAACATGACGATCGCAAGCCACACGCCGATCCCCATCAAGCTAAAGCCGCGGCCCGCCGTCTCCGGGCCGCCCACGAAGCCGAGGCTAAGTACGCCCTCCGCATAGTCCCGGCCCCGCGAGATGGCGATGCAAAGGCCGGCCAGTACGGTGAACAGGGCCGACCAGCGGAACCAGAACAGAGCTTCCGGGGTGATGTATTTGGAGATGGCCGGCTTCAGCTCCGCCGGAATCTCCGGCATCTTCCGGGTCTGCACGAAGTTGAAATAGTAGAGCAGGCCGATCCACAGGATGCCGAAGAAGACGTGCATCCACCGGAACACCGCCGTCCAGTACGACCCGTCCACGCCGTGCGGGCTGTGGGCGAAAGCCCAGAGCATGATCAGCGCCAGCACCACGCTGGCGATCATGGTGTTGCGGAAATTCAGCAGAAGCCCGGACATCTCAACCCCCTTGCGAGTCGTGGTCAGGGGCGAAAGCATAACGCGTTTCGCGGCGGGCGAAAAGCCGGTCGCCTCAGACCGCGATCAGCGCCGTGGCGAAGCGGCGGCCCTCGCTGGCGAGCACATTGTGAGTGCGGGCGGCCGCTTCGCTGGACATGAACTCCAGGCCGAGGCGGGCGGCCTTCAGCGCCTCGCGCACCGAACGCGGCGGCAGGGCCTGATCCGCGCCGGTTCCCAACAGCACGAACTCCGAGACCGCGAGGCCGGCGGCGATGACGGCGGCGAAATCGTCGGCGGCGAGATCGGCGATTTTCGCCGGCCGCCAGTCCATCGCCCGATCGTCGAGGATCAGCAGAGAGCCTCGCCGCCAGACCCCGGACACCCGAAAACCGCCGCCGCCGAACGCGTCGAGGGAGGGCGGCCGGCGCATCGGGCCTTCAGGGGCGAGCCGGCTGAGGGGCGATCGGCGTGGCCGCCTCGTCGTCCTTTTTGGCCCCCCACAAAAGGATGATCGGCGAGGCGACATAGATCGACGAATAGGTGCCGATGACGATGCCGAACAACAGGACGATGGAGAGCGGCCGCAGGGATTCGCCGCCGAAGACGGCCAATCCCGATAAGGCCAGCAGGGCCGTGACGCCGGTGATCACGGTGCGCGACAGGGTCTCGTTGACCGACAGATCGATGAGTTCGCGCAGGGGCATGCGTTTGTATTTGCGGCGGTTTTCCCGCAGCCGGTCGAACACCACCACGGTGTCGTTCATGGAATAGCCGATGATGGTCAAGAGGGCGGCGATCAGGTTGAGGCTGAATTCCAGGCGCAGCAGCAGAATGAGCCCGAACGACAGGATGAGATCGTGGAACAGGGCCACCACCGCCCCCAGGCCGAACTGCAGCTCGAAGCGGAACCAGATGTAAAGCAGCATCAGGCCGATGGCGGCCAGCAGGGCGCCGACGCCCTTGATCTTCAACTCGCCGGAAACCTCTGGCCCCACCACGTCGGTGCGCGGAAAAGCCACTTCGCCGAGCGCCTGCGTGACGGCGGCCTTGACGCGGGTGACCACCACGCCGGGCAGTTGGCCGGCCGGAGTCTGGAAGCGAACCACCGCGTCGTCCGGCTTGCCGAAGGTCTGCACCTGGACGTCGCCCAGATTGAGGGCGGTCAGGGCGCCGCGCACCTTGCCCAGATCGACCGGCTTGGCCCCGGTGTTGAGTTCCAGCACCGTGCCGCCCTTGAAATCGATGCCGAGGTTGAGGCCCGGATAGAAGAAGCCGACCACGGTGGCGATCACCGCGACGATGGAAAGGGTCGCGAACAGCCGCGCCAGACTGACGAAGGGAAACTTCGTGTCGTGCGGGATGAACTTGATCAGGGGCCACATGCGCGCTTGTCCTAGCTGATCGGCAGGGTCTTGGCGCGGAAGGCGCGGAACCACCAGCCGATCAGGACCTGGGTGATCAGGACGGCGGTGAACACCGAGGTGAAGACGCCGATCAGCAGGGTCAGGGCAAACCCCTTCACCGGCCCGGCCCCCAGGTTGAACATGATGATCGCGGCGACCACGGTGGTGGCGTTGGCGTCGATGATGGTGGTCAGGGCCCGCTTGAAGCCGGCGTCGGCGGCGCTCATGGCCGGCCGGCCGCTGCGCGCCTCGTCGCGCATGCGCTCGTAGATCAGGACGTTGGCGTCCACGGCCACCGCCAGGGTGAGCACCAGGCCGGCAACGCCGGGCAGGGGGAGGGTGGCGTGGAAGAGGCTCATGGCGCCCACGATCATCAGGCCGTTGACCACCAGGGCGGCGGCCGCGAAACCGCCGAACAGGCCATAGGCCAGGATGATGAAGGCGAAGATCAGCGCCGCGCCGATCAGGATGGAAAGCTCGCCGGCCTTGACCGCGTCGGCCCCCAGTTCGGCGCCGACGGTGTGCTGCTCCACCACGTTGAGCGGCGCGGGCAGCGCCCCCGATTTCAACAGCAGCGCCAGATCGTGCGCCGACTCCTCGGTGAAGCGGCCGGTGATTTCGCCGCTGCCGCCGGTGATGGCCGAGCGGATGACCGGCGCCGAGATCACCCGCTTGTCGAGGACGATGGCGAAATTCTTGCCGATGTTCTGGGTCGATATTTCGGCGAAGCGGCGGGTGCCCTGGCCGTTGAAACTGAAGGCCACCGAGGGCTGGTTGTTCTCGTCGTGGCTGCCGCTGGCGCTGGTCAGCATCTCGCCGGTCACCACCGAACGCTTTTTGAGCACATAGGAGGGCGCGAAGCCGTCGTCGCTGGGCAGCGCCTCGTCGTCCGGTGGAACGCCGCCGGCCGCGATCTCCTCGGGGGTCACGGCGGTATCGACCATCTGGAAGGTGAGTTTGGCGGTCTTGCCGATGATCGCCTTGAGCTTTTCCGGGTCGCTTTCGCCGGGCGCCTCGATGACGATCCGCGCGCTGCCCTGGCGGGTGATCAGCGGCTCCTTGGCGCCAAGGGCGTCGATGCGCTTGCGGATGATCTCGATCGAGCGGCTCACCGCGTCGGCGGCGGCGGCGTTGGCGGCATTGGCGGCGAACGCCACCTCGATGCGCTGGTCGGGCCGGGTCTGGACGGTCACGTCCCGCCCGCCGGTCGCGATCCGCTCGCCCAGGGAATCGTTGAGCCGCTTGTAGGCCACCTGGACCTGGGTGGGATCGGTGATGCGCACGCCGATCGTGTCGCCCACCACGCCCAGGCCGGTGAAGGCGATCTGGTCGGCGGCCTGGTCGCCGTGCAACTTGGTGCGGATGTCCTCGGTGAGGTTGGTGAGCCGCTCCTTTTTCAAGGCGGCCGTATCCACCTCCATGAGCAGGTAGGAGCCGCCCTGCAGATCGAGCCCCAGCGACAGCCGCTGGTGCGGCATCCACGCCGGCAGGGCCGCCACGGCGCCGGCCGGCAGCAGGTTGGGCAGGCTGAAGATCAGGCCAAACAGCAGCGAGGCCAGGACCAGACCGATTTTCCAACGGGTGAGGGCGAGCATGTGTGCGGCGGCGGCCCTGGCGCTACGGCTTGGGGTCGTTGGCCGGCGCCGGCTCGCCGCGCGCCCGCACCTCGGCGACCATCGCCTTGACCACCTTGACGGTGACGTTCTGGGCCACCTCGACCCCGACCTCCTTGTCCTCCACCCGCACCACCTTGCCGATCAGGCCGCTGGACAACACTACGGTGTCGCCGCGCTTGATCGACTCGACCCGCGCCGCGTGCTCGCGGGCGCGGCGCTGCTGCGGGCGAAGGATCATGAAATAGAACATCAGGGCGATGGCTCCCAGCAGAACGAACTGCTGGCCCGGGCCGGCCAGAAAGCCCCCGATTCCACCCACCGGGGCGGCGACAACGGCAAGAACGAGGGCGGACGTGGCGATCATTGTGTCTCCGCTGCGGGTCTGGCGAGGCGCCCATGCGGGGCCTCGCTGAAAAGTCGCGGGAAGCTATGCGCCCCGGGGCTCTTTTGCAATGCGGCGTTCGCCCTGGATGCGCTCGGCCAGTGTGCCTCGTGGCTCGGGCTACGAGACTTGCGGGTCGTGGCCTCGTCGGCCGCTACCGCTCCGCGCCGAGGAAGTAGAAGTCGGGTTTGCCCACGACGCCTGCGTTCTTCATGGCGTCTGCAAGCGACTTGGATGCCGTGAAGGCTTTCGCCTTCGCAAGGTCAGCCACTTCGCAGGCGACGAAAACGTCGTTCGGGTTGTCGGCGGTTGACCGTACGTGGCAGTTCGTGAGCCCTGCTTCGTCGCGCGCCGACTGGTGCGCGTCATAGCCCGACCGCCACTTCGCGTAGTCGGCCACCATTTGGTGGATGACCAATAGCGGCGGGCCGGCGGGCGCCGCCGACACCTGAGAAACGACGGACAGCGAAACGACTGCCCCAGCCAGGAACAAACGCATCATTTCCATCTCCCCTCTGAGGTTGCAAAGCTCGACCTTAGCAGGTTCCCTGGGCGGCGAAAGGTCGCGCGTCGAGACGGCAAATTGCGGTCCCTCTCCGCTCTTTCAGACCACTCCGACGTCGAATGCCTGCATCGGGTTCAGGGCGATCGCGGCGCGGCGAAGGTCGGCGGCGCCAGCCCGGCGACACAGGCCGTATCGGGCGCGGCAGGATCGGCCAGGAATGAGACGATCACCCGCTGGGCGCAGGGCGACTGGGGCGAGACGAAGTGCCCGACGCCCGGGATGCTGATGAAGGTGGCGTGGGTCAGCTTCGCCGCCGCGGCCTTCGCCCCGGCCAGCGAGGTCAGGGTATCGAAGGTCCCTGAGATGAGGAGCGTGGGGATGGCGCTCGCCACGGGCTGGCGCAGGGCCTTCGGAGCGGCGGGAACCTTCCAGACCTCGGCGCAATCCTCGTTGAAATAGGCCCAGCCGCCGACGCCCTCGCGCCGCACCGAGGCGGGAGAGTCCGGAAAGGCGCCCCGGCCGGCGGCGGCGAGTTCGTCCGGCGTGGCGAACGGGTAGTCCTCGCGGCAGCTGACGCCCAAGGCCAGGCCGTAGCCGAGGGCCGGGACATCCGGACCGGAGGGCGGCGCCCGGGCGACCCGATCGGCGGCGATCGCCGCGACGGCGTCGCGGCGGCCGGCGGCGAGCCCGTCGAGGCGATCGGGCGCCGCGCGGAGCAGGGCCACGGCATAGGTCTGGTTGCGCAGCCAGTCGATGAGCGCTCCGCCGTCGAGCACCACGTCGAGGTCCTGGCCCGCCGCCGGGTCCCTCACCCTTGTCGTGAGCGGCGCGGCCTCGAGCCTGTTCACCAGGCGGGTGAAGGTTTGCGCCAGATGGGGATGGGCGCCGTTGCAGGCCGCTTGCGCCGCGCAGGCCGCGAAGAGGTTGTCGAAGCCGGCGCGCGCGTTCCACCAGTTGGCGGGGACGGAATAGGTGGCCGGCAGGACCGAATCGAGGACGACGCCGCGAAGGCCGTCGGGGTGGTCGCGCATGAGCGTCTGGGCGAGATAGGAGCCATAGGACGTGCCATAGATGTTCCACGCGCCATAGCCGAGCACCTTGCGCAGGTCGGCGAAATCGGCGGCGCTTTCGGTGGAATTGTAGGCGGCCAGATCGGCGCCGGTGGCGGCGAGCGCGCGGTGGCAGGCCTCCGTCGCCGCCAGATGGGCGCGCCGGGTCGCCTCGGAATAGAAGCGCATGCCCAGAGCCGCTCGGGCGAAGTCGTCGATGGACGGGCACGTGAGCGCCGGTCGCGAGAACATCGTCCCGCGCTGGCTCATCACCAGGATGTCGCGGTCGGCGATGAAGCCGGCGGCGATCAGGCCATCGACCTCCAGGGGGGCGATGTCGCCCGGCCCGCCGGCCAGATAGACGACCGGATCGGGCCGTTTCCGCGCCGAGCGCGCCGGGTATCTCGCCACCAGGAGCCGGAGGGTGCGACCGGACGGCCGGCCGCGGTTCTCGGGTACGACGAGATAGCCGCAGGTGGCGCGGGCCAGCGCCTCGGCGCCCGCCAGCTTTGGGCACGGCGCGGGCTTGAAGCGCGGCGGCGCATTGGGACCGCGCGCGAATGCCGCAACCGGGAGGGTCAGGAGGAGGACCGCGACAACCATGTGGCGCAAACTTCGCATGGTTGGCCTCTGTCTCGGCGGGGCGTCGCGAGAAGGCGCGGCTGGCCCAGCGATGGCGCGCTTGGTCCGCTCGAGCCTCCCTTGTTAGAGAGTGACGCGGCGCTGGGCAACCGGCGCCGGTTCGGCGCTCAGGGCAATCGCCTCGGGTTAACGGCTTTGGCATACCCGAACGGTTCGGCCTGTGATTCATAGGGGGCTTCATTGAATCGCGAGGCCGGCCATGCTCGAACCGAGACGTCCCTCAGTCTTATGGATCATTTTTCCGCGCTGGAGGATACGCGCTAACATTAGCCCCGCCGTCATCCCGGAAAGACCCGCCGTCAGGCAGGGCATGTCCGGGACCCATGGCGGCGCCGGCAACGAACCGCCGGTGACGCGGCTCACGTGGGTCCCGGACGATCCGCGCTGCGCGCGTCTCTCCGGGATGACGGAGCATGGGGCGGGGGCTGGGCTTCAGCGTGTCTCTAAGGATGAGGGGGTAGGGGTTGGGCGCGGTTCATTCGGCGCGAACGCTCACTTACTCCCGCGATCAGGCCGGCCGCCCCGCGCCGCTAGTTCGGCAGCACCAGAACGGGGTCCACCGGCTTTGCTTTGTCGGCCGGGGTCGGGGCGTAGCGGACTTCGAAGTGCAGTTGCGGTTCGGTGACGCCGCCGGTCTGGCCGACCTCGCCCAGCTCCTGACCTTGCGTGACGCTCTGGCGCATCTGGACGGCGACCTTGTCGAGGTGGGCGTAGGCGGTGACCCAGCCGTCGGCATGCTTGACCAGCACCAGATTGCCGAACCCCGGCACTTGGTCGCCGGCATAGACCACATTGCCGGCGGCGGCGGCGTGGACCACGGTTCCCTGCGGCGACTTCACATCGACGCCATCGTTGCGGCGGCCGACGCCCTTCACCCCGAAGGGAGAGAGAATCTCGCCGCGAACCGGCCAAATAAACCGGCCGCGGCCGGCGCTGGCGATGGCCGCTTGCGAAAGGCTCGGAGCCGCCGGCGCCGCCACCGGCGGGGCGTAAGCATAGGCGCGCGGCGGTTGCGGGGCAACGCCGACGTTCGGGCCAGGCCGGCCGGGGACATAGGTGGGCGGTCCGTAAGACCTGGTAACAGCCAGGCGCTGGGCGGCGGCCAAGGCGGCGGGGCTGGGCACATAGGGCCCCGACTGGGGGGCGGACGCATAGGATTGAACCGGCGGGTATGACCTGGGTGGCGAAGAGGGCCGGGTCGCCGCCGGCGCATAGGCCTGAGCCGGCGGCCTGTAGGCCGGCGCCGATTGCGGAACCGTTTCGGCGATCATCACGGTCGGCAGTTTGGTCGGGCCGCGATCGTTGAAATTGGCCGGAAGAGCCAGCTTTTCGCCCGCGCGCAGATGGCCTCGCACCGGCAGATCGTTCAGGTCGGCCAACTCCGCGGGCGTGACGCCGAAGCGACCGGCCACGGCGGTCATGGTGTCACCCGCTTCGATCGCATAGGCCTTGGCGACCGGGACCTTGAGGTGCTGACCCGGTTGCAGGTCATAGGGGGCCTTGAGGTGGTTGGCGTCCACCAGCACCTTGCGGGTGGTTTGGAGATCGCGGGCGATGGCGTCCAGGTGATCGTGCTTCTGGACTTCGTAGTCGCGGAACATGCCGGTGCCGGACACCACCTTGCCGTCGGCGATATAGCGGGCGGGCCCCGGCCGATAGCGAACCCGGGGAGCGCGATAGGCGGTTTCCGGCGGTCGGGAGGCCGCCGGCGGCGGCGCCTCGTCGGCCGGGCTGGGGGGGGCGTAGTCAGGCGGCAGGGCGCTTTGGGCCGGGCTCGGTGTCGGAGCCGGGGTCGGGCTTGGCGTCGGAATCGGGGTGACGGCCGACGAGGTCGCCGGCGGCAAGGGCTGGCTTTCCACCTGGGGCGCGGGTTGGGCGGCGGGGGGCGTCTCGGCCGCGACCGGGGGTGTATCGACCGGGGCCGGATTGGAAGCCGCGGCCGGCGTCGCCGCCTGAACTTGCGGGGCGCGGTCCGGATATCGCGGCTGGAGCGGCGGCGGCGCCGTGTAGCCGGCCTTGACCGGATAGGCCGGCGTCACGCAGGCGGCCAGGCTCACGGCCGAAACGGCGATCACGCTGGCCCTGGTCCACAACATCTGCGTCATCGCCGCTCCGCATCTCGCGCCGGCGCCACTCGGAGCGCCGGGGGGGTAAATCATCGGTTAAGCGCGGGGCAAAACACATCTGCGTGGTCGCCGCGGGCCGGACCTTAAAGTTCGCGCGCCACCCCTTCCAACAGCGGCACGAAGCGCACTTCGCAGAGGACATCCATCGCGAAACCCCCCGCGCCGTCGCCGGCATAACGGCAGAGCTTCTGGATCGGCCCCTTGCCGATCGGCGCGACCAGGACGCCGGAGGATTTCAACTGCTCAAGCAGGACCGTGGGCTCCTCCGGCGCCGCCGCCGTGACCAGAATGCGGTCAAAAGGCGCCTGCTCGGGCCAGCCGAGCATTCCATCGCCGAATCTGGTGATGACATTGGTCAGCTGCAGGATCTGGAAGCGGGCCTCGGCCTCGCCCAGAAGGGTGCGATACCGCTCCACCGTGTAGACCAGACGCGACAGTCGGGCGAGCACGGCGGTCTGGTAACCGGAGCCTGTGCCGATCTCCAGCACCCGCGCCCGGGGTTCCAGGGTCAGGGCCTGGGTCATCAGGCCGACGATGTAGGGCTGGCTGATGGTCTGGCCGCAGGCGATCGGCAGGGCCGAATCCTCCCATGACCGATCCTTGAACAGTTCGGGGGTGAACATATCGCGCGGCGTCCGCTCGATGGCGGCCAGCACGGCCGGATCGGTGACGCCCTGCGAGCGCAGGCCGAGCACCAGCCGGGCGAGCTTGGTGTCTCTCTCCGCCGGTTCCCGGGTCCGTCTGGTCATGTCTTCGCCGCCAGCTTCGGCGGGGCGCCGCCCACCGCCGATTTCAGGGCGTGAACCGTTTCCATGTGGGTCAGATCGATATGCAGCGGCGTGACCGAAATGCGCCCGTCATAGGCGGCGCGCAGGTCGGTGCCGGAGGGCGGCTGGGACGGCTCGTTGCGATAGCCCAGCCAATAGTAGTCGCGACCGCGCAGGTCGGTGCGCTGCTCGGCGAAGCGGGTGCGGATATTGCGAAAGCCCTGGCGCGTGACCTCGACTTCGCTCACCCCCGAAGGGTCCCCGGCCGGAAAATTGATGTTCAGGATCACGTCGTCGGGCCAACCTAACTCCACCAGCCGTGAAACCAGGCCGGGACCGAAGGCCTGGGCGATCCCGTACGGCGCGCGCTCATCCTCCCGCGAATAGCGCATCATCTGCGACAAGGCGATGGCCGGAACCCCCAGGGCCATGCCCTCGATGGCGCCGGCCACGGTGCCCGACATAGTGACGTCCTCGCCGGCGTTGAGGCCGCGATTGACCCCGGAGAGAACCAGGTCGGGCCGCTCGCCTTCGATCAGGTGCTGGATGGCCAGCATCACGCAGTCGGTCGGGGTGCCCAGAACCGCGAAACGCCGGTCGTCCAGGCGCCGGACGCGCAGCGGCTCGGTCAAGGTCAGCGAGCGCGACGCTCCGGACTGTTCGGCCTCCGGCGCGCACACCCAGACATCGTCCGACAGGGCGCGGGCGATCGTCTCCAGCACCGCCAGGCCCTCGGCGCGGATGCCGTCGTCGTTGGTGACCAGGATCCTCACGCTTTACCGCCGATATGGGTCAGGCCGCGCATATAGGGATGCAGCGCCTGGGGGATGGCGATCCGGCCGCCCTCGTCCTGATAGTTTTCCATGACCGCCACCAGGGTGCGGCCCACCGCCAAGCCCGAGCCGTTCAGGGTGTGGGCGAAGCGGGTTCCCTTTTCGCCGGGGCGGCGGAAACGCGCGTCCATGCGCCGGGCCTGGAAGTCGCCGCAGTCGGAGCAGGAGCTGATCTCGCGCCAGGTCTGTTGGGAAGGCAGCCAGGCCTCCAGGTCATAGGTCTTGCGGGCCGAAAAACCCATGTCGCCGGCGCACAGCAGCACGGTGCGGAACGGCAGATCCAGCCGCTTGAGCACCGCCTCGGCGCAATCCGTTACCCGATCGAGTTCGGCCGGCGAGCGTTCGGGCGCGACGATCGAAACCAGTTCCACCTTGGTGAATTGGTGCTGACGAATCATGCCGCGGGTATCCTTGCCCGAGGCGCCGGCCTCCGACCGGAAGCACGGGGTCAGGGCGGTGAAGCGCAGGGGCAGTTCATCCTCGTCGAAGATCTGGTCGCGCGCCAGGTTGGCGAGGGCGACCTCGGCGGTGGGGATCAGCCAGCGCCCGTCGGTGGTCGCGAACAGATCCTCGGCGAATTTGGGCAGTTGGCCGGTGCCGAACACCGCGTTGTCGCGAACCAGGAGCGGCGGCGAAACCTCGACATAGCCGTGCTCCTGGGTGTGCAAGTCGATCATCAACTGGCCGAGCGCCCGCTCCAGCCGCGCCAGATCGCCCTTGAGTACCACGAACCGCGCCCCGGACATGCGGGCGGCCGCCTCGAAGTCCATCTGGCCCAGCGCGGCGCCCAGATCGACGTGATCCTTGGCGCCTTCCATTTTCGACGGTTCGCCCCAGCGGCGCACTTCGACATTGCCGGTCTCGTCCGCGCCCGGTGGCGTATCGGGCGCCGGACGGTTGGGCAGGGCGGCCAGAAGATCGTGAAGTGCGCCGGCCAGAGTGGCCTCACGCGAGGCGCTATCCGCGATCTCCGCCTTGAGCGATTCGACCTCGATCGTCAGAGCGCGGGCCGACGCCTCGTCCTTCCTCGCCTTGGCCTGGCCGATCGATTTGGAGGCGTCATTGCGCCGCGACTGGGCGGCTTGAAGGACCGTCTGAATGGCGCGTAGGCCTTCATCGAGTTCGAGAATACGCGGCGTTTGCGCGTCCAGGCCGCGCGACGCCCAGGCTCCGTCGTAGGCCTGTGGATCGTCGCGGATGGCCCGGATGTCGTGCATGGGTGGCGGGATGCTGAAAAAGGAGGAAAGCAGGAAAGCGCCTCCCCTTAAGGCGCGCCGGCGGGCGCGCCAAGGGCGCCGGTTAGCCGGGCGCCCCCTCCGGCGCGGCGGCCTCGTCTTCGCGGCGGCGCCGCAGTTCCATCAGCGACACGCACCAGATCGAGACTTCGTAGAGAAGGGTGATGGGCAGGGCGAGCGAGATCATGCTGATCGGATCGGGCGGGGTGAGGATGGCGGCGACCACGAACACCCCGACGATGGCGTATCGCCGAACGGAACGCAGCATCTTGGCCGTCACGATCCCGGCCAGGCCCAGCAGCGACAACACCACCGGAAGCTGGAAACACAGGCCGAAGGCGAGGAGCAGGGTGGTCACCAGCGACAGATAGTCGGAGACCTTGGGCAGCAGTTGGACCGAAATATTGCCCGCATCGACGATCTGCTGGTTGAGCGAGAACCACAGTACGAAGGGCAGCATGACGAAATAGACCAGGGCGCCGCCCAGGGCGAACAGCACCGGAGAAGCGATCAGGAACGGCAGGAAGGCATAGCGCTCGCGCCGATAGAGGCCGGGGGCGACGAAGCGGTAGAGCTGCCAGGCCAGGACCGGAAAGGTCAGGACGATGGCCCCGAACACCGCCAGCTTCACCTTGGTGAAGAAGAATTCCAGCGGCGCGGTGAAGACGAGCTTCAGCTGCTCGATGCTGTGCGGCGCGGGCTTGAGGCCGACCAGGGTGAGCAGCAGGTCGAAGGGCCCGTGATGCGCCCCGTGCGCCTTCTGAGCCGCCATCAGCCCGGCCCCGACCTCGAACGGGTGCAAAAGAAAAATGTAGATGTCGCGGGAAAAGGCGAAGCAGAACAGAAAGCCGACGATCAGGGCGGCGGCGCAGACGATCAGCCGCCGGCGCAGTTCGATCAGATGGTCGAGAAGCGGCGCCCGCGAGGCTTCGATCTCGATCTCGTCG
>JBBRPN010000055.1:0-18634 GCA_038227925.1 Caulobacterales bacterium | reverse complement strand
TGGGGCGCCGGCAAGATCATGATGCGCTCGGCCCCGGCCGGCACCGGCGTGATCGCCGGCGGTCCCATGCGCGCCATCCTGGAGACCCTGGGCGTGCAGGACGTGGTCGCAAAGTCGGTGGGCTCGTCCAACCCCTACAACATGATCCGCGCCACCTTTGAGGCCCTGAAGGTCCAGGCTTCCCCCCGCCAGGTCGCCGCCAAGCGCGGCAAGAAGGTCGGCGAAATCGTCGGCCGCCGCGCCGACGGCGCCGGCGACAGCGCGGAAGTCTAGAGGACACGATCATGGCAAAGGTAACCGTTCGCCAAACCGCGAGTCCCATCCGGCGCAAGTCCGATCAGCGCGCGACGCTGGTTGGCCTCGGTCTCAACCGCATCGGCCGCACCGCCGTGCTGGAAGACACCGCGCCCGTCCGCGGCATGATCGCCAAGGTCGCCCACATGGTCGAGGTGGTCGAATAGGGTTCTTTTAGGAGCGCGGGCTTCCAGGCCGCCGTTCTTTTTTTGCTCCAGCCGAGTCGGGCCTCTCGCCCGGCGACATATCTCTTAAAGGAGAGGCGCTCATGACCAAACTCAACGAACTTTCGCCGAGGCCGGGTTCGACCAAGAAGCGCGTGCGCGTGGGCCGCGGCCCCGGCTCGGGCAAGGGCAAGACCGCCGGCCGCGGCGTCAAGGGCCAGAAGGCCCGCTCGGGCGTCGCCATCGCCGGTTTCGAGGGTGGCCAGATGCCGCTGCACATGCGCATGCCCAAGCGCGGCTTCAACAATCCCTTCGCCAAGGAATTCGCCGAAGTGAATTTCTGGCGGCTGGAACAGGCAATCGCGGCGGGCAAACTCGATCCGAAAAAGCCCATCGACGGCGCGGCCCTGGTGGCCGCCGGCGTTGTTCGCCGCCGCAAGGACGGGGTGAAGCTGCTGGGCAAGGGCGAACTCATCTCCAAGCTCGACATCACCGTCTATGCCGCCTCCGCGGCGGCCCGCGCGGCGGTCGAAAAGGTCGGCGGCAAGCTCACCGAGACCAGGCCCGCCCCTAAGGCGTCCGCCGAAGCTTAGGGCGCGCGGCGATTTCGGCCTCGCTTGCCGGCCGCCGGCGTCCTATCTGTTGAACCGCGCGCACCAATCCAAAGGGAAATGAATGGCTTCGGCCGCCGAACAACTCGCCGCCAATATGAACTTCGGCGCCTTTCAGAAGGCGACGGAGCTTCACAAGCGGATCTGGTTCACCCTCATCGCCATGGTGATCTACCGGTTGGGGACCTACATCCCCATCCCCGGCATCAACGCGATCCAGTTCGCCGCGGCGTTCGGCAAAGCGTCGGGCGGCATCCTGGGTATGTTCAATATGTTCTCGGGCGGCGCGGTGTCGCGCATGGCGATCTTCGCCCTGAACGTCATGCCCTATATCTCCGCCTCGATCATCGTTCAGCTTCTGCAGACCACCTATCCGCCTCTGGAAAAGCTGCACAAGGAAGGCGGCGAGGCGGGTCGCAAGCAGATCAACCAGTATACCCGCTATCTGACCGTTTTTCTGGCGGTGTTCCAGTCGTTCGGGATCGCCGTGGGCCTGTCGAACAGCCCCGGCATCGTCGATCAGCCGGGCATCTTCTTCATCCTCTCCACGGTGGTCACGCTCACCGGCGGCACGATGTTCCTGATGTGGCTAGGCGAGCAGATGACCAGCCGCGGCGTCGGCAACGGCGTTTCGTTGATCATCTTCGCGGGCATCGTAGCGCGGCTGCCGGTGGGGGTATGGAACCTGCTGCAGGAAGCGCGCCTGGATTCGTCCAAGACCGGGGTGATCTTCGGCTATCTCGCCCTGGCGGTAGTGGTCATCCTGTTCATCGTCTTCATGGAGCGCGCCCAGCGCCGCCTGCTGATCGTCTATCCCAAGCGCCAGGTCGGCAATCGAATGATGGGCGGGGAAAACTCCTTCCTGCCCCTGAAGATCAACGTCTCGGGCGTCATCCCGCCGATCTTTGCCTCGTCCCTGTTGCTGCTGCCGGCCACCGCCTTGGGCTTTTTGTCCAGCGCCAAGCTGCCCGACTGGGCCCAGTGGCTGCCCCTGGCGGTTGGCCAGATGACCCATGGCAAGCCGCTGTTCATAACCGCCTACGGGCTGCTGATCATCTTCTTCTGCTTTTTCTACACCTCGGTGGTATTCAACCCGGACGATACGGCGGAGAATCTGCGCAAGTACGGCGGCAATCTGCCCGGCATCCGGCCGGGCAAGCGGACGGCGGAATACATCGACTATGTGCTCACCCGCCTGACCCTCATCGGGGCGGTCTATGTCGCCATGGTCTGCCTGCTGCCCGAGCTCTTGGCGGGCTCCAACGGCGCCTACGCCTTTGGCGGCACGTCGATCCTGATCGTGGTGTCGGTGACCATGGACACGGTGGCCCAGATCCAGTCGCACCTGCTGGCCCACCAGTACGAAGGGTTGATCAAAAAGTCGAAACTACGGGGCGGTCGGCGGTAGGCTAAGGAAATGGCTCGAGCGCGCGAGTGAGTCGCGGCGGTCCAGGGGGGAGCATGAATCTGATTCTGTTCGGCCCGCCGGCGGCGGGCAAGGGGACCCAGGCCCGGCGGCTGGTCGAGACCCGGGGCATGGTCCAGCTCTCCACCGGCGACATCCTGCGCGCCGCCATCGCCTCCGGTTCAACCCTCGGACGGCGGGTGGAAGGCATCATGCAGCGCGGCGACCTGGTTCCCGACGACATCGTCATCGGCCTCATCGAAGACCGCCTGCCCGAACTGGACGCGGCGGGCGGGGCCATCTTCGACGGCTTTCCGCGCACCTTGGCCCAGGCCGAGGCCCTCGACGCCATGCTTCACCGACGCGACCACCGGATCGACCTGGTCATCCGCCTGAAGGTCGATGACGCGGCGCTCAAGGCGCGGGTGGCTGGCCGGTTCGCCCAGTCGGCGCGCGCCGACGACAATCCCGCCGCCTTCGAACAGCGCCTGATTGCCTACAATCGCGACACCGCGCCGCTGCTTTCCTACTACCGGACCCACGACACGCTGGTGGAACTGGACGGCATGGCGCCGGTGGAGGCGGTGGCGGTCGCCATCGACGCGGCTCTGGACGGGACCTAGGCCCGAAAGGGCGCGAGGGGGTATTTTTCGGGCGTTTCGCCGCCGCCGCCATTGACCGCGTTCAAACAATACCTATAACAAGACCCTTCCGCGAAAGGGCGCGATCGGCGCGCCGGCCACCGCCGCTATACGCAGCGGGGCCGGGTGCGCTTTTCGCGCTTATCGGCGTGACCAGGAGAATAGCTGCGTGGCCCGTATCGCCGGCGTCAACATTCCGACCAACAAGCGCGTCGTCATCGCGTTGCAATACATTCACGGCATCGGCCAGACCAAGGCGCGGCAGATCGTCACCAAGGTCGGCATCGACGACGGTCGCCGCGTCAACCAGCTCACCGATCAGGAAGTGATTCATATCCGCGAGGCCATCGACCGCGACTATCAGGTCGAGGGCGATCTTCGCCGCGAGACGGCGGTGAACATAAAGCGGCTGATGGATCTGGCCTGCTACCGCGGCCTGCGTCACCGCAAGGGCCTGCCGGTTCGCGGCCAGCGCACCCACACCAACGCTCGCACGCGCAAGGGCCCCGCCAGGCCGATCGCCGGCAAGAAGAAGTAAGAGAGCCCTTAAATGGCCAAGGAACCGGCGCGCGTCAAAAAGCGCGAGCGAAAGAACATCACCTCGGGCGTGGCGCACGTGAACGCCTCGTTCAACAACACCATGATCACCATCACCGACGCCCAGGGCAACGCCATTTCCTGGTCCAGCGCCGGCGCCATGGGTTTCAAGGGATCGCGCAAATCGACCCCCTACGCCGCCCAGATGGCCGCCGAGGATGCCGGCAAGAAGGCCGCCGAACACGGGGTGCGAACCCTGGAAGTCAATGTCTCCGGTCCCGGTTCGGGCCGTGAATCGGCCCTGCGCGCCCTCCAGGCCGCCGGCATGACCATCACCACCATCCGCGATGTCACACCCATTCCCCACAACGGTTGCCGCCCGCCCAAACGTCGGCGCGTCTAGAGCCGCACGTCCCATTCCACCATCGCCGGCCCGATGCTCCGCGGCCGGCGAAGCCGCGTTCTTGTTAGGATACCGCCGTGATTGAAAGAAACTGGAACGAACTCATTCGCCCCGAAAAGCCGATGATCGAAACGGGCGCGGACGGCGCCCGCAAGGCGCGCATTGTCGCCGAGCCGTTGGAACGCGGTTTCGGCGTCACCCTGGGCAACTCCCTGCGCCGGGTGCTGCTGTCGAGCCTGCAGGGCGCGGCGGTCACCGCCATCCAGATCGACGGCGTGGTGCACGAATTCTCTTCACTCGAAGGGGTGCGCGAGGACGTCGTCGATATCGTTCTCAACATCAAGCAGCTCGCCCTGCGCATGCACGCCGAGGGGCCCAAGCGGATGACCCTGCGCGCCACCGGCCCGGGCGCCGTCACCGCCGGCCAGATCGAAGCGCCGTCGGATATCGAAATCCTCAACCCCAAACATGTCCTATTGACCCTCGACGAGGGCGCCTCGGTGCGCATCGAGTTCACCGTCCAGAACGGCAAGGGCTATGTGCCGTCCGAAAAGAACCGGCCGGAGGACGCGCCCATCGGCTTGATCGCGGTGGATGCCCTCTACAGCCCGGTCAAGCGGGTGGCCTACCGGGTCGAGCCCACTCGCCAGGGTCAGAGCCTCGACTACGACAAGCTGATCATGGAAGTGGAAACCAACGGCGCGGTCTCGCCGGTGGACGCGGTGGCCTACGCCGCCCGCATCCTTCAGGACCAGCTCCAGGTGTTCATCACCTTCGACGAGCCCAAGAAGAAGCTGGACGGCGAGGCCAAGCCGGAACTGCCGTTCAATCCGGCTCTGCTGAAGAAGGTCGATGAACTAGAACTTTCCGTTCGTTCGGCCAACTGCCTGAAGAACGACAACATCGTCTACATCGGCGATCTCATCCAGAAGACCGAGGGGGAGATGCTCCGCACTCCAAATTTTGGCCGCAAGTCCTTGAATGAGATCAAGGAAGTTTTGGCCAACATGAACCTTCATCTGGGGATGGACGTGCCCAACTGGCCGCCGGAAAACATTGACGACCTAGCCAAGAAGTTCGAGGATCAGGCCTAAAGTCTGTTATACGGCCCCTCGCGAGACGGCCCGACCTTCCTTTCAAGGAGAGATTGACATGCGCCATGGTTACGCGCGCCGCAAACTGGGCCGCACCTCGGCCCACCGCACCGCCATGTTCGCCAACATGTCGGCCAGCCTGATCAAGCACGAACAGATCGTCACCACCCTGCCCAAGGCCAAGGAGCTTCGCCCCTTCGTCGAAAAGCTGGTGACCCTGGCCAAGCGCGGCGACCTGCACGCGCGGCGCCAGGCCATCTCCCAGGTCCGCGACATCGCCCAGGTGGGCAAGCTGTTCGCCACCCTGGCCCCCCGCTACAAGACCCGCGCCGGCGGCTACATCCGCGTCCTCAAGGCCGGCTTTCGCCACGGCGACAACGCCCCCATGGCGGTGATCGAATTCGTTGATCGCGACGTAGCCGCCAAGGGCCTAGACAGCGGGCCGGCGCCCGAAGCGTCGGCGAGCTAAACTTCCTCCTTTCTCGACGCGTTGTCTCCCGGGCCGGCCGCGTAAAATTGGTTTGACAAGATAGTTGCGTTAATTGTTAAATATTTCGGATCAGATCATATTCTCTCGGGAGACGGCCCATGGCCGCGATCATGCCCACCGTCTTTTACCGTGACCCGATGGCCGCCCTGCGGTGGCTGGAGGCGGCGTTCGGGTTCGAGACCAGCCTACTGGTGACCGATGAAGCGGGCAAGGTCGGCCACGCGGAAATGGCTTGGCGGGAGGGGGCGGTCGGCGTCGGCGGAGAATTCGCCAGCCCCGAACTGCTCGGCCCGGCGAGAATGGTGAACCCGCTGGCTCTCGGCGGCGCGGCCAGCCAGTTCATCCATGTGGAGGTGGAGGCCGGCATCGACACCCATTGCGCGCGCGCCAGGGCGGCGGGCGCCACCATCACCCAGGAACCGGCCGACCAGTTCTACGGCGCGCGCGCCTACCGCGCCCTCGATCCCGAGGGCCATGTGTGGAACTTCCGCCAGCCGATCGCCGAAATTTCCAGCGCGGCGCTTGAAAAAGACCGCAGCCTCACCATCCGCACATCCCTCGACTAGCAAGGAGACTCTCCCATGCCCACCGCCCACCCCAGCCTCACCTCCGCCCTCAGCTATCGCGACCCCCGCGCCGCCCTGGCCTGGCTCGAAAAGGCGTTCGGCTTCGAGGTCGCCATGCTGATCGAGGACGCGGACGGCGGCGTCGTTCATTCCCAGATGCGGTTCGGCAACGCCTTTGTCATGGTCGGCGCGGAATGGTCGGCCGATCACAAGAGTCCCGAGTCCGTTGGAGGCAAGAACACCCAGTCGATCCATATCGAGATCGACACCGACATCGACGCCCATTGCGAACACGCCCGCGCGGCCGGCGCGGAGATCACCATGGAGCCAGCGACCCAGTTCTACGGCGACCGCACCTACCGCTGCCGCGACCTGGAGGGGCACATCTGGACCGTCGGCCAGACGGTGGCGGCGGTCTCGCGCGAGGAAGCGGAAAAGGCGAGCGGCCTGAAGATCACCGGATGGGTGTGACCGCCCTCGACCGCACCCTGGCCGCCCTGGCCGACCCGCATCGACGCGCGGTGATCGAACTGCTGCGCGAGCGGCCCAGGGCGGCGGGGGACCTGGCCCGCGCCGTCGGCCTCGCCCCGCCGGCCATGAGCCGCCATCTGCGCACTCTGCGCCAGGGCGGCATTGTGGAGGAATCCCATCCCGACTTCGATGCGCGGGTGCGGGTCTATTCGCTGAAGGCCGGATCGATGATCGACCTGATGCGCTGGCTGGAGGAAACCGAGCGGCTGTGGAGCGAGCAGCTCGCCGCCTTCAAGGCCCATGTCGAACAGGCGCCAGTAAAACGGGCGCCCGGGGCGTGAGTTCGCGCGTTCTGGTCGCCCTGCGGGTCAAAACCACGCCTGGCCGCGCCTTTGAGGCCTTCACCGCCGACATCGGAACGTGGTTGCGGCCGAACCCGATTTTCGCCTTCACACCGCGCGATCCCGGCGTCCTGTCGTTCGAGCCGGGGGAGGGGGGCCGCCTCATCGAAACCCGGCCGGGCGGCAAGGTGTTCGAGATCGGCAAGATTCGCGCCTGGGAGCCGCCGGCGAGGCTGGTGTTCGGCTGGCGGCAGGCGAGCTTCGCGGCCGATCAGGATACGCAAGTCGAGATCCGCTTCGAGGCGGTGGGCGAGGGGACGCGGGTCACCGTCGAACACACTGGCTGGGACAGTGTGCCGGCCGCCCATGTCGCCCGCCACGGGTTTCCCGATGCGGTGTTCCTGCGCCGCCACGCCGAATGGTGGCAAATCCTGCTGGCGTCGTACAAAAAGGGCTTGAATCGGGGCAAGGGCCGGGAATCATGATCGACGCAACGCCCGCGAAAACACTCCGACCGCCGCGCGCCGCCGCCTTCGGCTTCATCTTCGCCACCGCCCTGATGAACGCCGTCTCGTTCGGCATCATGATCCCCATCCTGCCCAACCTCATCAAGCAGATGGCCGGCGGCGACACCGCCTCGGCCTCGGTGTGGAATGTTCTCTTCGCCACCACCTGGGGGGCGATGCAGTTCCTGATCGGGCCGGTTCTGGGGATGTTGTCGGACCGCTACGGGCGCCGGCCGGTCCTGCTGATCTCGATCTTCGGCCTCTTTGTCGACTTCCTGTTCATGGCCTTCGCCCCGACCCTGGGCTGGCTCTATGTGGGCCGCATTCTCAACGGCATGACCGCCTCCAGCTTCTCCACCGCCAACGCCTATGTGGCCGACATCACGCCGCCCGACCGACGGGCGCGCAATTTCGGCATCATGGGCTCGGCCTTCGGTTTCGGCTTCGTGATCGGGCCGAGCCTCGGCGGGGTGCTGGGCGAGATCAGCCTGCGCCTGCCATTCATGGTCGCCGCCGGCCTGTGTCTGGTGAACTGGATCTACGGGCTGCTGGTCCTGCCCGAATCCCTGCCGGCCGAGCGGCGGACGCCGTCGATGAACTGGCGCCGCGCCAATCCCCTGGGCGCCCTGGCCTTCCTGCGCGAGCACGGCGAACTCCTGGGCCTGGCCGCCGTCGGCTTCCTCTTTCAGCTCGCCCAGGTTGTCCTGCCGACCATCTTCGTCCTCTATACCGGCTATCGCTACGGTTGGACGCCGGCCATCCTGGGCTTCACCTTCATGGCCACCGGCGCGGCCATGATCGTGGTCCAGATGTTTTTCGTCGGGCCGGTGGTGCGGCGGATCGGCGAGCGCGGCGCGGTCCTGGTCGGGGCGGGGGTCGGCGCCCTCGGCTTCGTGATCTACGCCCTGGCGCCATCGGGGCTGATCTACCTGATGGCCATACCGGTCTTCGCCGCCATGGGCTTCCTCCAGCCGGGCCTCCTGGGCCTGATGAGCCGGCGGGTGGGGACCCAGCATCAGGGCCAGCTTCAGGGGGCCAACCAGAGCCTGCAGGGAATCGCCTCGATCCTCGGGCCGCCGCTCTTCGGCTTGACCTTCGCCTGGTCGATCCGCCACGAGGCCAGCCTGCATCTGCCCGGCCTGGCGATACTGGTCGCCGCCGGCCTGCTGGGCCTCGCCTTCCTGCTCTCCCTGCGCGTGGCCAAGCCGCTCGCCGCCGTTGCCACGGCGGTGACCTGAGGCGGACGGTCGGATGAGGCCGCCTTGATCCCGCCGAATCCATGATCGACATACGGCCTGTCGAAACCACCCACCGGACAACCCATGAACGCCTGCCGCGCCTTGTTTCCCGCCCTGGCCCTCCTGGCCGCCTGCTCCGGGCCCGCTCCGGCCAGCCGCGCCCAGAGCGCCGCCTTGGACGACGCTGGCCCGCTTCCCGCGCCACGCCGCGTCCCGCCGGATCTGGCGACCATGAAGATGTCCTTCGCGCCGATCGTGCGGCGGGCCGCCCCGGCGGTGGTCAACGTCTATTCGCGGCGAGTGGTGCGAGCCCAGGTCGATCCCTTCTGGGGCCTGTTCGCCGGCGGCGGCCTGACCCGCGACCGGGTGGAGCAGTCGCTAGGCTCCGGCTCGATCGTGCGCGCCGACGGGGTGATCCTCACCAATCACCACAATATCGCGGAAGCCCAGGAGATCATGGTGGTCACCGCCGACCGCCGCGAATGGCCGGCCAGGGTGTTGCTCGACGACGCCAGGGCCGACCTGGCGGTCCTGAAGATCGACACCAAGGGCGAGCGCCTGCCGACCATCGCCATCGACGCGGCGGCCAGCCCCCAGGTGGGCGACCTGGTGCTGGCCATCGGCGATCCGTTCGGGGTCGGCCAGACGGTGACCAACGGCATCGTCTCGGCTTTGGCCCGCTCCGACGTGGGGATCAGCGACTATTCCTTCTTCATCCAGACCGACGCCGCCATCAATCCGGGCAATTCCGGAGGGCCGCTGGTGGACATGGACGGCGACCTGATCGGCGTGAACACCGCCATCGTGTCGGGTTCGGGGACCTCCTCGGGGGTCGGCTTCGCCATTCCCGCCGTCATGGCCAAACAGGTGGTGAGCGCGGCGCTGGGCGGCGGCCACGCCGTCGTGCGCCCCTGGCTAGGGGTCAAGACGCAGGGGCTGACCAGTGACATGGCCAAGGGTCTCGGTCTCGCCACGCCTCAGGGGGTGGTGGTGACCGACGTGTGGCCCGGCGGCCCGGCCGCCAGGGCCGGCCTCGCCCAGGGCGACGTCATCGTCTCGGTGGACAGCCAGAACATCAACGACGACGCCGGCCTCAACTACACGGTGGCGACCCGCGGGCCAGGCGACGCCCTTTCCCTGGTGGTGCGCCGCAACGGCGGCCCGCCGCGCACCCTCACCGCCCGTATCGAGGCGCCGCCGGCCACGCCGGCCCCCGACCTTCGCACCCTGGCCGGCAGCAATCCCCTGGCTGGGGCCACCGTGGTCAATGTCTCGCCCGCCGCCGCCTCTCGCTACGGCGTCGATCCCTTCGGCGCCCAAGGGGTGCTGGTGACCGCCGTCGCCGGCGGCTTCGCCCGCCAGATCGGCCTTCAGCCCGGCGATTTCATCCGCGAGATCAACGGCGCCAAGATCGTCTCAACCGCCGCCCTCGCCGAGGCCCTTCGCGGGGGTTCCGGCGCCTGGACCCTCGCCATCCAGCGCGGCGATCGCGTGATCACGGCGCGGTTCCAGGGGTAGCGACCGCCCGCGAGGCCGGCGAGGGGCCATGTTCACCGCCGCCAACCTAGTCACCTGGACCATCGCCGCCCTGGCCACGGCGGGCGTGATCGCGCGCCCGTTCAGGCTGCCCGAGGCGGTGTGGGCGGTCGGCGGAGCGGTCATCCTGGTGCTCGGCGATCTTCTGCCGCTCGGAGACGCCGCGCGCGCGGTCGCCAAGGGGACCGATGTCTATCTGTTCCTGATTGGCATGATGCTGCTCTCGGAAACCGCCCGCCGCGAGGGCCTGTTCGACTGGGTCGCCGCCTTGGCCGTGAACGCGGCCCGGACCTCGCCCCGGCGCCTGTTCCTGACCATCTACGCCGTCGGCGTGGTGGTGACGGTGTTCCTGTCCAACGACGCCACCGCCGTCGTGCTCACCCCGGCGGTCTACGCGGCGGCGAAGAAGGCCAAAGTCCAGCCTCTGCCGTTCCTGTTCGCCTGCGCCTTCGTCGCCAACGCCGCGGGCTTCGTCCTGCCGATCTCCAACCCGGCCAACCTGGTGCTCTACGGCGGCCACACCCCGCCGCTCGGCCGGTGGCTGGCCAGCTTCGCCCTGCCGTCCGCCGTCTCGATCGTGGCGACCTTCGCCATGCTCAGGTGGGTGGAGGGCGCCGCCTTGAAGGGCGCCTGCGAGGACGATGTCGGCCGACCGAAGCTTTCGGCCGGCGGCTGGACGGCCCTGGCGGGGATCGGCGTCGCTGCGCTGGGGCTGATGGCCGTGTCGGCGTTCGATATCCGGCTCGGCCTACCGACCGCGATCCTGGGCGCCCTTACAACCCTCACGGTGCTGCTGCGCGGTCGCCGCTCCCCGGCGGCGGTGTTGAAGGGCGTTTCCTGGGCCATCCTGCCCCTGGTCGCGGGCCTGTTCGTGCTGGTCGAAGCGCTGGATCGCACCGGGGTCATCCGCCTGCTCGCGGGCGCTCTGGAAACCGCGTCGAGGCAATCGCAGACCCTGGCCGCCGCCCTGGCCGGCGGCGTGGTCGCCATCGCCGACAATCTGATGAACAACCTCCCCGCCGGCCTGATCGCTAGCACGGCCATCGCCCAGGCCCATGCGCCGGCGCGGGTCACCGACGCGCTGCTGATCGGCGTCGATCTGGGGCCCAACCTGTCGATCACCGGATCGCTGGCCACCATATTGTGGCTGACCGCCATCCGCCGCGAGGGCGAGAGCGTCGGCTTTTGGAGGTTCCTGAAAGTCGGCGCCGTGGTCATGCCGCCGGCCCTCGTCCTGACCCTGGCGGCGCGGCTGATCCTGCCTTAGTGGCGCTTCCGCCCGCCTCTGCTACCGTGACTTCCATGAGCGACCTCTTTGAAGCCGCCGGCCTCACGCCGGAGGCGCCGCGTCCCCTGGCCGACCGGCTGCGGCCCCAGAGCCTGGACGAGGTGGTGGGCCAGGATCATCTGCTGGGTCCCGATGGGCCGATCGCCCGCATGGCCGCCGCCCGGCGCCTGGCCTCGATGATCCTGTGGGGGCCGCCGGGTACCGGCAAGACCACCATCGCCCGCCTGCTGGCCAAGGAGGCCGGCTACGAATTCCAGCAGCTCTCGGCGGTGTTCTCGGGCGTGGCCGACCTCAAGAAGGCCTTCGAGGCGGCCCGCCTGCGCCGCGCCGCCGGCCAAGCCACCCTGCTCTTCGTGGACGAGATCCACCGTTTCAACCGCGCCCAGCAGGACGGCTTTCTGCCTTTCGTGGAGCAGGGCGTGGTCACCCTGGTCGGCGCGACCACCGAAAATCCGTCGTTCGAACTCAACGGCGCCCTGTTGTCGCGCTGTCAGGTCTATGTCCTGAGGCGCCTGGACGAGGCGGCGCTCGCCACCCTGCTCGCCAAGGCCGAGGCCTTCGCGGGGCGGGCGCTGCCCCTCGATCGCGCCGCCCGCGAGGCGATGATGGCCATGGCCGACGGCGACGGGCGCTATCTGCTCAGCCTGGCCGAGACCTTGTTCAACATCGCCTCGGACGAACCGCTGGACCTGGCCGCCATGGGCCGGGTGCTGCAGAAGCGCAGCCCGGCCTACGACAAGGACCGCGAAGAGCACTACAATCTGATCTCGGCCCTGCACAAATCGGTGCGCGGTTCCGACCCCGACGCGGCGCTCTACTGGCTGGCGCGGATGCTGGAAGGCGGCGAGGACCCGCTGTTCATCGCGAGGCGCCTGGTGCGCATGGCCAGCGAGGATATCGGCGGGGCCGATCCGCTTTCCCTGCTGGTCGCCACCGCCGCCAAGGACGCCTACGATTTCCTGGGCAGTCCGGAGGGGGAGCTGGCGCTGGCCCAGGCCTGCGTCCACATGGCCGCCGCGCCCAAATCCAACGCCGTCTACACCGCCTTCGGGGCCGCCCGTCGCCTGGCCAGGGAGACCGGCTCGCTCGCGCCCCCCGCCCACATCCGCAACGCCCCGACCCGCCTGATGAAGGACCTCGGCTATGGCAAGGGCTATCGATACGATCCGAACACGGAGGAAGGCTTTTCCGGCCAGGATTATTTCCCCGATGGCGTCGAGCGACCGGTCTTCTACGTCCCGAAAGGCGAGGGCGCCGAGGCGCGGGTGAAGGAACGCCTGGACCGCTGGGCGGCGCTGCGGGGGAAGGGGGATGGGTAGGAGCCTCTCCCCCATCGACATCGCCTTCGTCCGCTCCCTGGTGATCTTCGAGGACGCCCATGTCCTTGTCCTGAACAAGCCGCGGGGCCTCTCCAGCCAGGGCGGGCGGATCGCCGCTCTTACCCTGGACGATCTGCTGGTCGCCTTCGCCAAATCCAACGGCAAGCGCCCGCGCCTCGTCCATCGCCTCGACCGCGACACCTCCGGCGTGATCCTCACCGCCAAGACCCAGCCGGCGGCGGCGTTCCTGGGCAAGGCAATGATGGCCCGGCGGATCGCGAAGACTTATCTTGCCATCGTCGCGCCCGGCTCCCCCGAACCGCCGACCGGCGTCATCGAGACGCCGCTACGCCGCCACGATGAGGGGAGGCAGGCCCATGTCCGCGTCTCGCCGTCCGATCACCCGGAGGCCCAGTCCGCCGCGACCCGCTATCGCACCCTGGTCGCGAGCGATCTCGCCGCACTGGTCGAGCTCACGCCCCGCACCGGGCGCATGCACCAGCTTCGCGTCCATCTGGCCTCCATCGGCCGGCCGATCGCCGGCGACGCCCGCTACGGTGGCGCCCTGGCCCTCGCCGGCGGCGCGGTCGCCCGGGTGATGCTCCACGCCGCCGCCCTCGTCTTCCCCCATCCCGCCGGCGGCGAGCGGCGCATCGCCGCCCCGCCGCCGGACGATTTCAGCGATCTTTTGGGGCGGCTGGAACTGTCCGGTTGCGCTCGCGGCGACCAGTTGCATCGATGAGCGGTTTTGCCCCACAGAGGCGATAGCCCAAGGAGTGTCGCGCCGGTGATAACCTATCTGTGGATCGCGGTCGGCAGCGCCCTGGGCGGCGTGGCCCGTTACGCCTGCCAGAGCCTGGTCGCGGGCGGATTCGGCCAGCTCTTCCCCTGGGGGACCTTGGTGGTGAACGTGGCGGGCTCCTTCGTCATCGGCTTCTTCGCCGCCCTCACCGGGCCGGACGGGCGGGTGCTGGCGTCCACCAACACGCGTCAGTTCGTCATGGTAGGCGTGTGCGGCGGCTTCACCACCTTCTCTTCGTTCAGCCTCCAGACCCTGGGCCTCGCGCAGGACGGGGAATACCTGCGCGCCGGACTGAACGTCGGCGCCTCGGTCGTGCTATGCCTCGTTTTCGTCTGGCTCGGCCATGTGGCGGCCATGGCCTTCAACGTCGTGAAGGGGAGCTGATCCATGCAGGCGCCCGGGGCCGCCGTACTCCTGCGAATCTACACCGAGGAAGGCCGACAAAGCGGCCATCGCCCCCTTTATGAGGAGATCGTACTCACGGCGCGCAAGCTGGGGCTGGCGGGGGCGACCGTCCTGCGCGGCCCGATGGGCTTTGGCCAGTCCACCGTCATTCATACCGCCAAGATACTGGAGTTTTCCGGCAAGCTGCCGCTGGTCGTCGAGATCGTCGATACCGACGAGAAGATTCAAACCCTTCTCGAGGATGTTCGCGGCATGCGCGGCATAGGCCTGGTCACCCTGGAGAAGGTCGAGGTGGTCCACTACGGCGCCGCCCCCCTCGCCTGATGGGCGAGGTCAAGCTTCTCGGCGTCGGCGAAGCCGAGGACGGGATGCGGTTGGACCGCTGGCTGCGCCGGCGTTGGCCGCATCTGGGCCAGACCCAGATCCACAAACTGGCGCGAAGCGGCCAGCTCCGGGTCGATGGCGGCCGGGTCAAGGCCGACACCCGCCTGACCGCCGGCGCCCAGATCCGCGTGCCGCCGCTGCCCGACGCGCCGCGGCGCGAGGCGAGCGAAGGCGTCTCCAGCCGCGACGCCGCCTTCGCCCGCGGCTTGGTGCTCTATGAGGACGACGAGGTGCTGGTTCTGAACAAGCCGGCCGGCTTGGCCGTCCAGGGGGGGACCAAGACCACCCACCATATCGACCGTCTGCTGAGCGTCTGGGGGGAGGGGGCCGATCGCCCCCGCCTGACGCACCGTCTCGACCGCGACACCTCCGGGGCGATGGTGCTGGGCAAAACCGCGACCGCCGCCGCTCAGCTCGCCGCCGCCTTCGCCAAACGAGGCGCCCGGAAGACTTATTGGGCCATCGTCGAGGGCAATCCCCGGCCGGTCGATGGGACCGTCGATCTGCCGCTGGCCAAGACCGGGGCCCAGGACCTCGAACGGGTCACTCCCGTCGATCCCAAGGACCCCAGGGCCAAGGCGGCCGTCACCGAATTCGTCACCCTCGCGCGCGCCGGCCCGCGCGCCGCCTGGCTGGCTCTGCGCCCCCTGACCGGCCGCACCCATCAGCTTCGCGTTCACATGCTAGCCTTAGGTCACCCCATCCTCGGCGATCCCAAATACAACACGCCGGCCTCGATCGAGGCGTCGGGACCCCTAAAGCTCCAGCTCCACGCCCGCCGCCTCGCCCTGCCCCATCCCTCGGGCGGCCTGATCGATATCGAAGCGCCCTTGAGCCCCGAAATGCTGGCCGGCTTCGCCCGCTTCGGCTTCGATCCCCACGAAGCCGACGGCGATCCGTTCGCGCGACCCAAACGACGATAGCGAATCTGGAACCGCCGGCCCTCGCAATTCGTTGAAAGCTCAACGAACGAGGAGGAATGGGCCAATGGCGCATATGTTGTTGCACCCCATTCTTCGCCGAACGATCGAAGTGGGGTCTCTCACCGTTCGCTACGCCGACGGGAGCGTCCAGACCTACGGCGACGGCTCTGGAACCCCGGTTCGTGTCGCCCTCACCAACGCCGGCGCCCGCCACATCGTCTTCAAGCAGGGCCTGGGCCTGGGCGAAGCCTATATGAACGGCGATCTGGCCTTCGAGATGGGCGACATCTGGCGTCTCCTGGAGATCACCAGCGCCAACATGGTGCGCCGCCCGCCGCCCCGGCCGGGCGGTCTGACCCGCGTCCTGCACAGCCTTCAGCGGCGCTTTCGGCAATGGAACGACCGCCGCGCCGCGCGGCGCACTGTCGCCCGTCACTACGATCTGCCAAACGACCTCTACCGCGGCTTTCTGGACGCTGACATGCAGTATTCCTGCGCCTATTTCGCCAGGGAAGACATGACCCTGGACGAGGCTCAGGTAGCCAAGGTCGCGCACATCGCCGCGAAGCTCGATCTCTCGCAGGACCAGCGCGTCTTGGACGTCGGGTGCGGCTGGGGCGGCCTGGCCCTGGATCTCGCGCGGCGGTTCGGCGCCAAGGTTACCGGCGTCACCCTTTCGGCCGAGCAGCTAGCGGTGGCGCGGCGTCGCGCGGAGGACGCCGGCTTCGCGGGCCGCGTCCGCTTTTCCCTCACCGATTACCGCGACCTCACGGGGCCCTTCGACCGCATCGTCTCGGTGGGTATGCTCGAACACGTCGGCGCCCCCAATTTCCGCGCCTATTTCGAGCAGATCGCCCGCCTGCTCACCGACGACGGTGTGGCCCTGATCCACGCCATCGGCCGCATGGAGCCGCCGGGGGTGACCGATCCCTTTATCCGCAAATACATCTTTCCCGGCGGCTATATCCCGTCGCTGTCGCAGGTCACCGCCGCCGTGGAAGAGGCGGGCCTGTGGATGACCGACATCGAGATCCTGCGCCGCCACTACGCCGAGACTCTGCGCCATTGGCGGCTCAACTTCTGGTCGCGGCGAGCCGAAATGGCCGCCCGCCACGGCGAGCGCTTCTGCCGGATGTGGGAGTTCTATCTGGCCGGCTCCGAAAGCGCCTTCCGTTTCGGGGGGCTTTTCGTCTTCCAAATCCAGCTCGCCAAACGCGCCGGCGCCCTGCCGATCACTCGCGACTATATGCTGGCGGCCGAAGCGCCGGCGATGGAGGCGCTGCGGCGGGCGTGAGGGTAGGGCGGCCCGCTTTCGACGACGTTGCTCCTGTCACCCAATTTTGCGCGGTGACCACAAACTCCGCCACGGTGGTGCCGGCACCATTACCCTCAGCGCCACCGCCCCCGCCGCCGCCGCCATTGAAACCGACGACGCCCCGGTTAAATGCGTCCAAGAAGTTTGTTACCGAGTCGATAAACGAACGACGCCCGACGACTTGGAGTTCGTCAACCCACACCAACCCGCTCGGGTCCGTCGAGTTGACCGGATCGTTCCCGGCGTAGGCGTAGAGGTTGACATCGCTGGCGTAGCCGATGGGGTCGGTCTGCAGGAAGCGGCCGTTGACGGGGTCGTACAGGCGGGCCTTGTAGTAGTAGAGATGCGCTTCGGGGATCATCAGTTGGCCGGTGTAGCGATAGCGCGAACCGCTCCAGACGTTGGGCTCGCCATAGGGGCTGTAGCCGTAGGTCGCCTTCGAATTGCCGCCGCTGTCCGAATAGCCGATCACCGAGCCTTGCGTGTCGGCGTGCAGCCAGCGCCGGTCCGTCACGCCCGCGCCCTCGTACCACACCACCGGCTCGTCCGCGCCGGGGCCGGGGACATAGCGCCGCAGGATATTGTGCGAGCTGTCATATTTGCCCGCCAGCATGTCGCCATCGAAGAGGAAGGTGGTGGTGGCGCTGGCGGCGGTGGACGTCTGCAGCCGGCCAAGAGGATCGTAGGTCAGGCTCACCGCCGTCGGCCCGGAGGCGGTCAGCAGGCGGTTCTCCGGATCATAGGTGAAGGCGCGCGAACTGTCGAAGGTGAGATTGCCGAGGCCATCATAGGCGTAGGTCGCGCCGCTCACGCTGGCGTATTGGCTGAGGCCATTGGCCGTGCGGGATATCGACAGAGCGCCCGGATGCCAAGTGTAGGGGTCGTTCGATACGCTCTTGGCCACTGGCCTTTTAGCGCCTCACGGGTGCACGGTATAGGTATCATGTCGCCGTATTTCCGCATTCGTTGATTTAGGAATCCCTCGTGATGCAATCAGCGGCGAGATCGCTCTAAATCCAATAACCCACGAAATTTTAATTCAACAAAAGCGAAAATTATCACAGCAGCGAGTATCACACCAAACGCCAATAACAAAGTTAATCGCCGCGTGATTAGCGTGGAAATTGATGGAGCAACCAATATAGCCAGAAATCCACTCATCAATACCAACAACATCGCTACTCTCCTATAATTTACGAGCTTAATTACCGGCGCAACGCCTACTCCAGCTTTCAACAATTCCATGTTTAGCCGCGCTTTGCCTATGTATCGCATTGCAACAAGAGAGGCTACCGCCAATAACGATAGCGCTTTCCAAAGATAAGTCGGCGCGCCATCGACCCCCCACTCCGATAAATATACGGCCGCGCAGCCGGATATTATGCCAAGAATGGCCACAATCCGTGCGCCAGCGGAAGGTAACATATTAATTGCAACGCCCTTGGTTGATTGTGGAATCGAGTTCACCGTTTACGGTATTGGCAATGTGTGACGCTGTCCCCCTTACGCCGCTAGCCGCACTGAGACCTGCAGTCATGACGGTGACTGCCAGAGGACCCGGATTGCCGTAAGTGAGATGTATAACTCCGGAGGCACCGGAGGCGGTCAGTGAGAAGACCTCAAGGATTCCCGCGTCTGCGTCTCCCGCCCCGGTAAGGACATCAGCAACCGGGTCAATCGGGCCGCCAAATGCTTCCGGGATCAAGGACGCGACTGCGACGCCCCCAGCCGCTCGCTGCGTGTATGTCGCAAAGTTGTCTAAGAGGCTGACTGAAAAAGAAGGTGGGTGATTTCAATCGGTTGTGATTCCGTTGGGTTGCGAAGCTCAATGGAGGACACGATGGCTTGGACTGAAACCACCCGCGCGCACTATCGGCGGGAGGGCCTGCGCTACGCAAGCG
>JBBRPN010000054.1:0-18785 GCA_038227925.1 Caulobacterales bacterium | reverse complement strand
GGCCGCTGCCACAGGCTCGCCAAGGACTTCGAGACCACAATCGAGAGCGCCATCGCCTGGATCTTCATCGCCCATATCCGACGGCTGACACGCCGACTGGTCAGGCCGTAGAACCCCGTGCCGAGTTATGAGTCAGACTCTGAGCCTCGTGCCATGTTGAGCGCCGGCGGACAGGTCTGCCGATTATTCTGCGGCCGTGATCAATGAGTCCCCGCCCTAGGATGGGCGGTTAGGTATTTTGATAAGATCAAAGCACCTACGGCGATAATCGTCGAGGCGAATATTCCAGCGTTCCTATACGACGCCTGAGGCGGTGCCATAAAAACGATGAATACAAGCACCACCCCACCAACAAGCGATACTAATGATGTGGCCTCCACGCTCACGGCTTTGACGCCGTCATCCCTAGAGCCATTTCGAGCAAGTATGCTAAACGCGACGGCAGCAACGACCAGGACACGCACAGAAATATGACCTGCTGGGCCATTTACCATTAGCGCAATCAAGCTAATTGCTAAAAACGAGACTACGCTGCACCAGCTATAAAAATTCGACATTTTCCACCTACTCGCACGGAGAGGGAAGTCCGGCATTACGCATTACTCCTTTGTCAAAAACTTGCCCCGCCGCCTCTCCAGCAAATCCATCAACTCCTGCAGCGGCAGACAGCAACTTTTGGGCACCATTAACAATGGCTTCGGAGTAGTTCCCGGACTCGTAGCCGTTGATTAAAGCAGAGGCGGTCGACTCCACGAATGCGGTCCAGCCAAAAACCTCAGCGATCCCTGACAAGCCTTTGCCAGCTCTGATTGCGAGCGCGCCAGCCTGAGATTTGCCAAAGGCTCCCGCTCCCGCCGTTCCGAAAGCGATGTTGGCATCACTTTTCGCCCACGCATCGAGTTGCCGTGCAGCTGCGCACGCCTTCGAATTTTGCGCTTGCGTATCCTGCGGCGACGCTGCGCTCACCGTGAATGTGGCAAGCGTTAGGTTGCCAAAATTCCGTCTGCCGAACCGGTGGCCCGTGACCACGATCTCCCCCAGATCGGCCGAGGCGCTACTGCCAACGCTGTCGTAGAACGTGGCGTTAACAAATTCAAAGTTCCCCTGCGGCGCGGCCGCCGTGTTCTCCTCCGGCGCGGGCGCCGTGACGACAAACTCCGAGACCGTGGTCGGATCCACCAACCCGCTGGGATCGGACCGGTTCCTGGGATTGTTGCCTGTGTAGGCGTAGGTGTTGACGTCGCTCTGATATCCGATGGGATCGGTCTGCAGGAAGCGGCCGAGACCGGGATCGTAGACCCTGGCCTTGTAGGAATAGAGCTTGGCCTCTGGGATGACGATCTGGCCGGTGTAGCCGAAACGCGATCCCAGCCAGTGGTCGGGCTGGCCATAGGGGTCGTAGGCGCGGCTGGCGACCTGCGCGCCGGTGGAATCCGACCAGGCGACGATCGAGCCTTCCGTGTCGGCCTGATACCAGCGGCGGGTCGCCGTGCCGGGACCGGCGTACCAGACCAAGGGCTCATCGACGCCCGGCCCGGGAACATAGCGGTTCAGGATCGTTCCCGAGCCGTCGTATTCCCCAACCAGATTGTCGCCGTCATAGAGGAAGTTCGTCGTCGCCCCCGCCGCCGTCGAAGTCTGCAGCCTCCCCAGGGGATCGTAGGCCAAGGTCACCGCCGTCGGGGCCGAGGCGGTGAGCAGGTGGTTCTCCACATCGTAGGTAAAGCGCCGCGTCCCGTCCGAGGTCAGGTTGCCGCGCGGGTCGTAGGCGAAGCTGGTTCCGCTGACGCTGGCGTATTGGTTGAGGCCATTGGCGGTGTAGGATTTGGAGATGGCGCCGGGGTGAAAGGTGTAGGCGTCGTTGGTGACGCCCTGGCCGGTGACCTGGAAGGCCGGGCTGTAGCTGGGCGTAAATTCGACATCGGAGCCCGAACCGGAGAAGTTGTGGGTCAGGCCGTTCAGCCAATCGGCGTATTGGTAGCCCAAGGTGGTGGTCGCCCCGCCGCCCGCCGCGCGAGCGACGCGCGTTCGCCTCCCAAGGTCATCATAGGTATAGGCCGCCAGCAGTCCCGGCCCGCTCGTCGCGCCGTTCTCCTGAACCTGCGTCACCCGCTGCAGAAGGTCGTAGGCGTAGGCGACATAGAGGGCGTTGGACCCCGTGTCCGGCCAGGTGATCCGGGTCCGATCCCCGGCCAGGTCGTATTGGTAGGAAAGGGTGCGTGATGGCGTGGTCGTGGAGGCCGTCGTGCTCGTCGTTCGGCCAAGGGCGTCATAGGCGTAGTCCATGCCCGCGCCGCCGGCGCTGCCATAATGAGCGTAGAGAGCGCGGTTCAGGAGATCGTAGGCGTAGTAGACATTCTGCTCCGTGCCGGTGGGGAAGCTCTTGCGCGTCAGCCGATTCAGGGCGTCGTAGGTCAGGGTGATCGTCGCGCCGCCGCTCCCGCCGGGGCGGCGGTTCACGGTGAGAGGATTGCCGTTGGCGTCGTAGGTGTAGGCCTCGTAGTCGTTGGGGTTCGAGGCGTTCGCGCCCTTGGCCGACAGCGGGTACTCGATCTTGGAGGCCCGATCGAAGCCGTCGTAGATCGTGGTGGTCAGATTGTTGTTAGCGTCCTTGACGGTGAGGGGGTGGCCGTTGTCGGAATAACTGAGGGTCGCGGAGTCGGCTTGAAACGAAGTGCCATAGCCATTTGTCACCTTCGTCAACTCATTGGCGGCGTGTATTGCTGGAGAGTCAATCTGGCGCCGTTGGCGTTTTCGAGATTGGCCCGCGTTCTTCGTCCCACCGAATCGTAGGTGAAAGCCTGCTGCTGGAGGGTGACGAAGTTGGCGAAATCGGCCTGCGACTGGCTGACGACCGTCCCCTGCTCGATCAGGGTCGGCTGGCCATCCAGGTTGTAGGTATAGCGGATCGCCGGGTAGGCGAGGCCTTCGCCGGCGCCGGGATTGGGCGAGACGACCCCCGTGATCTGACGGGCCGAATGAGTTGCTGCCGGTTTGGATGACACCCACTTAGGCTCCTCCAGCCAAGGCCTCGAACTCCATAGGGCTCATATATCCGATCGTCGAGTGTCTGCGCCTGGGATTGTAGAAGCGCTCGATGTAGTCGAACACGTCGGCCCTCGCCTGGTCCCTGGTCCTGTATGTCTTGCGCGCCGTGCGCTCGGTCTTCAGCGACGAGAAGAAGCTCTCCATGGCGGCGTTGTCCCAGCAGTTTCCGGCGCGGCTCATGGAGCAGGCGACGCCGTGATCGGCCAACAGGCGCTGGCAATGGTCGCTGGCGTATTGGCTGCCGCGATCGGAGTGGTGCGAGAGCGCCTCGGGTTTGCCTCTGCGCCAGATGGCCATGACCAAGGCGTCGGTGACGAGCTGGGCTTCCATGCGCGCGCTCATCGGCTTCAGCGCGCAGGCGGGGACGATCGCCTATACCTACGACGCCCTCGGCCGGATCGCCTCGGTGACCTATTCCGACGGAACGGTGATCACCTACACCTACGACGCAGCCGGCAATCGGACGGCCTACGTCGTCCACTGACGGGGGTGGGTCCGGGAGGAGACGTCGCGGCGGGCGTGAGGGGTCTCCGCGCCGCCTCTACTTCCCCGCCCCGCCCAACTCCTTGCCCAGAAACTCCACCGTGGCCGTATCCGCCGCCAGCCAGCTCTGGTGGCGGAGAAAGCCATGGATTTCGTTGGGAATCACCAGCTCCTCGAACGGCACGCCCCGATCCTCCAGCCGCCGCGCCAGATCGACCGTCTGCTGGAAATCGACGTTGCGGTCGTCGTCGCCCTGGATCAGCAGCACCGGCGAGCGCCAACGGGCGATATCGGCATCGGGCGAGGCGGCCCAGGCGACGACGCGGGCCTTGTCCCGATCGCCTTGTTCGAACCGATCGGGCGGCGGCCCCAGTTCGCGGGCGGCGGCGCGCCACCAGTCGTGGACGCCGTGCATATCGACCCCGGCCTTGAAGATGTCGGAGTCGCGGGCCAGGGCCAAGGCGGTGAGGTAGCCGCCGTAGGAGCCGCCCCAGATGCCGATGCGGGCCGGATCGACGCCGGGCGTCGCCTGCAGAAAGCGCGCGCCGGCCACCACGTCCTGATATTCCGACGCCCCGGCCGGGCCGGCGTTTTCCGGGTGCTGAAAGGCCCGGCCGTAGCCGATGCCCAACCGGTAATTCACCGCCAGCACCGTGAATCCGTGCGCCGCCAGATACTGGTTCATCGCATAGGCGTTGCTGTAATAGTCCATATAATGCCAGCCGAGCAGCATCTGCCTGGGCGGCCCGCCATGGACGAAAATCACCCCGGGCTGGGATTTGGCGCCATCGGGATGCTGGAAAAGCTGGCCATGCACGCTCGTCCCGTCGGCGGCTTTGAAGGTGACATATCTGGGCGTGACGAGGGCGTCCTCCGGAAAGTCGGCCGGCGTCCCTTCATCGTTCAGGGACCGCCGCCCCGCGCCGTCCACGCCGACCAGGGCCACGAAAGGCGCCGCCCTCGCCCCGGCGGCGATGAAGGCGACCGCGCCCCCTGAAGCGCTTTGGGAGGCGGCCGCCGGCTGGTCCTCCAGACCCCCGCCAGCGGTCAAGGCCGTGGGTTTGCCGCCATCCACGGCTACGGCGAAGATGTGTCGCCGGTCGCCGTCGTCGGGCGCGTTCCCCGTGTTGGCGTCGTAGATCGCCAGGCGCCCGTCGCGGCTCATCCGCGCGTGCTCCACCATGAAATCGCCGGGGGTCAGCAATCTCGCCTCGCCGCTCGCCGCCGGGACGACATAGAGGTGAGGCCAGCCGTCCAGCTCGGCCCGGAACACCAGGGCGCCGCCCGCCGCCCACATCAGGTCCGCCTCGTCCTCGATGTCGGGATAGGAGCCCTCCAAGGTCTTTGGCCCGCGCCAGGCCGCCCCGCCGATCCCGGTCGCCGCGTCGGCGGTCCAGATCGCCCAGGGTTGAGGGATTTCCTTGAGCAGGGGCTCCGGCGCACCGCCGTCGCCCGGTCGGCGGATGAAGGCAATCCTCATCCCGTCCGGCGACCAGCGCGGCGAGGAATCTTTGGAGGTCGAGGGGGCCAGATAGAGGATAGGTCGATCCTTGCCCGAAAAGACGCCGATGAAGGCGTGGTCGCCGCGATTGGAGACGAAGGTCAGGCGCGCTCCATCTGGCGACCAGGCCAGGGCGCTGTCGGTTCCCCGGTCGAAGAACAGCCGCTCGGCCTTGCCCTTGCCTCCGAGCGGCGCGGTCCACACCTGCTTGTCTTTGATAAAAGCCACGACGCCCCGTGCCGACAGCGCCGGCGCGTCCCCTTCGGCGATCTTCACCGGGGCGCCGACGGGCAGAGCGATGGACCAGATGGTCACCGCCGGCGCCTCCGTTCCGGAAGCCGGGTCGGGGGCGAGGCCGCCTTCCGCCGGCCAGTTGGCGTCATGGTCGCCGCCGCGCACATAGATGAGGCGCGAACCGTCGGGCGAAAAGGTGAGCTGGGTCAGTTCCTGGCCGTCGTCGCCGCTGTAGCGCGTCACCTGTCTCGGCGTGAAGTCCGGACCCCGCGCCACCCACACATTGCGCGTCCCAGCCAGGTTTCGCACCCAGGCGATGGCGTCGCCATGGTCGGCGGCCGTCAGGTCGCTCTCGAAGGGATAGTCCAGCACCTGAGGCAGCGTGAACGCCCCCTGCGTCGCCGACGCGGCGCCCGACGCCGTCAGCGCCACAACCACCAGCGGCGCCAGGGCCAAGCGAACAAAAGCCTTCATCGGCGATTCCCCCAGCGATCCATCGCGGTCCACCATAACCATTGCGCCTGGAAGATGAAGCCCGCCGCCGTTAAGCTCCCAGCCATCCGGCAAACGCGGAGAGCCCAACCCCATGAAGTCGCCCATCTGCGAGATGCTGGGGATCGAATTTCCCCTGCTGGCTTTCAGCCATTGCCGCGACGTGGTGGCCGCGGTCAGCCGGGCGGGGGGCTTTGGGGTGCTGGGGGCCACCGCCCATTCGCCGGCCTCCATCCACCGGGAACTGGCCTGGATCGATGATCACGTCGGCGGCAAGCCCTATGGCCTGGATGTCCTGATCCCCGAGAACATGGCCACCGCCGGCGAGACCGGCGTCACCTACAATAGCCTGAAGGCCCGCGTGCCGGCCGCGCACCGCGCTTTCGCCCGCGACCTGCTCGGCAAGATCGGGGTCGAAGCGGCCGATCTGGCTGTCGCCGACGACCGGCCCCAGCCCTTCGATCCGACCGAGGCCATGCGGGTGCTGGAGGCGGCCTTCGAGCACCCCATCCGCCTGATCGCCAATGCGCTCGGCGTGCCGCCGCCGGCCATGATCGAGATGGGCCGCGCCCATGGCGTGCCGGTCGCCGCCCTGGTCGGGGCCAAGGAGCACGCCCTGCGCCAGGTCGCCGCTGGGGTCGATATCCTGGTCGTTCAGGGCACCGAGGCCGGCGGCCACTGCGGCGAGGTCACCACCCTGGTCCTGGTTCCCGAGGTGATCAAGGCCATCGCCGCCATCCGCGACGTGCCGGTGCTGGCCGCCGGCGGGATCGTGAACGGCGCCCAGATGGCCGCCTGCATGGCCATGGGAGCGGCCGGCGCCTGGACCGGCTCGGTGTGGCTGGCGACCGTTGAGTCCGAGACCAGCGAAATCTTCCGCGAAAAGATGATCGCGGCCACCTCGAGAGACGCGGTGCGCTCGAAAAGCCGCACCGGGAAGCCGGCCCGCCAACTCCGCTCGACCTGGACCCAGGCCTGGGAGAACGATCCGGCCAGCCCGGGCGCCCTGCCCATGCCCCTGCAGAGCCTGGTCAGCGAGAACGCCCTGCGTTCGGTCGATCGGGCCGCGGCGGCCGGCAACGCGGCGGCCCGCGACATGGTCACCTATTTCGTCGGTCAGGGCGTCGGCCTGATCGATTCCGTCCGCTCGGCCGGTCAGGTGGTCCAGGACTTCAAGGCGGAGTTCCTGGAGGCGGTGGAGCGGCTGGACGGCTTGGTGGCGGAGTAGGGTTTCGCCACGTCGCCTTCTCACCCGCCCAGATACCGGTCGAACCAGCCGACGATCCGGTCGCGCAGGTCGTGGATATGCTCGGGCTGGCGCAGGGAATGGCCCTCGCCGGGGTAGATGACCAGGGAGGTCGGCACGTTCATGGCCTGAAGGCCGCGCCAAAACTCCATGGACTGGGGGGCGGGGCACTCCAGGTCGCGCTCGCCCACATAGATGAAGGTCGGCGTCCTGGCGTTCTTGATGAAGTTGATCGGCGAGGCGGCGTTGTAGATGGCCGGATCGTCATAGGCCGAGGCGCCGAAGAACGGGATCATCCACTGATCGATGCCGTTCTCGCCATAGTAGCTGATCCAGTTGGCCAGGCCCGCCCCGGCCACGGCGGCGCGGAAGCGGTGCGTGTGGGTCACCGCCCACATGGTCATGAAGCCGCCGTAGCTGTGGCCATAGATTCCGAGGCGGGCGTCGTCGATGGGGGCGGCCTTTTCCACCGCATCGACTCCGGACAGGATGTCGGAAAGATCGCCGCCGCCGAAATCGCGGATATTGGCGCGGGTGAACGCCTCGCCCTGGCCATAGCTGCCGCGCGGATTGGGTTCGAAGACTAAATAGCCCCGCGCCACCAGATCGCGCACCGTGCCATGTGAAACGAACCCCGGCTGCGCCGCCGAGCCCGGTCCGCCATGGACGACGGTGATCATCGGATATTTTCGCCCCGAAGTCGGTTTGGCCGCCGCCTGACGCGGTGCGAGCAGCCAGCCTTGCAGGTCGAAGCCGCCGTTCTTCCAGGTCACCTCGCGGGCCGCCACCTGAGGGGCGAGGGCGTCGTTGTCGTGGGTGATCGGCGTCATGGCGGCGAGCGGGCCGGCGACGATGGCCGGCGCATGCTCGAAATCCTCCCTGACCGCGGCGCCGCGCGCGGCCCCGGCATCGAGGACGACCTCGCCGTTGAACGCCGCGCCGCTTAGGCGCACCGGACCGGACCACACGGTAGTGACCGCGCCGGTGTCGGGATCGACCGAGGCCAGAACCGTCCGGCCGCCGACCAGAGCGGTCGCCAGCGGCTGCCTGGTCCGCCAGGCGAGCGAGGTGAAGGTGCCTTTCCAGCCGGGTGTCAGATCCCTCGGCGCGCCGCCGGCGAGGGGAACGGTGTAAAGATCGCCGCCCACCGGCCCAAAATCGCTCATCAATCCGCCGATGAACATCACCGTCTTGCCGTCCGGCGAGACGCGCGGATAGTCCATCTGGACCTTGGAGGCGGCGAGGGTCCGCATCGCCCCGCCGGCCAGATCGACGGTGATCAGTTTGGCGATCCACCAGTTGTTGTCGCCATTGCCCTTGGCGGCGGTGGCCACAAACCCGCGCCCGTCCGGCGTCCAGTCGTATTCGTAGACGAAGGTGTCGGCCGGCGAGACGAGACGCGCCTCGCCCCCGGCGGCGGGAACCACGGCGATTCGCTGTTCGTCGTTCGCCTCGCCGATCTCGCCGACCTGTGGCGCGCCCGCCTCGACCGCCCCGGTCCGCTTTCGGGCGCCTTGCGTGGCCAGCAGGGCGATGGTGGTCCCGTCCGGCGACCAACGCGGCGACGCCGCCAGGCCCTTGATCGTCGCGGCGAGGCGCACCTGGCTTTGTTGGGCGATCTCCAGCGTGGCGGTTAGAGTCTCGGGATCGATGGCCAGAAAGGCCAGCTTTTCACCGTCCGGCGACCAGGCCGGTCCCGCGTATTCGCAGGTCGGGCAGGGGTCCAATTGCTGGACGATCCCGCCATCGCTCGCCCGGCGGATCACCACCGTCCGGTGCGGCTCCTTGGCCTCCTCGCCGGTGGCCGAATATTCCACCGCCGCCATTTGGTCCCCGCCCGGCGACAAGGCGAGATCGCGGTACTGGCGGACCACCGGCGGCGGCGAGGCGACCGCCGGCGCGGCGGGAATGACGACCATGATGTAATCCCTCTTTTTGTCTTTCTACCCCATCGCCGCATAGATCATTACCCCGGTCGCCACCGCTAGGTTCAGGCTGTCGGCGCGGCCGCGCATGGGGATTTTGACGGCGAGGTCGCAGATGGTTTCGAGTTCCGGCGACAGGCCAGCCTGTTCGGCGCCCATCAGGATCAGGGTTGGCTCGCGGTACTCCACCGCCCGGAAATCCGCCGTGGCGGTGAGCAGGGCGCCAACCACGCCGCCCGGCCAACCCTTTCGCCAGGTGATGAAATCTTCCGTCCCGCACCGCGCGATCCTGATCGCGAAGATCGAGCCCATGGTCGCCCGTACCGCCTCCACCGAATAGGGATCGCAGCAGTCGCCGACCAGGATCACCCCGCCGCAGCCCGCCGCGTCGGCGGTGCGCACGATGGTGCCGAGGTTGCCCGGATCGCGCACCGCCTGCAGCGCCACCCAGCACCGCGCCGCCGCCGGTTCCAGGTCGGCCAGCGGCGTGTAGCTCTGCTCGAACACCCCCAGCACCGTCTGCGGATTGTCGCGCCGGGAGATCTTGGCGAGGATCGCGGGCGTCACCTCAACCGTTTCCCCCGCCTCGGCGGCGGCCCGCCGAAACAGCGGGTGGTCGGCGACCGAGGCGCCATGCAGCAGCAGGCGCGGCGCCCGGCCGAGTTCCACCGCCTCGGCGACGATCTTCAGGCCCTCGGCGAGAAAGAGGCCGCTCTCGTCGCGCGCCTTGCGCGAATGCAGGGCCCGCGCCGCCTTGACCGAGGCATTGGTCAGCGAAGTGATCGCTCGCCCGCTCAAGGCGCGCTCCAGCGGGCGAAGAAAGACAAGCCGGCGCCCCGCTCGCGGCTCTCCTCCATCAGAGCCAATTCGCCCCAGTCGATGCGGCCGCCCCGCCCCTTCAGCGCGTCGGCCGTCAGGGCGGCCAGCGCCAAGCCGGAGAGCCGCTCGGAATAGGCGTTGAGGAGTAGAAAGGAGGCTTGGTCCGACAGCAGAGCGGCGCAGCCGGCGATCAGGGCCGGCAGGTCGTCATGCAGCCGCCACACCTCGCCGGCCGGTCCCCGCCCGTATTTCGGCGGGTCGAGGATGATTCCGTCGTAGCGCGAGCCGCGGCGAACCTCCCGCTGAACATATTTGCGCGCATCCTCGCAGATCCAGCGCACGGGAGCGGAGGCCAGATCGGCCAGCGCCGCGTTGTCCCGCGCCCAGCCCACCGCCTTCTTCGAGCCGTCCACGTGGGTCACCCTCGCCCCCCGCGTCGCCGCCACCAAGCTGGCGATACCGGTATAGCCAAACAGGTTCAACAAGTTAAGACCGGTTCCCGACGCCGCTAGGCGCGCGTCGAGCCATTCCCAGTTGGCGGCCTGTTCGGGAAAGACGCCCAGATGGCGGAAGGCGGTGAACCGGCCCTGAAAGCGCACCCCGCGCCAGGCCATGGGAAAGGTCTCCGGCAACGGGTGGGCGAACCGCCAGCGCCCGGCCTCCTCTTCCTCTCCCCCCTCGAATACCGCGTCGGCGTGCTCCCATGCCTCGCGGCCAAGGCGGGGCGCCCAAAGGCACTGCGCCTCCGGCCGGATCACCGTGTACGGCCCATACCGCTCCAGCTTACGCCCCCCGCCGCTGTCGATAAGTTCATGATCCGCCCAGGCGGCGGCCCGCAACGCCACCGGCTCGGCCGCGATCGCCGGGGAGGGGAGGGACGCCATCACTCCACCAGGGCGAATCGGTCACCTTCCAGGCGATAGAGGGCGCCCGTGGCGATGCCGAAACGAAAGCCGGCCAATTCGAGCCGCCCATCCGCCACCGCCGCCGCGATCCACGGAAAGGTCAGGCAGTTGGCCAGCGACACCCGCACCACCTCGTCCTCGTAGTGGGCCAGGACATCCGCGCCCGCCAATCCCTTGGGGACCGGCGCCATGGCCGGCCGGGCGATTTCCATCCACGAGGCGATGAAATCGCCGGCCTCCGCCGGCGCCCCCTCGACCATGGCCCTGACCCCACCGCACTGGGCGTGCCCCAGGACGATCAGCCGCGACACCCCCAGCACCCGCACCCCGTATTCCAGGGCGGCGCTGGTGCCATGGTAGGCGCCGTCCGGCTGATAGGGCGGGACCAGCCCGGCCACATTACGGACGATGAACATTTCCCCCGGCCCCGCCCCGAACACCGTCTGCGGATCGACGCGAGAATCGGAGCAGGCGACCACCAGCGCCGCCGGCGCCTGCCCCTTGGCGGAGAGAGCCTCGTAGCGCGCCTTGTCGGCCGGCCACGCCCGCGCGCGGAACCGGCGATAGCCTTCGATGAGCGGGTCCATGCCCGGCTTTTCGCGCGACGACGGCGCTGATGTCAAAACGGCGCCGATGTCAAAGAAGGCTCAACGTGGCGCGCCCGCCGCGGCCATGATCTCGGCCTTGGTCTGGGAACTGACGGCGCCCCCGCCATTCGGCTTCAGGGTGGATTGAGGAACGCTGACCAGCTTGCCTTCGATTTCGATCACAATCATCGCGCGGCGCGCGGCTTCGGCCAGGCTTTGAATGGGTCCCAGGCGCGCGCCGGTCCTGTCGGTGACGACCGCGCCCACCTTGAAGGCCGGCGCCGGGGCGACGATCGGCGCGAGGCGCGGCGCCGGCTGCGCGTGAACGCCGAAAGCCAAGGCGAAAGCCGTCCAGACGGCGACATGAGTGAAGACACGCGACATTGGTCGGCTCTCCCGTCGTTTTCCAAAGCGCAACCCGATCAGGCCGGCAAGGTTCCTTCAAGCGCCGAGGCGAGTCTGGCGATTTGGCCGCTTCCGACTATCCAAGCCGGACGTTTGGCCGTATATGCGCGCCGCCACGGCGCCCGCGCCGGCGGCGTAGCAACCTATAGGGGACGTCTCTTATCATGAGTCTTGTGCTCGAGCTGGTGATCGTCGCCGGCCTGCTGGCGGTGCTCTATGGCGTGGTGCAGACCGCGAGCCTGATGAGGGCGTCGGCCGGCAGCGCGCGGATGCAGGAGATCGCCGCGGCGATCCAGGAGGGCGCACAGGCCTATCTGCGCCGCCAGTACGCGACCATCGCGGCGGTGGGCGTAGTGATCCTGATCGCCATCTTCCTCCTGCTTGGCTGGCGCGAGGCGCTGGGCTTCTTCATCGGCGCGGTGCTGTCGGGCCTGGCGGGATTTGCCGGCATGCTGATTTCGGTCAGGGCCAATGTGCGCACCGCCCAGGCGGCGTCGGAGAGTCTGGCCAGGGGCCTGTCGCTCGCCTTCCGCTCCGGTGCGGTGACCGGCATGCTGGTGGCGGGCTTCGCCCTACTGGGGGTAGCCGGCTATTACGCGGTGCTGACCGCCGGGATGGGCCTCGAGAACACCAGCCGCGATGTGGTCGATTCCCTGGTGGCGCTGGGCTTCGGCGCCTCGCTCATTTCCATCTTCGCCCGCCTCGGCGGCGGCATCTTCACCAAGGGCGCCGACGTCGGCGGCGACATGGTCGGCAAGGTCGAGGCCGGCATTCCCGAGGACGACCCGCGCAATGCCGCCACCATCGCCGACAACGTGGGCGACAATGTCGGCGACTGCGCCGGCATGGCCGCCGACCTCTTCGAGACCTATGCGGTGACCACGGTGGCCACCATGGTCCTGGCGGCGATCTTCTTTCGCGGCACGCCGGTGGTCGCCAGCATGATGCTGCTGCCGCTGGCCATCTGCGGGGTGTGCATCGTCACTTCCATCGCCGGCGCCTTCGCGGTGCGGCTGGGCAAGGGCGGCAACATCATGGGCGCGCTCTATCAGGGCCTGATCGTCACCGGCGTACTGTCGGTGGGCGCCGTATGGTGGGTGATCCACAGCCTTGTTCCCGCCGAGGGGGTCACGGTGCTCGGCAAGATCGTCAGCCCCAACGCGCTCTTCTATTGCGGCCTGGTCGGCCTGGCGGTGACGGCGGCCATCGTGGTGATCACCGAATTCTACACCGGCACAAACTTCCGTCCCGTCAAGTCCATCGCCAAGGCGTCGGTTTCCGGGCACGGGACAAACGTCATCCAGGGCCTGGCGATGAGTCTGGAGTCCACCGCCGGGCCGGCCCTGGTGATCATCGTCGGCATCGTCGCGACCTTCCAGTTCGCCGGCCTGTTCGGTGTCGCCATCGCCACCACCACCATGCTCTCCCTGGCCGGTTTCATCGTCGCCCTGGACGCCTTCGGGCCGGTGACCGACAACGCCGGCGGCATCGCCGAGATGGCCGGGCTGCCGGGTGAGGTGCGCGTCGTCACCGACGCCCTGGACGCGGTGGGCAACACCACCAAGGCGGTGACCAAGGGCTACGCCATCGGTTCGGCGGGCCTGGGCGCCCTGGTCCTCTTCGCCGCCTACACCCAGGATCTAAAGTATTTCTCCGCCAACGCCGGCCAGTTCCCGTTCTTCGCCGGGATGGGGAATGTGGCCTTCGACCTATCCAACCCCTATGTGGTGGTCGGCCTGCTGTTCGGCGGCCTGCTGCCCTTCCTGTTCGGCGGCCTGTCGATGACCGCCGTCGGTCGCGCCGCCGAGGCCGTGGTGGCCGAGGTGCGCCGGCAGTTCAAGGAAAACCCCGGTATCATGACCTATGAGGTCAAGCCGGAATACGGCCGCGCGGTCGATATCCTGACCAAGGCGGCGATCAAGGAGATGATCGTCCCCTCCCTGCTGCCGGTGGCGTCGCCCATCGTCCTCTTCGTCGTCATCGACGCCATCGCCGGCAAGTCGCAGGCCTTCTCGGCCGTCGGGGCCATGCTGATGGGGGTGATCGTCACCGGCCTCTTCGTGGCTATCTCCATGACCTCGGGCGGCGGGGCGTGGGACAACGCCAAGAAGCTGATCGAGGAAGGCCACTACGGCGGCAAGGGCTCGGAGGCTCACAAGGCCGCCGTCACCGGCGACACGGTGGGGGATCCCTACAAGGACACGGCCGGCCCGGCGGTCAACCCGATGATCAAGATCACCAATATCGTCGCCCTGCTGCTGCTCGCGGTGCTGGCGCACGGGGTGATTCGGTAGCCGCAGCGCCCCGACCCCTTCGGGATGGCGGCCTTGAGGGGGCCGAGATCGCGATCTAGTGTCCGGGATCGTCGGGGTGCGAGCCGGGTGTCTGGTTCTGGTCCGGCGGCAGGGCGCTTACCGAGCTGATGCTGCCGATAAGCTGTTCGAGAACGGTCATTTCGCGACCGCGGGTGGGCGTCTCTCGGCCATTATAAGCCACGATCCGGCCATCCTTGAGCGTATAGGTGTTCACCGCCGTCACCTGCTGCGTTCCCTTGTCGAATCCGATCGCCACCACGTCGCGCTTGGCGACGCGCGGGTGGTAAAACGCTGTCTTGGTGGAGACTTGGGATATGTAGAACCAGGTGTCCTTGTCGAAGGTCCCGATGGCGGTGGGCGATCCCAACCTGGCAAGCACGGTGGCGCGGGTGTCTTCTCCAACCTTGACGTCGGCGGGCGCCTGTTCGACGGCCTGAAAGCCCTGGAAGCTGTTCGTCGGCATGCAGGCGGTGAGGCCCAGAAGGCTGGTCGAGAGAGCGGCGACGATGGCGGTGGTGCGGAACATGGCTTTGAAAAACCTTATCTACCGATCCCGCGGTCTTTGACCTGGAGCCGCGGGCCTCCTAGTTCAGTGCGCCAGAATAGCGCCGTCCCGCGGCGAAAGCGAGGCAAAACCATGTTTCTCGACCGGCTGCTGGCCAGAAGATCGGAAAAGAGCGTGGCTCGGCGACTCTACGACACGGCGGTGGCGCGGGGCCGGCTGCCGGCTCTCTACGCGACGATGGGCGCGCCCGACACGATCGAGGGGCGATTCGAAATTCTGATACTGCACGTCATCCTGCTCCTCGACCGGCTCAACGGCGAAAACCCCGAGGCCGCCGCCCTGCGTCAGGCCCTGTTCGACGTCTATCTGAGCGATCTCGACGGCGCCTTGCGCGAAATGAGCGTGGGGGACCTCGCGATGGGCAAGCGGATGAGGAAACTGGGCCAGGCCTTCTATGGCCGGGCCCGCGCCTACGGCGATGGGTTGGCCTCTCTTCCCGACCTCGCGAAGCTCGAGGATGTGATCGCGCGGACCGTCTTGGACGGTGTGGACGGCGTCGACCCAACGCCGTTGGCGGCCTATGCCGCGCGGGGCCGAGACAGTCTCGCGTCGGTCGAGACAAACGCCTTGCTCGCCGGAGAGGTCACATGGCCGGTGCCGTGAGCGTCGCCGGCGCGTGGCCCTTGCCGCTGCCGTGGAGCGATATTCACCGCGGCGCGGCGCCTCTGCGTCTGGTCGCGGGGCCGGACACCTTGGCCCTCGTCGCCCGAGCCATCGGCGCCGAGGCCGTGACAAGTCTCGAGGCGGACCTGACCCTGCGTCCGTGGTTCGACGGCGTCGAGATCGCCGGTCGGGTCGAGGCCGTCGTCACTCGAATTTGCGGCGTGACGCTGGAGGCGTTCGACGAGCGGGTCACCGAGCCCCCTTTGTCGGTTCGGGTCGTCACCGCCGGCAGCCCCAACGCGCCCCAAATCCAGGGGCGAGACCTCATCGTCGATCCCGATGCGGAGGATCCGCCGGACGAGCTGACCGGAGAGACCCTGGATATCGGCGCCTATGTCGTGGAGCATCTAGCGCTGGCCCTAAGTCCCTTTCCGCGCAAGCCGGACGCCATTTTCGAGCCGTCCAAAGCGTTCGATCGCCCGTCGCCGTTCGCCGGACTTGCCGCTCTAAAGCCGCGGTCGTCGGAAGACTGATCCCGGCCGCGCGGCTTGCATCGCGCGCGCCCGCCTGTATCGTCCGCCCGCCTCGCCAGATGAGGTTCCCGAAGGAGCTGAAAGCGCCGCCTTGCCCGATCCGTTGGTGATCTCGATCGACGCCATGGGAGGCGATCACGGCCCCTCGGTGGTCGTGCCGGGCGTCGCGCGCGCGACCAAGTTCCTGCCGGTCGGCGGGGTGCGCTTTCTGTTGCATGGGAACGAAGCCGGCCTGCGGCTGGCTCTGGCGCACGCCCCGAACACGGCCGACCTTTGCGAAGTGCGCCCCACCGATCTGGCCATCGCCAACGACACCAAACCGGCCCACGCCATGCGGCGCGGAAAGGGCACATCCATGTGGAACGCGGTCGATAGCGTCCGGTCCGGCGAGGCTCACGCCGCTGTATCGGCCGGCAACACCGGCGCGTTGATGGCCATTTCGAGGCTGCTGCTGCGCATGACCGCCGACCTCGACCGGCCGGCCTTGGTGGCCAACTGGCCTACCCTGCGCGGGATCACCGCCGTGTTGGACGTGGGGGCCAATGTGGTTTGCGACGCCGAGCGGCTGGTGGAATTCGCGGTCATGGGCGCCGCCTATCATCGCGCCGTGCACCGTTCGCGGCGCCCGAGCGTGGGATTGCTCAACGTCGGCACCGAGACCGAGAAGGGTCACGAGGATGTACGCGGCGCCGACCGTCTGCTGCGACACAATACGTTCGACTTCGACTATCTCGGATTCGTCGAGGGCGACGACATAGCCAAGGGGGCGGCGGACGTCATCGTCACCGACGGATTCACCGGAAACGTCACCCTGAAGACGGCAGAAGGCCTGGCGCGCTTTTTCCGCGCGGAGCTTCGCAAGACGTTCACCGCCAACGCCCTTTCGAAATTGGGCGCCTTCATCGCCCGGCGCTCACTCAAGAAGATGGGCGAGCGGCTCGATCCCGGTTCGATCAACGGCGGACCGTTTCTGGGATTGAACGGAATCGTGGTCAAAAGTCACGGAAGCGCCGATGCGCGAGGCTTCGCTACCGCCATCCGCCTGGCCGCCGATCTTGCCGGGAGCGACTTCGCCGCCGAAATCGACCGCAATCTCGGGCGCCTCGCCGTGGCGCCAGTCGCGGGGACCGAAGAAAGAGCAACCGCGTGAAGCCTGTCCTGCGTAGCGCCGTCACGGGGGTAGGAAGCTATCTGCCGACCGAAGAGGTCACCAACGACGACCTCGCCAAAATCGTGGACACCAACGACGCCTGGATCTTCGAGCGCACCGGCATTCACTCCCGCCGGCGCGCCGGACCGGAGCAATGCACCTCCGATTTGGCGGTCGCGGCGGCCAAGAACGCTCTGGCCGCCGCCGGCCGCGCGCCCGCCGATATCGATCTGATCGTCGTCGCGACCACCACGCCCGATCTTACCTTTCCAGCCACCGCGACCATCGTCCAACGCAAACTTGGCGTGCCGATATGTATTGCGTTCGACGTTCAGGCCGTCTGTTCGGGTTTCGTCTACGCCTTGGCGGTGAGTGACAACTTCGTCGCCCGAGGGCTCGCGAAATGCGCCCTGGTCATCGGCGCGGAGACCATGACCCGCCTGATGGACTGGACCGATCGCGGAACCTGCGTCCTGTTCGGCGACGGGGCCGGTGCGGTTATTCTGGAGCCGCGCGAAGGTCAGGGGAGGACAACCGATCGTGGCATCCTCGGGTTTTCGCTGCGCGCCGACGGGACCAAACAGGATCTGCTCTACGTCGATGGAGGGCCTTCCGCCACGGGCACGGTGGGCAAACTTCGCATGCAGGGGAACCAGGTCTTCCGACACGCCGTCGTGAACATTACCGAGGCCATCGTCGCCGCGGCCTCCGCGGCCGGCATTGAGATGTCGCAGGTCGATTGGTTCATTCCCCACCAGGCGAATCAACGGATCCTAGAGGGGGTGGCGCGGCGCCTGGGTATCGATGGCGCCCGGGTGATTTCCACCGTCGGCTTGCACGCCAACACCTCGGCCGCGTCCATACCCCTGGCCCTGGCGCAGGGTATCACCGACGGCCGGGTCAAATCTGGACAATTGCTGCTTCTGGAAGCGATGGGGGGCGGCTTGACCTGGGGCGCGGTCGTTCTGCGCCTTTAATCGACAATTCCATCGAGCGCTCGGAAGCCTTTGACTTGACGCAACAAACAGCGCCGTGCACCTTGACTTGACGGCGTTGACAGGGATTCCCATGAAAGACCGGACATTGACGCGGGCGGATCTGACCGACGCGCTTCACGACGAGGTGGGCCTTACCCGTCAGGATTGCGCGGGCCTCGTCGAGCGCACCCTCGATCTGTTGGCCGAAGCGATGCGGCGTGGCGAAACGGTCAAGCTTTCGGGCTTCGGTGTCTTTCAGGTTCGCGCAAAACGTGAGCGCATGGGGCGAAATCCAAAAACCGGCGCGCCGGCGGCCATCGCTCCGCGCCGCGTGATCGGCTTTCACGCCTCGCAGGTGATCAAGACGCGCATCGATCGAGCCTTGGCCAAATCGGGATAGCGCGATGGCCAAGGGGCCCGATGCCTTCCGAACCATCTCCGAGGCCGCCACGGAACTCGGGGTCGCCCAGCATGTGTTGCGCTTCTGGGAGACCAAGTTCGCCTTCGTGAGGCCGATGAAGCGCGCCGGTGGGAGGCGTTTTTACCGCCCGCGCGATATCGCCATCCTGGCCAACGTGCACCGCCTGCTTCACCGCGAGGGCTACACGATAAAAGGAGTACAGAAGCTGCACCGCGAGCTTGGATTGAAGAGTTTGACCAGCGCCGGTTGGCCGATCGCCGAGCCGCCGATCCCGGCGGGGGTCGCGGAACCTCGGCGCGCGGTCGGTTCGCCAGGTTCCGAGGTCCAGGGAGGGTTGGAAGCCGCGCTCGCGGCGCTTGAGGCGGCCAAGGCGCGTCTCGATGGCCTGCTTGGCGCGGCCTGAGGCGCGCCGGATTTGCGATTGCCGCGCCCTGACGGCCTCACTATAAGGGCGCTCCTTCCTGCATCGGAGCGTGGCGCAGCCTGGTAGCGCACTTGACTGGGGGTCAAGGGGTCGCAGGTTCGAATCCTGTCGCTCCGACCATTTTCGCCCGATACGGGCGCAAGCAGGGACGG
>JBBRPN010000053.1:0-19368 GCA_038227925.1 Caulobacterales bacterium | reverse complement strand
CGCCGCCTGGTATTGGCCCGGATTGGGGGCGCGAACGCGGGCGACGAAGGCGCCGGCCGCGTCGATGGCCGCCGCCTCGATCTTGGTGCCGCCGAAATCGACCCCGATCCGAATCACCCGCCCGCTCCCTTAAAGGCCCAAGGCCGCCGCGATCGCTTCGCGCAGGGTGGGCCAGTCGTCGATGCGACGATGCCGCTCCGGGGCCGTGAACGCCAGGGGCGCCAGCCGCTCGTCGGCGACCATCTGAAAACGATGGACTGCCGGCGCCGCCCGCGCCACCGACTCGAGATTGGGCAGCAGATCGTCGATGAAGGCGACCGCGCCGCTCGTGCGCGCCGCCAGCGTCGCCACGGCCGGACCCTTCAGCCCGCTATTGACGATCAAGGGATAGGGAAAACCCCGCGCCGCCAACCACCGGGCGCGCGCCGCGCGGCTGTGGCCGGGCGCATTGGTCAGGACGACGACGCCGGCGCTCGAGGCCAGGGCGGCCAGAGCTTCGCTCGCTCCGGGCGCGACATCGATCGCCTCCACGTCGGTTTCGAAAAAGGTGTCGAAGAGCGCCCGCCCCGCCGCCACATCGAGATGCTCGGCCTCGCCGGGCCTAAATATGTTCTCGAACAGGGCGAAGCGGTCGATGCGCATTTCCAGGCCCCGAGCGCCGACGAACCGCTCGAAGCCGCGCATGAACATGGCCAACACCTCGTCCACATCGACGATCACCAGGGGCGCCGCCGGATCGATGGTGAGGCCGGCGATCTCGGGCGGCCGGGGCGTCACGGTGGGGGCGGCGTTCGGCGAGAGGGGCAAGGGAATAACCGGCGCTTAAGGACTCTGGGCGTGTCTGGGCGCCGACAACCGCGGGCCGGCGAATCGCCGCCCGGGCATGGCGGACCCCAGGGCGACTCATGGCGAAAACCATCCTCATCGTCGAGGATAACGAGCTGAACATGGAACTCTTCCGTGATCTGCTCGAGGCTCAGGGCTACCGGACGCTGCGCACCGGCGAGGGGCTGGAGGCCTTCGCCCTGGCCCGCGAGCACAAGCCGGACCTCGTCGTGATGGACATCCAACTGCCGGCCATTTCCGGTCTGGAAGTCGCCCGCTGGCTGAAGGAGGACCCGGCCCTGGCCAACATCCCGGTGGTGGCTGTCACCGCCTTCGCTATGAAGGGTGACGAGGAGCGCATCCTTGATGGCGGCTGCGAGGCCTATCTAGCCAAGCCGATCTCGGTGGCGATTTTTCTGGAGACGGTGCGGCGATTTCTGGACGGCGCTACTTGATCTTGCCTTCGCGGAAATCGACGTGCTTGCGGACCACCGGATCGTATTTCTTGACCACCATCTTCTCGGTCATGGTGCGTGCGTTCTTCTTGGTGACGTAGAAGAAGCCGGTGTCCGCCGTCGAATTGAGGCGGATCTTGATGGATGCCGGTTTGGCCATGACGGCGAAATATCCTCACGCGGACGCGGCGCTTTGGCCGGGGATTTTGGAAGCGGCGGACAATACGAACAGCGCGCCATAAGTCAACGCGCGTCTCTCCTAAAGATGCCGCAGCTGCTGGCGCCCGCGCAGAAACTTCAGCGAGGGAACCGGGCGGCCCGGGTCGGCCATCCGGGACGGGATTTCGCGCAGGACGAAGCGGGTCACCGTCGGCAGGTCCAGGTCGAGGGCCTCGCCCAGGCCAAACCAGGCGATTTCGTCCAGTTCGCCGCAGTCGCCCTGGCGCTCGAGGCTGATCAGGCGGTCGGCCTCGGCCATGAAGAAGCGGGCGTCGAAGCGTTTGGGCAGCATGGGCGGGGTCACGGCGCGGGCGACGAAGTCGAGGGCGCCCAGATCGGGCAGGGCGCCTTGGGCCAGGAACTCACGCCAGGGACCGCTCGCCGGCCGGCTGGGCGCCAGCCGGGCGAGCAGCAGGCCGGCCTCCTCGAAGGTCTCGCGGATGGCGGCGAGGGCCAGGGCGCGGGCGCGGGCCGGCGAGCAGGTTTTTTCCAGCCGCGCGGCGACCTCGGGCCGCAGGTCGCCGGCATGGGGGGCGCGAAAGTCGGCCCGATCGACCCGGCCGCCGGGGAACACCCATTTGCCCGGCATGAAATCGTGGCCGCCATGGCGGCGACCCATGAGCACCCTGGGCTCCCCGCCGCCGCGCCGGATGAGGATCAGGGTCGCCGCGTCGCGGGCCCGGACGGGCCTGGCGGGGCCTAATCGGTCGGCGGGCGGCGGAAGGCCCAGGTCGTCGAACGCGGGTTCGCCCATTCCTCGACCTTAGGCCCGGGGCGGGCGGAACCAAAGCCCGTCGCCGCGCAAGGCGCTCACGCCCCCCTTTGATCCGCCGATCGCCGACCTATACTGACGCGCCTGGGAGATCACGAGCGGAAAGGGACGCGCCATGGCCGGTGGGATGCGACTGCTTGTCGGGACGCGCAAGGGCGCCTGGATCTACCACGCCGACGCGGCGCGCCGCTCGTGGAGCGCCGAAGGGCCGATCCACCTGGGCGAGATCGTCAATCATCTGGTTCTCGACCCGCGCGACGGCGCCACCCTGCTGATGGCGGCCAAGACCGGCCATCTGGGACCGACCATCTTTCGCTCCGTCGATGGGGGCAAGACCTGGACCGAGGCCGCCCGCCCGCCCGCTTTCCCCAAAACCAACGGCGCCGAAGCCGCGCGGGCGGTGGATCACACCTTCTGGCTGGAGCCCGGCCACGCCGGCGAGCCTAACGTCTGGTGGGCGGGAACCTCGCCGCCCGGCCTCTTCGTCAGCGAGGACGGTGGCGCTTCGTGGGAGAGCGTGGCGGGGTTCAACGACCATCCGATGTACTGGAAGTGGGCGCCGCCCGAGTCGGGCACCCCCGACGGCGCCCTGCTCAACCAAGTGGCCATCGACCCGCGCGACGCCGCCCACCTGTATATCGCCACCTCCACCGGCGGGGTGTTCGAGAGTCGCGACCGGGCCGCGTCGTGGACGCCGCTCAACCGGGGCGTGGAGGCCAACTTCCTGCCCGATCCTTATCCCGAATACGGCCAGGATGCCCATTTCATCGCCCTTCATCCGGCCAACCCCGACCGAATCTACCAGCAGAACCACTGCGGCGTGTATCGGCTCGACCGGCCGGGCGACGTCTGGGAGCGCATCGGCAAGGCCATGCCGCCGGAGATCGGCGACATCGGCTTCACCATCGTGCCCCATCCGGCCGATCAGGACACCGCCTGGGTGTTTCCGATGGACGGCACGAGCGTGTGGCCGCGCACCAGCCCGGGCGGGCGGCCGGCCGTCTATCGCACCCGCGACGCCGGCGCGAGCTGGGAGCGGCAGGACGCCGGCTTCCCGCCCGAGCAGGGGTGGTTCACCGTCAAGCGCCAGGCCTTCTGCGCCGACGCCGAAACGCCCCTGGGCCTCTACCTCGGCACCACCGGCGGCGAGCTGTGGATGAGCGACGACGAAGGCGGCGGCTGGCGACAGATCGCCGCCCATCTGCCGGAGATCTACTCCGTCGTCGCCGCGCCGGCGCCGTGATCCGGGTTTCCATCCCCACCCAGCTCCAGGCCTACTGCGCCGGCGCGACCCAGGTCGAGGCGGCCGGTTCGACCCTCGATCTGGTGCTGCGCGATCTCGACCGCCGCTTTCCCGGCCTCCGCTTCCGGGTCATCGACGAACAGGATCGCATCCGTCGCCACATGAGGATCTTCGTCGGCGCCGAGCCGGCGCGGAGCGTGGCCGCGACCTTGCGCGACGGCGACGAGGTGCTGATCTTCGGCGCGCTGAGCGGGGGGTAGACGGCCTTTCCTATCGCCGCCGGCCGCCGCGCCCGCGCGCGCCGAGCCTTGGCCGCGGGGCCTTGGGGTCGGCGGCTTCCGGCTCGCTGAGCATCTCCAGCAGCAGGCCGCCGGTGATCGGCGTCGCTTCGCGCAGGCGCACTTCAACCCTGCGCCCCAGCCGCCAGCGCGCCCCGGTGCGCTCGCCCACCAGAACGTGGGTCGCCTCGTCGTGGATGAAGTATTCGCTCCCCAGGCTGGAGATCGGAACCAGGCCGTCGGCGCCGGTTTCGGCCAGGCGCACGAACAGGCCGAACCGGGTCACCCCGGTGATGCGGCCCTCGAATTCGGCCCCCACCCGATCCTCCAGGAAGGCCGCCACATAGCGGTCGGTCGCGTCGCGCTCGGCGGCCATGGCCCGCCGCTCGGCCAGGGTGATCGTCTCGGCGGTGTCCTTCAAGCGGGCGATGTCCTCCCTCGACAGCCCGTCGTCGCCCAGGCCCAGGGCGGCGATCAGGGCGCGATGAACGATCAGGTCGGCGTAGCGGCGGATCGGCGAGGTGAAATGGGCGTAGCGGTCCAGGTTGAGGCCGAAATGGCCGATGTTGTCCGGCGAATAGACGGCCTGCATCTGGCTGCGCAGCACCACCTCGTTGACGATCTCGGCGTGTGGGCCGCCGCGGGTCTGGGCGAGCAGGCGATTGAAGCGAACCGACCGCGGCGCCTCGCCCTTGGTCCATGGGATGCCGAGCGTGGCCAGGAAGTCGGTCAGGGCCTGCATCTTCTCCTGGCTGGGCGTGTCGTGGATTCGGTAGATCAACGGCGAGCGCCGCTGCTCCAGGGTCTGGGCGGCGCACACATTGGCCTGGATCATGAACTCCTCGATCAGCTTGTGCGCCTCGAGAGCCGGCTGCGGCCGGATCGAGGCCACCTTGCCGTCGGGGCCGAGCACGATCGACCGCTCCGAGGACTCGATGGCGATTGGAGAGCGGTGGTCCCGCGCCGCTTTCAGTGCCCCGTAGGCCGCCCACAGGGGCCTCAGGACGCCCTCCATCAAGGGGCCGGTCACATTGTCCGGCGCGCCGTCGATGGCCGCCTGCGCCCCGTCGTAGGAGAGTTTGGCTGCCGAGCGCATGAGGGCGCGCTCGAAGCGGTGCGAGCGCTTGGCGCCGCGCGCATCGAACACCATCCGCGCCGCCAGGCAGGCGCGGTCCTCGCCCTCGATCAGCGAGCACAGGCCGGCCGAGAGCACCTCGGGCAGCATGGGTTCGACCCGGTCGGGAAAATAGACGCTGTTGCCCTTCTCCCGCGCCGCGCGGTCCAGGGCCGAGCCGGGGCGCACGAAGGCGGCCACGTCGGCGATGGCCACCCACACGATCCAGCCCCCGGGGTTGTGCGGATCGGCGTCGGCCTGGGCGTGGACCGCGTCGTCGTGATCGCGGGCGTCGGGCGGGTCGATGGTCAAGAGGGGCAGATGGCGAAGATCCATCCGGCCGGCGAGGGTAGGGGGCTTGGCGGCCCGCGCCTCGGCCAGCGCGTCGTCGGTGAAGCCCATCGGAATACCGTGGGTGTGGATGGCGATTAGGGACGCGGCGCGCGGGTCGTCCTCGCGGCCGACGACCTCCAGAACCTTGCCGCGCTTGGGCCCGTGCGGCCGATCGGCCCCGCCCACCCGCGCCAGCACCAGATCGCCGTCGCGCAGGCCCCGCGCCTCGGCTTCGGCGATGAGCAGGGTTTCCCGCGAGCGCCGATCCACCGGCTCGACTCGCGTCTCGCGCCGCGCCTTGCGCACCACGCCCAGAACCTGGTGGGCGCTCTGGCCCAGCTTCTTGATCAGGCGCGCCTCGCGCTCGCCCGCCTCGGTGACCTCGAAGCGCACCAGGAGCCGGTCGCCCAGCCCTGGCGCGCCGGCCGCCGCCTCGCCGCGTCCCGGCGCCAGGCGCACCAGCGGCGCCGCCTCCCCCGCCTTGGTCAGCCGCACATAGAGATCGCCGTCCCCGTCCCGCTCCACCACATCGGCCACGCCCACGGGGGGGAGGGGAGTGGGCCTGGGTTTGCGGGGCCTCAACGGCGGGTTTCCTTCTCCCCTTGCGGGAGAAGGTGTCGGCGAAGCCGACGGATGAGGGGTTTTCCACGCTCCGTCCGAGTGACGGGGCCATGCATGGTGAGGCCGGCGCGACCCCTCATCCGGCCCCGCGGGCCACCTTCTCCCGCAAGGGGAGAAGGGCGTTTGGAGAAGCCTTCACCGAATCCGGGTGTCATGCCGTTTTCTTCTTCGCGGGTTTCTTCGGCGTCGGCTTCTTGGCCTTGGCGGATTTGCGAGCGGCGGGGCGTTTCGGCTTTCCTCCGGGTTTCCCCTCCCGCGCCGCCAGCAGCGCCACCGCTTCGTCCATCGTCAGCGCCGCCGGGTCGGCGCCCTTGGGCACGTTGGCGTTGGTCGCCTCGTGTTTGACATAGGGCCCATAGCGGCCCGAGAGAACCCGCACCGGCTTGCCGGTGGCGGGGTGGGGGCCCAGTTCCTTCAACGCCGTCGCCGCGCCGCGTTCACCCCGGCCGCCGGCGCGCTTTTCGGCCAGGACGGCCACGGCGCGGTTCAGGCCCACATCGAACACCTCGTCGGCCGAGGTCAGATTGGCGTAGGTCCCGTTGTGCTGGACATAGGGGCCGTAGCGGCCGATCCCAGCCACGATCGTGGCCCCGTCCTCGGGATGGGCGCCGACTTCGCGGGGCAGGCGGAGCAGGCGCAGCGCCTTGTCGAGGTCGATGGACGGCGCCGGCCAGTCCTTGGGCAGGCTGGCGCGGTTGGGCGTCGCCGCCGCCTCCTCCACATAGGGCCCGAACCGCCCGCTCTTCAGCCAGATGGCGTGGCCGGTGACCGGATCGATCCCCAGGTCGCGGTCGCCGTTCTCGCCCGCGTCTTCGCTTTGCGAGCCGGCGATCGGGCGGGTGAAGCGGCATTCCGGGTAGTTCGAACAGCCGATGAAGGCGCCGTAGCGGCCGGCCTTCAGGGAGAGGCGCCCGGCGCCGCAGGTCGGGCAGCCGCGCGGGTCGGTCCCGTCCGCTTTCGGCGGGAAAATATGCGGGCTGAGCGCCTCGTCGAGCGCCTCCAGCACCGCGCTCATCCGGACCTCGCCGATCTTGCCCACGGCGGCGTGGAAGTCTTTCCAGAAATCCCGCAGCAGGGTCTTCCAGTCGAGTTCGCCGGCCGACACCAGGTCGAGCCTCTCCTCCAGGCCGGCGGTGAAATCGTATTCCACATAGCGGGCGAAGAACCGTTCGAGGAAGGCGGTGACCAGGCGCCCGGCGTCCTCGGGAACGAACCGGTTCTTCTCCATCTTCACATAGGCGCGGTCGCGCAGCACGGTGAGGATGGAGGCGTAGGTCGAGGGTCGGCCGATGCCCAGCTCCTCCATCTTCTTGACCAGGGAGGCTTCGGAATAGCGCGGCGGCGGTTCGGTGAAATGCTGGTCGGCCCGCGCCGCGATCACCCGGGCGACCGCGCCCTCCCTGACCTGGGGCAGGCGCCCGCCATCCTCGTCCGTTTCGTCATCGCGGCCTTCCTCGTAGACCGCCAGATAGCCGGGAAAGAGGATCACCTGGCCGGTGGCGCGCAGACCGGTCTTTCCATCGGCGCCGTCCAGATCGATGGTGGTCCGCTCGATGCGCGCCGATTCCATCTGCGAGGCGATCATCCGCTTCCAGATCAGTTCGTAGAGCCGCCCCATGTCCGGCTCCAGCCGCAGGCGGCCGGGGTTGCGCTCCAGGCTGGTCGGCCGGATCGCCTCGTGCGCCTCCTGGGCGTTCTTGGCCTTGACCTTGTAGTGGCGGGCGCTTTCCGGAACGTAGTCCCGGCCGTAAAGCCCGGCGATCACCGCCCGCGCCTCGGCCAGCGCCTCGGGCGCCGACTGCACCCCGTCGGTGCGCATATAGGTGATCAAGCCCACGGTCTCGCCGCCGATGTCCACCCCCTCGTAGAGCCTCTGGGCCGCCTTCATGGTGCGGTCGGCCGAGAAGCCGAGCTTGCGCGACGCCTCCTGCTGCAGGGTCGAGGTGGTGAAGGGCGGCGGCGGGCTGCGCGTGGCCGGCTTTTTCTCCACCGCCGTGACGGTGAATTGGCCGCCCTGCACGGCGGCGCGGGCCGCCGCCGCCGAGGCCTCGTCCGCCAGGTCGAATTTGGCCAGGCGCCGGCCCTCGTGCTTGACCAGCCGCGCGACGAAGGGATCGCCGGGCGCCGCGACATCGGCCTCGACGCTCCAGTATTCCCGCGTCCTGAAGGCCTCGATCTCGATCTCGCGGCCCACGATCAGGCGCAGGGCCACCGACTGCACCCGGCCGGCCGAGCGCGCCCCCGGCAGCTTGCGCCACAGGACCGGCGAGAGGGTGAAGCCGACCAGATAGTCCAGGGCGCGGCGGGCGAGGTAGGCGTTGACCAGCTCCATGTCGATGGCGCGTGGATGCTTCATCGCCTCGGTCACCGCCGAGCGGGTGATGGCGTTGAACACCACCCGCTGCACGCTCGCCCCCTTGACCGCCTTGCGCCGGGTGAGATCCTCCAGCACATGCCAGCTGATCGCCTCGCCTTCCCGGTCGGGGTCGGTGGCCAGGATCAGCCGGTCGGCGCCCTTCAGGGCCGTCGCGATATCGGAAAGCCGCTTGGCCGACTTGCCATCGACCTCCCAGGTCATGGCGAAGTCCTCGTCCGGCTTCACCGATCCGTCCTTGGACGGCAGGTCGCGCACGTGGCCGAACGAGGCCAGCACCGTATAGCCCGGCCCCAGATAGCGATTGATGGTCTTGGCCTTGGCCGGACTCTCGACGACGACGACGTTCATGTGAGGGGACTTGGCGCCAAGGCTTTTGGGTGGGCGCCGGGACGGCGCGAGGGCGCGGAAAGTGGGGGCCGGCCCGCCCTCTGTCAACGCGGGGGCGTCCGGACCGGCAACAACTTACGCCCTGACGACCAAACCCCCCGCCAGCAGTTCCGCCCGCCCGGCCAGAGCCAACTCCATCAACGCCGCCAGAACCGCCGAGGTCGGCGCGTCCGCGGCGCGGGCGAGCTCGTCGATCGGGGTGGGCGTCGGCGAGAGGAGATCTTCGACCGTCGCCCGCAAACCCGCCGTCTCCGGATCGTCCCTCTCGTCGAAGAGATCGTAGCTGGGCGGATCGCGTTCGGCGACGCCCGGCTGGGCGTCCAGAACCCGCAATACGTCTTCCGCCTCCTCGACCAGGGTGGCGCCCTGGCGGATGAGGTCGTTGCAGCCGCGCGCCCGGGGATCGAGGGGCGATCCGGGGACGGCGAACACCTCGCGGCCCTGCTCACCGGCCAGCCGCGCGGTGATCAGCGAGCCGGACCGCAGCTCCGCCTCCACCACCACCACGCCCAGCGAGGCGCCGGAGATCAGCCGGTTGCGGCGGGGAAAGTCGGCGGCGCGCGCCTTATGGCCGATGGAGCGTTCGGAGATCACGCAGCCCCTGGCCTTCAGCGCCTCGTAGAGACCGGCGTTGTCCGGCGGATAGATATCGTCCACGCCGCCGGGCAGGACCGCGACGGCGCCAAACGGCAGGGACCCCTCGTGGGCCGCGGCGTCGATGCCGCGCGCCATGCCGGAGACGACGACGTAACCGGCCTCGCCCAGCGCCCCGGCGAGGGTGCGGGCGAAGCGCCGCCCGGCGCCCGAGGCGATGCGGGCGCCGACCATGGCCACCGTCCGCCGCTCCAGCAGCGCGGCTTCGCCCAGCACCCAGATCAGGGGCGGCGGCGGGTCGAGGGCGGCCAGAAGGCGGGGAAAGCCGGGTTCGCGGAACGCGATCAGCCGGGCGCCGACCGCCGCGCCCGCCGCCAGCTCAGCCTCGGCCTTCGCCACGCTGGGAATGTCCGGCGATCCGGCGCGACCACCCCGACGGGCGAGGTCCGGTAGAGCGTCCAGGGCCCTGGACGCCGAACCGTAGCGGCCGATGAGATGGCCGAAGGTCACCGGCCCCACCGCCTCGGCCCGCGCCAGGCGCAGCCAGTCGATCCGTTCGCGGTCCGAGAGGGCGCGCGGTTTCACGGGAGAGGCGCGGCCTCGCCGGCGCCGATGCGCGGCTCGGTCCGGTTGAGCAGGCGGCGGATATTCTCGTGATGACGAATGACGATCAGCACCGCCATGCCGACCATGAGCCACAGGCGCGGCTCGGCCGATCCGCGGTCGAGAACCAGCAGATAGAGGGGCGCGAGGGCCGCCGTCGTCAGGGCGGCCAGGGAGGAGAGGCGAAACACCGCCGCCATGGCCATCCAGGTCAGGGCCGAGGCTATCCCCACCGGCCAGGCGATGGCGAACACTATGCCGGCGGCGGTCGCCAACCCCTTGCCGCCGCGAAACTTGAGCCACACCGGAAACAGATGGCCCAGGAACGCCCCGCCCCCGGCCACCACCGCCGCCGTCGGAGACACCAGCCAGGCCGCCGCCAGCACGGCCACCGCGCCCTTGCCGGCGTCGCCGATCAGGGTGATCGCCGCCAGGTCGCGCCGCCCGGTGCGCAAAACATTGGTCGCCCCGATATTCCCCGACCCCACCGCCCGGATATCACTCGCCCCCCCCAGCCGCGTAGCGATCACCCCAAAGGGGATGGAGCCCAGCAGATACCCCCCGACCGCGCTAGCGATCAGGGCGGCGGCGGGGGGGAGCGGGGCGAGCATGGCGGGAGTGTAGGGTGTGGCGGCGAATGCGGGAAGGGTAGGTGCGCCCACCCGGCCACCGCCGCGTCCCGCTGTCGCCACGCCGCGGCGGCGGCCGCTGGTCCAATCGGGCGAGGCGAACCAAATGGATCGCCGATCGTTACCCGCCCGACCTCAAACCTCCGCGGCGAGCACCATGACCCCCAAACGAGGCGCCGGCGCGCCCGAGCCCGACATCAAGCCTTATCGTGGGCCCGTGGGTGGCTGGGGCTCCGTGGAAGGCATGACCAAGGTCGCTCTGGCGGCGAAGGCCAGTCCCGCCGCCGCGCGGCAGCTTTTGCGTCAGAACAAGGCCGACGGCTTCATGTGCGTGAGTTGTTCCTGGTCGAAGCCGGCCAAGCCGCACCCGGCAGAATTCTGCGAGAACGGCGCCAAGGCTACACTCTGGGATCTGACCAGCCGACGATGCACGCCCGCCTTCTTCGCCCATCACAGCGTGGGCGAACTGCTGAGCTGGAGCGATCACGATCTTGAGCGGGCCGGGCGCCTGACCGCGCCGCTTCGCTATGACCGGCCTTCTGACCGATACGTCGAATGCCATTGGGAGGATGCGTTCAGCGAAATCGGCCGTGAACTGAAGGGACTCGAACCGAGCTCCGTCGTCTTTTACACCTCGGGGCGGGCGTCGCTCGAAACCGCCTACATGTACGCCCTGCTGGCCAGGCTCTACGGCAGCCAGAACCTCCCCGACAGTTCGAACATGTGTCATGAATCGACGTCCGTCGGCCTCAAGCAGAGCATCGGCGCGCCGGTCGGAACCATCATCCTGGAGGATTTCGAGGCCACCGACTGCATCTTCTTCTTTGGCCAGAACGTCGGCTCCAATAGCCCGCGCATGCTGCACGATCTCCAGAAGGCGGCGCGCCGCGGCGTGCCGATCGTGACCTTCAACCCCCTGCGCGAGCGAGGGCTGGAGCGGTTCAAGAATCCGCAGTCGTTGCAGATGATCACCGGGAGCGAGACGGCGATCAGCACCCAATATTATCAGGTGAAGGCCGGGGGTGACATCGCCGCCCTCACCGGCATGTGCAAATTCCTGATTGAAGGCGATGACGCGGCCGTCGCCGCCGGCGAGGCGGCCGTTCTCGATCATCCGTTCATCGCCCAGTACACCAAGGGCTTTGAGGAATTCACCGCCTTCTGCCGGCGCGCGGGGTGGCCGCAAATCGAACGCGACAGCGGACTGAGCCAGCGCGATCTCGAAACGGCCGCCGCCACCTACGCCAAGGCCAAGGCGGTGATGGGAATTTACGGCATGGGCCTGACCCAGCATCGTCTGGGGGTTCAGAACGTCCACATGCTGTGCAATCTGCTGCTGCTGCGCGGCAACGTCGGACGGACGGGCGCCGGGGCGTGTCCGGTCCGCGGTCACTCGAACGTGCAGGGCCAGCGCACCGTCGGCATTACCGAGAAGCCGGAACTCGCCCCGCTCGACAAGCTTGCGGCGCAATACGGCTTCGAACCGCCGCGGGACAAGGGACGCAACACCGTCGAGACCTGCGAAGGGGTGCTGAGCGGGGAGGTGAAAGCCTTCCTCGGCCTGGGCGGGAACTTCCTGCGCGCGGTTCCAGACACCGAGCGCATGGAATCGGCCTGGCGGAATCTGCGCCTGACGGTCCAGATCGCAACCAAGCTGAACCGAAGCCACCTGGTCAACGGCCAGACGGCCTACCTTCTGCCCTGCCTCAGCCGCATCGAGAGAGACGAGCAAGCCTCGGGGTCGCAGGCCGTGTCGATGGAAGATTCGACCAGCTGCATCCACGCCTCCTTCGGCGACCGGGCGCCGGCCGGCCGAAACTTGAAGTCCGAACCGGCCATCGTGGCGGGGATCGCCCAGGCGACCCTGGCGCCCAATCCCAAGGTGGATTGGCGGGGCTGGGTCGGCGACTACGCCCGGGTGCGCGCGGCGATCGAAGAGACCTATCCGCAATGGTTCGCCGCTTTCAACGAGCGGTTCGCCCGTCCCGGGGGCTTCTATCGCGGCAGCAAGGCGCGAGAGCGCGACTTCAGCGAGGCCCCGGGCGGCAAGGCGAACTTCCTTCCGCCGTCCAGCCTCTCGGCCACCGGCTTTGACGACGCCGCCGACGTTTTCCGACTGATCACCCTGCGGTCCAACGATCAGTTCAACACCACGATCTACGGCTATGACGACCGCCTTCGCGGCATCGACGGCGCGCGCGAAGTCGTCCTCATCAACCGCGCGGACATGGATCGCTTGGGCGTGACCGAGGCTCAGCGGATCGGGCTTCGCACCGTCGAAGTTGACGGCCACCTTAGGGAAAAACGAGGTCTGCGCGCCACCGCCTACGATATTCCGCGCGGCTGCCTGGGCGCGTACTATCCGGAATGCAATGTGCTGGCCCCGGTCTCACACCACGCCGAGGAGAGCATGACGCCGGCCTACAAGAGCATTCCGGTCCGGGTCCTTCTGAATCCATGAAACGGCGCAGGGCGTTCGATCCCTCTCGAATCGGGATTGCGGAGATATCGGCGAGAGACCCATCGTGCGCCTTGACATCCTCCCGGTAAATTGCAATATGCAATAAATTATCGATCCCCATCCCGCTCTGGTCCTCCCATGCCCCTCCCCACCCCCCGCCACGAAGCCTTCGCCCAGGCCCGGGCCAAGGGCGCGCTGCTGGACGACGCCTATGAGGACGCCGGCTTTGCACCGGGGCGCGGCCACGCCTGCCGGCTGGCGCATACGCCCGAGGTGGCGGAGCGAATCGCCGAGTTGCGCGCCGACCAGGCGCGGCTCGCCGACGCCGGCGCCCAGGCGGTGATCCTCTCCCTTCTGCGGATTGCAAAATTTAGCGAAGATCTGGGCACCCCGGCCGGGGCCAAGGAGGCGCGCCTCACCCTCCTTGAGGCCCGGGACTGACTGGCGAATTGGCGTCTTCGCGATCCTACGAACGGGCCACGGAACTTCGCCACGGATAGTAAAATAATCTATGATTATCAGTTGGTTAAGTAACGATCCCGCCTATCCGCGAAATGCCAAAAGCCGCCGGCGGCCTGCCTGCAAGCCGCCATCCGAATGCCAAAACCTGCCAAAAACCTGCCTATGAACTACCAAACGCCATCCAGGGCGCGGCTTGGGCGGCCTCAGCCCCCTTCGTAGACCACCCTTCCATCCACCACCGTCATCAGCACCGCCCCCTGCAACCTGCGCCCGTCGAACGGGGAGTTCTTGGATTTGGAGATTAGGGCGGCGGCGTCGATCAGGCGGGGGGCGCCCAGGTCGCAGAGGACGAGATCGCCCGGAGCGCCGGCGGTCAGGCGGCCGGAGGCGAGGCCGATGGCCTGGGCGGGGGCCAGGGTGACGGCGTGGATCAGGCGGGCGAGGGGGACGCGACCTTCATGGTGGAGGGTCAGCAGCGCGGGAAGCAGGGTCTCCAGGCCGACGGCGCCCGGGGCCGCCTCGTCGAAGGGCAGGCGCTTGTCCTCGGGCGGGGCGGGGGCGTGGGCGGAGACGACGATGTCCACCAGGCCGGACGCCAGGGCTTCGATCAGGGCGGCGCGGTCGTCCTCGCCGCGCAGGGGCGGGACGAGTTTGCAGAAGGTGCGGTAGTCGCCGATGTCCAGCTCGTTGAACGACAGGTGGTTGATCGAGGCGGTGGCGAGGATCGGCAAGCCCTTGGCCTTGGCGCGGGCCAGGGCCTCCAGGGGCGCGGCGGCGCTGATCTGATCGACCATCAGGGGCGCGCCGGTCAGTTCGACCAGGGCGATGTCGCGCTCCAGCATGATGGTTTCGGCGGCCACCGGTTCGGCGGCCAGACCCAGGCGGCCGGAAAACTCGCTCTCGGTGGCCGATGCGCCGGCGGCGAGCCAGGGGTCGGCCGGCCGGTGCGCCACCAGCATCCCGAGGCTCCCCGCATAGGCGAGGAGCCGGCGCATCACCCGTGAATCGACGATCGGCCGATCGGCGTCGGTGACATAGACGCAGCCGGCCTCGCGCAGCAGGCCGATCTCGGCCATGCCCTGGCCCGCCAGGCCCTTGGTGGCGGCGCCGGCCGGATAGACGTGGATGAGGCCGATGTCGCGGGCCCGGCGCAGAATGAAATCGGCCACCGCCGGATCGTCGATCGGCGGCTCGGTGTCGGGCTGGACGACGATGGAGGTGACGCCCCCCGCCGCCGCCGCCCGCGCCGCCGACTTCAGGGTCTCCTTGGGCTCCGATCCCGGCTCGCCGGTCTTGACCCGCAGGTCGATAAGGCCGGGGCAGAGCAGGGCGCCGGCGGCATCCACCACGCGAATGTCGTCGGAGATATCCGCGAAGCCGGCCGCGTGGGTCACCTCGCCGATCCGACCCTCCGAGACGACCAAGGCGCCTGGCCCGTCGTAGCCGCTCTCCGGATCGACCAGGCGGGCGTTCACGAAGGCGATGAGCTGTTGGGCGCTCATCGGTTGTCGAGCCGCGCGGCCAGCGACGCGAGGACGGCCATGCGCACCGCCACGCCCATCTCCACCTGATCCTGGATCAGGCTGATATCGAGGTCGTCGGCCACGTCGGAGTCGATTTCCACCCCGCGGTTCATCGGCCCTGGGTGCATGACCCGCGCGCCGGGCGCGGCGTGGGCGAGCTTTTCTCGGTCCAGGCCCCACAGGCGGAAGTACTCGCGGGTGGAGGGGACCAGGGCGCCGGCCATGCGCTCCATCTGCAGGCGCAGCATCATCACCACGTCCGCCCCGGCGATGCCGGCCTTCAGGTCGTGACACACCTCGACGCCCCAGCGGCCGACATCGACCGGCATCAGGGTCGGCGGCCCGACCACCCGCACCCGTGCCCCCATGAGGGTGAGCAGGGCGACGTTGGAGCGCGCCACCCGGCTGTGCAGCACGTCGCCGCAGATGGCCACCGTCAGCCCGTCCACATGGCCGAAGGCGCGGCGCATGGACAGGGCGTCCAGGAGCGCCTGGGTGGGGTGCTCATGCTGGCCGTCGCCGGCGTTGACGACCGCGCAGCTCACCTTCTGCGACAGCAGCGAGGCGGCGCCGGACGATCCGTGGCGGACGACCAGTATGTCCGGCCGCATGGCGTTGAGGGTCACCGCCGTATCCACCAGAGTCTCGCCCTTGGTGATCGACGAGGCGCGCGGGCTCATGTTGACCACATCGGCGCCCAGCCGCTTGCCGGCCAGTTCGAAGGAACTCTGGGTGCGGGTGGAGGCCTCGAAGAAGAGGGTGATCACGGTGCGGCCCTTGAGCAGGTCCGCCTTCTTGTTCATCTGGCGGTTGAGGGCCACGAAGCCGTCGGCCAGATCGAGCAGTGCGCCCACCTGGAGCGGATCCAGATCGGCGGCGGCGAGGAAATGGCGGTGCGGGAAAGGGAAGGTCCGCGCGCGGACCTCGTCGATGCCGGGGGCGATCGTGGTCATTAAAGGGCTGTCTTACGGCGCGACTAGGCTTAGAGCAAGATGGTCGGAGGCGTAATCGCTTCGGAGCTGAATCTTGCTCTAAACTCAAAGTGTAGAGCCGGATTCAGGCTTCGTATACGAAGCCATCCGGCTCTGGCGCAACCGATCGAGGGCCCCTTGCAGGATCCAGGCGGCGGCGAGCTTATCGACCAGGGCGGCGCGGCGGGCGCGGGTCACGTCGCCCTCGCCGATGAGGACGCGGTTCACCGCCGCGCTGGAAAGGCGCTCGTCCCAGAAGGCGATGGGCAGGTCTCTCAGGCGCAGCAGGTTGCGGGCGAAGGCGCGGGAGGACTGGCAGCGCGGCCCCTCGGTTCCGTCCATGTTCACCGGCAGGCCGATGACGATCCCGCCGGCGCCGCGGCTTTCCATCAGCTTAAACAGCGCCTGGGCGTCGCGGGTGAATTGGGTCTTGCGGATCGTCTCGATCGGCGAGGCGATGGTCCGCGAGGTGTCGGAGACGGCCACCCCGATGGTCTTTTCACCCAGATCGAGACCGACCAGCGGCGCGCCGGCGGGCACGACGCTGGGGAGGTCGAGGAGATCGAGAACGGCCATGGCGGGCGTGTCCGCCGGGCGCTCGCCCTTGTCAAATGGGGTGGGGGACGGCTAACCCCTCGCCTCCAACCATTCAGGTAATCCCATGCCCATCGACGCCGAGACCGTGCGCAAGGTCGCGCGGCTCGCCCACATCCGCGTACCGGAAGACCGCCTGGCCGCCCTGGCGGGCGAACTCTCCGGCATTTTGCAATGGATCGAGCAACTCAATGAAGTGGACACCGACGGGGTCGAGCCGATGACCTCGGCGGTGGCCGTGGCGCTGCCCATGCGCGAGGACGTGGTCACCGAGGGCGGCGACGCCGCCGCCGTGCTCGCCAATGCGCCCAAGACCCGCGACGGCTTTTTCGTGGCGCCTAAGGTCATCGAATGAGCGATCTGACCGCCCTCACGCTCAAGGACGCCCTGGCCGGCCTGCGCGCCAAGGCGTTCTCCTCGGTGGAGATCACCGCCGCCCATTTGGCCGCCATCGAGGCGGCGCGCGGCCTCAATGCCTTCGTGCTGCAGACCCCCGATCAGGCCCTGGCCATGGCGCGGGCCGCCGACGAGCGGATCGCGCGCGGCGAGGCCGGGCCGCTGGAGGGCGCGCCGCTCGCGATCAAGGATCTCTTCTGCACCAAGGGTGTGCGCGCCACCGCCGGCTCGCGCATTTTGGGCGAGTTCAAGCCGCCCTACGAATCCACCGTCACCGCCAACCTGTGGCGCGACGGGGCGGTGATGCTGGGCAAGCTCAACATGGATGAGTTCGCCATGGGTTCGTCCAATGAAACCAGCGCCTTCGGGCCGGTGATTAATCCATGGAGATCGCGCGCTTCCAACAAGCCGCTCAGCCCCGGCGGCTCGTCCGGCGGCTCGGCGACCGCCGTGGCCGCCGACCTGGCCCTGGGCGCCACGGCCACCGACACCGGCGGCTCGATCCGTCAGCCGGCGTCGCTCACCGGCACGGTGGGGGTCAAGCCGACCTACGGCCGCTGTTCGCGCTGGGGCGTGGTCGCCTTCGCCTCGTCGCTCGATCAGGCCGGCCCCCTGGCCAAGACGGTTCAAGACGCCGCCATCCTGCTCAAATCAATGAGCGGCCACGATCCCAAGGATTCCACCAGCCTGCCCGTGGACGTGCCCGATTTTCCCAGCTTCGTCGGCCGGTCGATCAAGGGCCTGCGGATCGGCGTGCCGCGCGAATACCGCATTGACGGCATGCCGGCGGAGATCGAAGCCCTGTGGTCCCAGGGGATAGCCTGGCTGAAGGACGCCGGCTGCGAGATCGTCGATGTCTCCCTGCCGCACACCAAATACGCCCTGCCGGCCTATTACATCATCGCCCCGGCCGAAGCCTCCTCCAACCTCGCCCGCTACGACGGCATGCGCTACGGCGTCCGCGCCGAGGGAGCGAATCTCAACGATGTCTATGAATTGACCCGCGCCGCCGGTTTCGGCGAGGAGGTCAAGCGCCGGGTGCTGATCGGCACCTATGTCCTCTCCGCCGGCTATTACGACGCCTATTACCTCAAGGCGCTGAAGGTGCGCCGGCGCATCGCCGACGACTTCACCGCCGCCTTCGACAAGGTGGACGCCCTCTTGACCCCCACCGCGCCGTCGGCCGCCTTCGGCCTGGGCGACAAGGCCGCCGACCCGATCGCCATGTATCTCAACGACATCTTCACCGTGACCGTGAACCTGGCCGGCCTGCCGGCGATGAGCGTCCCCGGCGGCCTCGACGCCGCCGGCCTGCCGCTCGGCCTGCAGGTGATCGGCCGCGCCCTCGACGAGGGCACGATGTTCTCCATCGCCGCCGCCCTGGAAAAAGCGGCGGCGTTCCGCGCCAGGCCGGAGCGCTGGTGGTAGGAAAGGCGCCCTATTGCTTGGCGGCGTCGAGATCCTTCTGGACGGCGGCCAGCTTGGCGTCGTCGATCTTGCCCTCGGAATAGGGTTCGACCTCCTTGAGCGTCATGCCCTTGGCCTGCGGCAGGCGGGGGTCAGAAATGAGTTCGGGAAGGTCCTTTTGCAACACGGCCATGGTGGCCGGGTTGGCCATCAGGTCGCCGATGGTGGTGGTGTCCACCGACGCCTTGGCCGGCGCGGCGGCGGCGGGCGCCGGGGTGGTCTGGGCCATGGCGCCGCCCGCCAGGGCGAGGGAGAGGACGGCGAGGCCGAGGGTCATGAAGCGCATGAAGAGTCCTTTTGAAAATTGCCCCGCCTGCGAATGACGACGAATTTTGCGGATTTGTCCAGCGCGCATCGCGCCGCCCTCGTGTATGACGCCGGCCATGAGCGAGGCCAAGTCGAAGCTGATCGAGGGCGCCACGGGCGCCTGGGAGATGGTCCTGGGACTGGAGGTCCACGCCCAGGTCGCCTCCAGGTCCAAGCTGTTCTCGGGCGCGGCGGTGGGTTTCGGGGCCGATCCCAACGCACAGGTCAGCATGGTGGACGCCGCCATGCCCGGCATGCTGCCGGTGATCAACCGCTACTGCGTCGAACAGGCGGTGCGCACGGGCCTGGGCCTCAAGGCCAAAATCAATCTCTGGTCGCGCTTCGACCGCAAGAACTATTTCTATCCCGACCTGCCGCAGGGCTATCAGATCAGCCAGTACAAGGACCCCATCGTCGGCGAGGGCGAGATCGAAGTCGAACGCGACGACGGCTCGGTCTTCACCGTGCGCATCGAGCGGCTGCACCTGGAGCAGGACGCCGGCAAGTCGATCCACGACCTCGACCCAAACGCCACCCTGGTCGATCTCAACCGCGCCGGCACGGCCCTGATGGAGATCGTCTCCCATCCCGACATGCGCTCTTCGGAAGAGGCGGCGGCCTATGTGAAGAAGCTGCGCGCCATCCTGATCTTTCTGGGCTGCTCCGACGGGGACATGGAAAAGGGCAATCTGCGCGCGGACGTCAACGTCTCGGTGCGCCGGCCGGGCGGCCCGCTCG
>JBBRPN010000052.1:0-20689 GCA_038227925.1 Caulobacterales bacterium | reverse complement strand
ATCGGGTCGGCGAAGTTGCGCCCGATCAGGCGCTTGATGGCGAACAGGGTGTTTTCCGGATTGGTCACCGCCTGGCGCTTGGCCGGCTGGCCCACTAGGCGCTCGCCGTCCTCGAGGATGGCCACCACCGAGGGGGTGGTGCGCACGCCCTCGGCGTTCTCGATCACCTTGGGGGTCTTGCCATCCATGATGGCGACGCACGAATTGGTCGTGCCCAGGTCGATGCCGATGATCTTGCTCATGTGTCTCTACTCTCGCTCCTATTTGCGGCGACCACCCGCTTCGGCCTTCCTTGATGAAGCGCCACGCGCGCGGGCGGCCCCGGCTTGATCTTTGTCGTCCCAAGGGGCCGAGGCGATACGCCCCACGCCCCTGGTGTTGGCTTGGGCGGCGCCGTCTTTTGACAGAGGGTCCGCCTCGCGATCCGATATGGGAGGCGAGTCGGCAGCCGCAAGGGCGCGGCGCGGTCGCCTTCGTGCTAGAGCTTCGGACGTGACGCTCGCCGGCTTTCGACTCCATCCAGGCTGTCTCGACGCCAACGCCCAGCGCGCCCTGGCGCGGGCCGTCCTGGGCGCCGCGGTCGCCGCGCCCTTCTATCGGCCGATCACGCCGGGCGGCAAGGCGATGAGCGTGGAGATGACCAACCTGGGGCCGCTCGGCTGGGTCACCGACGCCGCGGGCTACCGCTACCAGCCCACGCATCCGACGACCGGCGCGGCCTGGCCGCCCATCCCGCCGGCCCTGCTCGATTTGTGGGCCGGGCTGGCCGACGCCACGACGCCGCCGGACGCCTGCCTCGTCAACCTCTACCGGGCCGGGGCGCGCATGGGCTCGCACCAGGACTGCGACGAAGCCGATTTCTCCCTGCCGGTCCTTTCGGTCTCTCTGGGCGACACCGCGATCTTTCGCCTGGGCGGCCTCGATCGCCGCGCCCCGACCCGCGCCTTGCGTCTGGCCTCGGGGGATGTCTGCGTCCTGGCCGGCGAGGCGCGCTTGGCCTTCCATGGGATCGACCGCATCGTCGCCGGCTCCTCGCGACTTGTTCCAGGCGGCGGGCGGATCAATCTGACCCTTCGCCGGGCGAGGCCGCCCTGAGGCTTTGACAAGGGCTGGGCGCCGGGACGACCATGCGTCCTCAATTGGGGAGACCCGCCATGCCCACGCTGACCCGGCCCGAAGGAACCCATCCCGACGACTTCCGCCTCTCCAGACGGGCCGTCGGCGGGCTGTTCTTCGCCGGCTACGCCGCCGCCGCCTGGTCGGCGGGGGCCGAGCCCATCCACACCGACGATACCGGCCTGATCACCCAGACGATCACCCTGCCGGCGGCCGCTTTCGCCCTGCCCGCCTATATCGCCCGGCCCAAGGCCACGGGAAGGTTTCCGGCCGTGCTGGTGGTTTCCGAGGTGTTCGGCCTGCACGAATATATCCGCGACACCTGCCGGCGGCTGGCCAAGCTCGGCTATGTGGCCATCGCGCCGGCCTTTTTCGTCCGCGTCGCCGATCCCGCCCCGCTCACAGACCTGGCCGCGGTGATCAAGATCGTCAACCAGGCGTCCGACCAGCAGGTCATGGGCGATGTCGGCGCGACGCTTCGGTTCCTGAAGAGCACGCCTTTCGTGGACGCCTCGAAGATCGCGGTCACCGGCTTCTGCTGGGGCGGCGGGGTGACCTGGCTGGCCTGCGAGGAATTCGCCGACTTCAAGGCGGGGGTCGCCTGGTACGGGCGGATGGTCCCCCCGGCCAGCGGCGGCGATCCGAACCGGCTGTGGCCGGTCAAGCTCGCCGCCCGGCTTCACGCCCCGGTCCTGGGCCTCTACGGAGCCAAGGACGGCCTGGCGGCCAGCGTGCCGGCCATGCGCGAAGCTCTGGCGGCGGCCCATAAAACGGGCAGCGACATCGTCATCTATCCCGACGCCGGCCACGGCTTCCACGCCGACTACCGCGACAGCTACAATGCCGCCGACGCCAAGGACGGCTGGATGAGGATGCTGGCGTTCTTCGCCAGGAACGGGGTAGGGCCGAGGGCGTACGGTCCAGCTTAGCGTTCGCCGTCACCCTCTAAGTTTGCGCACCAGAACCTCCAGATCGCGCGCCAACCCTGGGTCGGCGGCGCGCAGTTCCTCGATGCGGCGCACCGCGTGCAGGACGGTGGTGTGGTCGCGCCCGCCGAACCGGCGGCCGATGTCGGGCAGGGAGCGGGTGGTGAGCTGTTTGGCCAGCCACATGGCCGCTTGCCGGGGGCGCGCCACGGCGCGGGTCCGGGTCTGGGAGATCAGGTCGGCCTGCTTGAGCCCGAAATGCTCGGAGGCGGCCTTTTGGATGTCGTCCACGGTGACCCGGCGCTCGGCGCCTCTCAGATGCGGTCGCAGAAGACATTGGGCTTCGTCGAGAGAGACCGCGCCGACCCCCGCCCCGGCGCGCACGATCAGGGTGTTGAGCGCCCCTTCCAGTTCGCGGACGCTGTCGGTGAAACGGTCGGCGAGAAAGGCCAGAACCTCGGGGCGCAAGGTTCCGGAAAAGCCCTGCTGGCGGGCGAGCACCTTGAGCTTGCGCTCCATAATGCCCAGGCGCAGCGACCGGTCGGCGGCCTCGATGCCGCAGACCAGGCCCGAGGACAGGTGCGAGCGCAGGCGCGCGTCGATCTCGGTCAGGGCGGCGGGCGGACGGTCGGCCGAAAAGACCACCCGGCGGCCATCCTCCATCAGGGCGGCCAGGGTATGGAACAGCTCCTCCTGGGTGGACTGTTTGCCGCCGATGAAGTGGACATCGTCGATCAGCAGCAGGTCGGCGCGGCGTAGTTCGTCCTTGAAGGCGGCCATCCGCCGCTCCATCACGGCGCGCACGAAGCTGGAAAGAAACCGCTCGGCGGTCAGATAGACGACCTTGCGCGTCGGCGCGGTCCTCATCGCCTCCCAGGCCAGGGCGTTCAGCAGATGGGTTTTGCCAAAACCGAAGGGCCCGTGGAACACCACCGGGTTGAAGTGTCCATCGACCCACGACGCCACCCGCCTGGCCACCGCGTGGGCGAATTCATTGGCCGGGCCGGTGACAAAGGTGTCGAAACTGAAGCGCTCCTGAAGGGCGCCGCCGCAAGCCTTGGTCGATGAAGAGGCGGGCGCGGCGTCGGTGGAGATCGGATCGGCCGCCTCTATCTCCAGCCCGCGGGCGGGCACCCCGCCGCGCTCCGCCTCGAACTCCAGGCGCGATTTGAGGCTGAGGCTGCGCCGCTCGGGATCGTTGGCCGCCCAAAGCTCGCCGATCCGGCGCCAAGCGTAGCGGCGGATCCAGTCGCGGGCGACGCCGGTGGCGGTGACCAGGCAAAGGCCGCCGTCGGCGGCCGGGCGCAGGGCCGCCGGCGCCAGCCATGAGCCGAAGGCGTCCTCGCCCAGCTCGCTTTTGAGCGCGCGGCTGGCCAAGGACCAGATGTTCCCAGCCGACGTCGCCGCCATCGCCACCGATAGAGTGTTGGTCGCCATGCGCCTTCGTTTCCCCACCTCATTGTCTCCCGGACGGGAGTAGAACGGCCCCGGACGCCAGGGCGTCGCAAGGCCGCAAACCGTATTGGCACAATGCTCTCCGCAGCGGCGCCAGAGGCCCCGCCGTCGCGTTTCGTCCGTACATGAGCGAAAGCGTTGAGAGCCTCAGACTAGCCCCGGCGCCCCCGCCGTCAACGCCAAAATAACGCAAAATGAGTCGATATTTTTGTTGACATGCGGAAGGTCCCGACAGGTCAAGGAAAAGCGCCCGATCACTTTTTTTCGCGGGCCGCCGGGGGGCGAATTTGTCGCGCCGGCGAGTCGAAGGCGTCCGGGGCGACTTCGCCAATTTTTACAAAATTATTAGGTATTTCAAATCGTTAGGAAGCATCGCCACAATTTTAGGCGACCGCCAGCTTCTTCAGTTGACGGTGCAGGCGCGAAACCTTGCGCGATCCGGTGTTGCGGTGGACCACGCCCTTGCCGACGGCCCGCATGAGTTCCGATTGGGCCACGTTGAACGCCGCCTTGGCGGCGCCGGCGTCGCCGGCCGCCAACGCCTCGTCGAACCGCCGCAGAAAGGTCCGCACCCGCGAGCGCCTGGCCTTGTTGACCTCGGTGCGTTGCTCGATCTTGCGGATCGCCTTCTTGGCGCCGGGGTTGTTGGCCATGGGTGTTCGAGCCTTGCGGTGGCGCCCGCCGGCAAAGCGGGCGGGCTGTCGGAAAAACGGGAGGGGCGGATATAGGGGAAGGGCCGGAACCGGTCAATGCGCGCATCGTCGCGAGCCGGGCGCCGCGAGCTGGGCGATGCGAGCTGGGCGATCAGGGGCCATCGACCCTGACGCCCCTGGCGCGCAGCAGGGCCGGCGCCCCGCCTGGACCCATGAGATGACCCATGCCGACGATGACCACCGTGACGCCCGGTCGCGCCAGTCGCCTTTCGAGCGCGTCCGTCCAACGTCGGTTTCTTTGGGTGATCAGCCGCGCGTAAATCGCCGGCGACGCCCGCCGCAACGGTTCGAGGGCGTCGGCGTCGAGGCCGGCCAGATCGCCGGCCATCCATTCCGCCACCACCTGGCGGTAGGACCCCGGACGCTCCTCGATTTCATGGAGGGTCTGGTCCAGCGACGCGAGCTGATCGGCGGGGGCGGCGCCGGCCAGAAAGCCGATCTGCTGGCGGGCGGTTTCCAGCGAGCGTCGCCGCGCCGTCGGCGGGGCGAATTCCTGGACCTGTTGCTCGACCCCTTGCGAAACCATCGCGCCGGCCCGCTCGTCGTCGGCCAGCGACAAGGTCACTTCGGCCAGCCACGGTCGCATGCGGTCGATCGCCACCGGTGCGAGGCCGAGACTTATGGCCACGCGCGACAGGCGGGTCCGCTGATCGGCCGTCAGATGATTGGCGAGACTGTCGCCCGGAGGCCATACGCCGCGCCGCTCGGCCAGGCGGGCGGCCTCCACGCCGGTGGTCTGATCGACGGGAAGTTCGAACCACAGCTCGCTCGCCTTGGTCAGAGCCTCGGTGAGTTCTGGGGGCTCCCAGTCCAGGCCCTCCGGCAGGAGATGTACCGACCCGAACAGCATCAGAGTCGAATGAAGGCCATGAGCGACCCACAACGGCGGCTTGGCCATGGCGGCCCCGCTCAGCGCGACGGCGGCGAGCGCGGCGATCCCGGCCGCGACGATCCTCATCTTTGGCAACGCGGGCAATGGAAGGTGGACCGCCCCGACTGGACGATCCGGCGAATGACGCCGCCGCAGCCCGGCGAACGGCAGGGTTCCGCCGCCCTCCCATAGGCTTCGAAGCGGTGCTGGAAATAGCCGAGCGCGCCGTCGGGACCGGCATAGTCGCGCAAGGTCGAGCCGCCGACGGCGATGGCCTCGGTCAGCACCTGGCGCACCGCCGCGACGATTTCGCCGAGCCTTCGCCCGCTCAAGGCGGCGGCCCTCAGCGGGGAGACGCCGGCCCGGTGAAGGGCCTCGCAGACGTAGATGTTGCCAAGCCCCGCCACCACGCCCTGGTCCAGCAACAGGGTCTTGATGGCCCCCCGCCGGCCGGTGAAGGCCGCCTTCAGATAGGCCGCGTCGAACTCGGCCCCCAGGGGTTCGGGGCCCATGGCCGCGAAGGGGGGGTGGGCGTCCAGCCGCGCGGTATCGACCAGATCCATGGAGCCGAACCGCCGCGCGTCGAAAAAGGTGATCCGCGCGCCTGCCTCGGTCTCGAAAATCACATGGGCGTGTTTGGGATCGCCAGGCGCCGCCCGGGCGAAAGCGGTCGAAGGCGTGGATCGGCCGGCGCCTTCGATCTCGAAGCGTCCGGTCATGCCCAGGTGAACGATCAGGGTCTCGTCCCGATCGAGCGGCGCGAGGATGTACTTGCCGCGCCGCTCCAGCCGCTCCACACGAGCCCCGGTCAGGCGCTGGACGAAACCCTCGGGAAAGGGGAACCGCAGGTCGGGCCGGCGCGCCTCGACTCGTCGCAGCCGCGCCCCGGCCAGGACCGGTTCGAGGCCGCGTCGGACGGTTTCGACCTCTGGCAGTTCAGGCATGGCCTTTGCCTAGACCAAGCGACGCGGGCGCGCCACTCCCACTCCTGGCGCCCCCTTTTCTGGCGTCCGGCGGTCTTCGGGCCTAAGAGGCTTCGCCATGAGCGAGCGCGCCGCCTCCTTCGGATTCGCCGACGTCGATCCGGCCGACAAGCCGGGCCTGGTGCGCGGCGTTTTCGACCGGGTGGCGGGCCGTTACGACCTGATGAACGATCTGATGAGCGGCGGCGTTCACCGCCTGTGGAAGGACGCCGCCGCCGCTCGCCTCAATGTCCAACCCGGCGAGGTGGCGATCGACTGCGCCGGCGGCACCGGCGACATGGCCCGCCGCTTCGCCCGCATGGCCGGCGCCGCGCGGCGCCGGCGCGGCGGCGGCGAGGCGCGGATCGTGGTGGTCGATTGCAACGCCCAGATGGTCGGGAAAGGCCGGCGGCGGGGGGCGGACGGCGCGATTTCCTGGGCGGTCGGGGACGCTCAGGCCCTGCCCCTGCCGGCCGCCTGCGCCGACGCCTATTGCATCGCCTTCGGCCTGCGGAACGTCACCGACATCCCCGGCGCGCTGGCCGAGGCGCGGCGGGTGCTCAGACCCGGCGGCCGGTTTGTCTGCCTCGAGTTTTCCAAACCGATCAACGGCGCGGTCACGCGGGCCTACGACGCCTATTCCTTCGCCATGATCCCGGCCATCGGGGCGGCGGTGGCGGGCGACCGCGACGCCTATCGCTATCTGGTCGAGAGCATCCGGCGGTTTCCCGATCAACGGGCGCTGGCGGCCCTGATGAGCGAGGCGGCCTTCGCCCGCGTTTCGGTGACCAATTTCAGCGGCGGGGTCTGCGCCCTGCACCAGGGCTGGGCCATCTGAGCGCCGTGAGCGGGCCGGCCTCCCTTGCCCGGCTGGCGGCGGCGGCGTGGACCCTGGTTCGCGCCGACGCGCTGGCGCCGCGCGAAATCGACGGGCGGCTCCCTTCCGGCCTTCGCGCCCTGGCGAGGTTTCTTCGCCTGTTCGCCGGCCCCGCCGCCAGGGCCGGCCGGCCGGGCGAGCGACTGGCGAGGGCGCTCGAGCGCCTGGGGCCGGTGGCGATCAAGCTGGGACAATTTCTTTCCACCCGCGGCGATGTGTTCGGCGCCGCCTTCGCCGAGGATCTGTCGCGGCTGAAGGACCGTCTGGCCCCGTTTCCCACCGCCGCCGCCGCCGCCGAAGTCGAACGCGCTCTTGGCCGGCCGCTCGCCTCGCTGTTTTCCAGCTTCGAGGACACGGTGGCTGCGGCGTCCCTCGCCCAGGCGCACCGGGCGAGGCTCCTGGACGGCCGCGCGGTGGCGGTGAAGGTGCTGCGGCCGGGAATTGAGCGGCGGGTGGCGCGGGATGACGCCGCTCTCGATCTGGCCGCGCGCCTGATCCAGCGCTGGATTGCGGCCGCCCGGCGTCTCGAACCCCTGGCGTTCGCGGCCACCGTGCGGCGCGCCCTTCGCCTCGAACTCGATCTGCGGTTCGAAGCGGCCGGCGCCGACGAATTGCGCGCCGCCATGGCCGCCGACAATTATATGAGCGCGCCCAAGGTGGTCTGGGAAGGCGTGGCGCGACGGGTTCTGACCCTCGAATGGGCGCCGGGCGCGCCGCTGTCGGATCCCGCCAGCCTCGAGGCGCCCGGCCTCGACCGCCGGCGGCTCGCCGACAACCTGATCCGCGCCTTCCTCGCCCAGGCGCTGGATCATGGGGTGTTCCACGCCGACCTGCACGAGGGCAATCTCTTCGTCGAGGCGCCGGTGAAACTCGTCGCCGTCGATTTCGGCATTCTGGGGCGCCTGGGGCCGCGGGCGCGGCGCTATCTGGCGGAAATCCTGTGGGGCTTCTTGCAGCGCGACTACGCGCGCGCCGCCGCCGTCCATTTCGAAGCCGGCTATGTCTCGCCCGCCCACGACCCGGCGGCGTTCGCCCAGGCCCTGCGCGCGGTGGGCGAGCCGGTGTTCGGCCGCGCCGCCAACGAGCTTTCCATGGGCCGTCTGCTGGCCCAGCTTTTCGACATCACCGCCCTCTTCGACATGCGCCTGCGCCCCGAACTGGTCCTGCTGCAGAAGACCATGGCGACGGTGGAGGGGGTGGCGCGCCGCATCGATCCCAGCCACGACATCTGGGCCGCCGCCGAGCCGGTCGTCCGCCGCTGGATCGCCCGCGAACTCTCGCCGGCCGCCAGGATGCGCGACCTGGCCGCCGAGGCCCGCGCCGCGGTGGCCGGCTTCGCCCAGGCGGCGCGGGCGGAGACCGGCCCGACCGTCATCGTCGCCGACGAAGCGGGGCCGCGGCGCCTGAGCCCCTGGCTCGCCTTCGCCGCCGGCGTCGTTCTGGCCGCTGCGGTCTTCGCCCTGGCGGCGTGGCTACGCTGATCCCTATCGTCGAGGGCCAGCGGGAACCTAGCTCTGGTCGCCGCCGCCACCACCCTGCGAGTCGGCCTTGGCGCGCTGGCTCTCGCGATCCTTCTGCTGGCTCCAGTAGGCGGCCCCGGCTCTTGGCTTGAACATGGTGCGCGGCGCCCCGGTCCTGGAGACCACCGCGAAGACGTTGGCCTTGGCGTCATAGATCAGCTTGTCGCCGTTGCGCCGGTCCAGGGTCTCGGCGCCGCCGGGCGGACTATCAACGAAGGCGTGGACCTTGGTGACATAGTCCGTTTCATTGGCCGCGCCGAAATCGCCGCCGTTCTTGGCGAACTGGTACTGGGCGTTCTCTTCGGCGCTGTGGGTGCGGTTGGCCGCCCACATCGGCTTGCCGCCCACCAGAGGAACCGGCGCGTCGCGCCGCTGGCCATAGCTGGCCTGGCTGTAGGAGTCACTATTTCCGGCCGAAGCCCGGCTATCGGCGGATGGGACGGCGGACTGCTTTTGGCCGCAGGCCGCCAGGGTGAGGGCGAGCGCTCCGGCCGCCGCGAACAACACTACTCTCATGGGTCGTCTCCCGTGTTCGACGCGTTGATGAGGGTACTGGAAAGGGCGATTATATACCTTGCAAACCCAGTGAGAGTGTGAGATAGTTAGCGGGTCAAACGAGGTCCGCCATGTCCATCCTATCCGCTCCCCACTTTCACGATGAAGCCGCCGCCTTCGCCCGCGTCGAAAAGGTGCTTTGGCCGCAAGGTCCGGTGTGCCCTCACTGCGGCGCTATGGACCGGATTACGGCGATCAAGCCTAACGTCGCCAAGCGCGTTCGCATGGGCCTGAAAAAGTGCGGCCACTGCAAAGGACAATTCACCGTGCGGATCGGGACGATCTTTGAGGAGTCCAAGCTCCCCCTGCATATCTGGCTACAGGCGATGCACCTTATGGCGTCGAGCAAGAAGGGTATCAGCGCCCATCAACTCCATCGCACCTTGGAGATCACCTACAAGTCGGCCTGGTTCCTCGCCCATCGCATCCGCGAGGCGATGGTCTCCGGCGACATGACGCCCTTCGGATCGCAAGGTGGCGGCGTCGAGGCGGATGAAACCTACATCGGCTTCGCGCCCGGCTCCGATCCCCGTCCCCAGGGCGGCTACCAGCACAAGAACGCAGTCATGACCCTCATTGACCGCGACACCGGCCGCGCCCGTAGCCAAGTGATCACGGACTTCCGCGCCGTCACCATCGCCCCGATCCTGGAGGCCAACGTGTCGCGCAACGCCCGGCTAATCACCGACGAAGCCGGAACCTACAAGACGCTCGGTTGGAATTTCGCCGATCACGTCTCCGTCAATCATAGCCGGGGCGAATATGTGAACCGTCAGGACCCGACGATCCACACGAACACCGCCGAAGGCTTCTATTCGATCTTCAAACGCGGCATGCGTGGCGTCTATCAGCACTGTTCCGCCAAGCACCTTCACCGCTACGTCGCCGAATTTGACTTTCGCTATTCCAACCGGATCGCGACCGGGGTTGACGATCAGGACCGCGCCACGCGGGCGCTGGCGGGCGTGGTTGGCAAGCGCCTCACCTATCGCAGAACTGGTAGCGGGCGGACGGGAGAAGTCGCACGGACGTAAGCGGCGCTGGCGCTGGCGCCCCGAATCGCCGGACACGAGTCAACTCGTGCTCCCGTTTTGGGAAGACGATAAGTGACGCCGTTCTACAAATGTTCTCGGTTGACTCTACGGAATCCTTGACGAATCGGACGTGATTCGCTACCTACCGTGACGGGCGCATTCGCTGGATAACCAAGGCCGTGATGAGCGGCAGCCCGAAAGGGTGGGATCCTTGGCCCAGGGGCGTCCACTTTTTTATCTCGGAAAGAGTCGCTCAACCCAACCGTAGCGGTTGTTCCTTTCAGGCTCGATCTGGGGGACGCTCGGAAAGAATTTCATCCCATATGACCGGGCGCGGTTGGCGTAGCGGTAGGTCCGCGGTTCGAGAAGCTCGACATACGCATCCTCGCAAAGGCCGTAGTGACTAAGCTCCAGTCCGTAGCGGATGCCAGATGCCACACTGTCAACGGCACGAAGCCCGACAAGATCGGCGTGCGCCCGACTCTTGATCAAAGACGTGTCGATTGACGCCCAATGGATGCTCACACCCGCTTCATCGGAGGCCAGTCGTAGGCGGTCCACGTATTTGCGAAGATCGTCGTAGGACATGCGGTTGCGGTTGGAAAAGATGAGTTGAACGCGCCCGTCCCCCTCGAAGCCGGCGGCCCTATCGCGCGCCAGCCAAGAAATTCGTTCGATCAGATATCGGGTATAATAGAAATAGAAGTTGTAGCCTACCTTAAGATAGTCGCTCTGCAGCTTCAATTTATCGATACATATGCTTATCAGTCGAACATTAGTATTTCCAATGGCGTGGCAAACCGCTATGCGTTGCTCGTGGGATAGCTTGGAGAAATGGATTACCTTTTTCCGCTCCTTCTCGATCGGCTTGATAATGGCATCAATTTTCTTAAGCTCGCTGATTTCGGCCGAGCGTGGTATCATCAGGGCGGATATGACGAACCACTCTGAACTGGCGCGTTCGGGGAACGGCTTAAATTTGAAGCCCTCGTCCCCGGACTCGTCGATGTAGGCGACGAAACTATGAACCATTCCAAGAGCAAAGCTAGCTCGACCGCAGAGAGTCAAGCCGGCAAATTCCGCGACCTCGCCCGCGAACTGGAATGCGACGACGACGAAGCCGCGTTCGATGAGCGGCTACGAAAGATTGCGACGGCGCCCAAGCCGCCGCAGTCGGCTAAGGAGTGATCTTGCACTCGCCGAGCGTCATTCCGATCAATGTGAAGGCGTCCACACTACATTGAGCTTGGACGCGATCACCAAGGCGCAATGGCAGCGCGTTCGCCGCTTCGCTCTTTTCAAAAAATAGATACAAGCCCTCTGCATCTGGGGCCAATGGACCTGCCCGCTTAAGGGCGACCTGAATCTTGCCGGTCATGGTCGCGGAGACATTTTCCACAATGCCTGAAACTCTGACGGGACGGCCTACATATGGCTGCAGGATGCGCTGAGCCTCTGCTTCGGTCCGTCCGTTGAAGGAAGCGCCAACGAGCGCGAGTGGAACACTATCTAGCGTGACGCTTCCGCTTATGGGGCGCAATGGCGCATCGCCAAGCTGGGGTGGCATGGTCGCGGCCTTGGACGGCGGCTGGGTGGCACGCTGATCCCGGTAAAGATCGCGGTCTGCCGTTAACGAGGCAACTTGGTGCCCATAGAGTCCCGCCGCGCCAAGCCCGCCAATCGCAACCCCGAGGGCAATGCAAAAAACAAACGCCAGCGGCGCCTGTTTTATCACCGCCCAATCCTTCGCCACCCTGGCGACAAGCCATTCCCACATGCCCGGCTCATATCACAAACCCAGCCGGGTTTGCAAAAGACATAATCGCCACTGGAAAGCGAAACAGAACAAACTAAGAACGATCTCGGATCGTTTGTCCAGAGGCTTTATTTCACGCTATGAGCCGGGGGCATTTTTGGGAAGGGCCTGGGTCTTTGGGCGAAGCGCGCGTTCTGCTGATCGTGGGCGGTGGAATCGCCGCCTACAAGGCTTTGGAGGTGACTCGCCTGCTGCGCAAGGCGGGCGTGGCGGTCCGACCCCTCCTCACCCAGGCCGGCGCCAAGTTCGTCACCCCCCTTTCCCTGGCGGCCCTGGCCGAGGACGACGTGCGCGGTGACCTCTTCTCGCTCACCGACGAAGCGAGGATGGGCCATATCGAACTCTCCCGCTGCGCCGATCTGATCGTGGTCGCGCCGGCCACCGCCGACCTGATGGCCAAGGCGGCCAACGGCCTGGCCGACGATCTGGCGTCCACCGTGCTGCTGGCCACCGACAAGCCGGTGATGATGGCGCCGGCGATGAATGTGCGGATGTGGCTTCACCCGGCGACGGCGCGCAATCTAGCCACTCTCCAAAACGACGGGGTCGCGATCGTCGGGCCCGACGAGGGGGCCATGGCCTGCGGGGAATTCGGCCCCGGGCGCATGGCCGAGCCGGCGGCGATCGTCGAGGCGGTCATGGCCGCCCTCGCCGGGCGCGGCGAGAGGCCATTGGGGGGCCGGCATGTTCTGGTCACCGCCGGCCCCACCGCCGAGCCCATCGACCCGGTGCGGGTTCTGACCAACCGGTCCAGCGGCAAGCAGGGCTACGCCATCGCCGCCGCCCTGGCGGCCCTGGGCGCGCGGGTGACCCTGGTCTCCGGCCCCACCGCCCTGGCCAGTCCGCCGGGCGTGGATCGCGTCGCCGTCGAGACCGCCCGTGACATGCTGGCGGCCTGCCAGGCGGCCCTGCCGGCCGACGCCGCGATCTGCGTCGCCGCCGTTTCCGACTGGCGGGCCGACGCGGTGTTCGGCGTCAAGTTGAAAAAGGGCCGCGAGGGCCCCCCCGCGCTGCGGCTGGTGGAAAATCCCGACATCCTGGCCACGCTGGCCGCCGCCGGGCCGGCGCGGCCCAGGCTGGTGGTGGGTTTCGCCGCCGAGACCGAGAACCTGGAGGCCAACGCGCGGGCCAAGCTCGAGCGCAAGGGCTGCGACTGGATCGTCGGCAACGACGTGAGCGAGGCGGCGATCATGGGCGGCGACGAGAACGCGGTGCTGGTGATCGACGCCGGGGGAACCGAGCGATGGGCCCGGGCGGCGAAGGCCGAGATCGCCCGGCGTCTGGCGGCCAGGATCGCCGGAGCGCTGGCATGACCGTGGCCGTGAAGGTCAGCCGTCTGGCCCACGGCGAGGGGCTTGCGCTTCCCGCCTACGAGAGCGCCGGGGCGGCCGGCATGGACCTTCGGGCCGCCGTGGCGCAGGGCGAGCCGCTGATCCTGCGCCCCGGCGACCGCGCCGCCGTGCCCACCGGCGTGGCCATCGCCCTGCCGGCGGGCTTCGAGGCCCAGGTGCGGCCAAGATCGGGCCTGGCCCTGCGCGCCGGCGTGGTTCCGCTCAATACCCCCGGCACCATCGACGCCGACTATCGCGGCGAGGTCCAGGTGATCCTGATCAACCACGGCGCCGAAGACCTCGCCATCCGCCGCGGCGACCGCATCGCTCAGCTAGTCGTCGCGCCGGTCGCGCGGGCGACGTGGGACGAGGTGGAGGACCTGGAAGAAACGGCGCGTGGGGCGGGAGGGTTCGGCTCGACCGGTGGCCGGTGAAGGCGCTCAGTCCCGAAGCCCCAGCACGTCCATCATGTCGTAAAGGCCGGGGCTCCGGCCGGCGACCCACACCGCCGCCTCCACCGCCCCGCGCGCGAACAGGCGCCGATCGCGGGCGGAGTGGGACAGGGTGAGGATCTCGTCCTCGGCGGCGAAGACCACGGCGTGCTCGCCGACGATGCCGCCGGCGCGGAGGACCGAAAAGCCGATCTCGCCCTCCCGGCGCGGGCCGGCCGTCCCTTCGCGCCCGCGCACGGCGATGTCGTCGAGGGCCTCGCCGCGGCCTTCCGCCGCTGCCCGCGCCAACATCAATGCCGTTCCCGACGGCGCGTCGCGTTTGAGCCGGTGATGGGCCTCGACGATCTCGATGTCCCAGTCCCGGCGGCCGAGCCCACGGGCGGCCTGTTCCACCAGCCCGGCGAGGATCGTCACGCCGATGGAAAAATTGCCGGATTTGACGATGGCGATCTTGGCGCAAGCGGCGCGGATCGCCGCCTCCTCGCTCGCCGTAAATCCCGTCGATCCGATGACCAGCGCCGGCCCGCCGTTGGCGGCGGCCCGCGTGGCCAGGGCGGCCGAGGCCGCGCCGGTGGAAAAATCGACGATCACGTCGCACCCGGCCAGGTCCTTTTCGCTGGCGCCGGGCCGGCCGAACCGGGCCGCGGGCGCCACGCCCTCGCGTTCGGCGATCACGCCCGCCACGGCGGCGCCCATCCTTCCCGGCGCTCCCGCCACGCCGATCCTGATCGCTGCGCTCATTCAGACTCCATCCTCGGCGTGAGCCTTCAGTTTCGCGTCCCCGCGCCGCTCGTCAATCGCAATCGACCCGCCACGCAATCGCTCAAAGCCCTTGCCTCCCTCCCCGACCGCTCTTGCGTCTCCTCGATCTGATCGGGACGGAGCCGCGAGATTTGGCGACCGCCGAGCGCCGTTTCGGACCGGAATGATGGTCGTACTCACGATATTGTGATGGAACCGCCGCGATCTTACAGGCGAACAGTGCATATGGACCGTTCGCGCCGGGGCGATTGCCGCTAACGCCCAAAGTTGACTTAATCTTTTCCCGGCGGGGCAATCATGGCCGACTTCAATCGCAGGCGCGCCGATCGCCGCCATGGCGGGCCTCGGCGCCGGTTCGCCGGGGCTGTTCGCCGGGGGTCCAGGCCTGGACCCCGCCGGCCATGTCGATGGCCAAGCCGACGATGCATATCGCTTAGGGTCCGCTTGCCGATCAGAGCATCGCGGCCCTCACACGTCCAGCGCATACCCCGCCGAGCGCACCGTTCGGATGGGATCGTTCTCGGCGCCCAGGGCGCCGCGCGAGCCTTGGGCGCCGCCCAGGGCACCTTGGGGCGCCAGGGCGCGGCGCAGGCGGCCGATGTGGACATCGACGGTGCGGGTTTCGACGTAGACGTCCGATCCCCACACCGCGTCGAGCAGTTGTTCGCGCGAGAACACCCGTCCGGGGTGCTGCATGAAATAGTCGAGCAGGCGAAATTCGGTGGGACCCAGGCGTACCTCCTCGCCGGCCCGCTTGACCCTGTGGGCGACGCGGTCGATGACGATGTCGCCGGCCCGCGCCCGGTCCTCGGCCAGGCCCGGGCGGATGCGCCGCAGCACGGCGCGGATGCGGGCGGTCAGCTCGCTCATCGAGAACGGCTTGACCACATAGTCGTCGGCCCCGGTGTCGAGGCCGCGGATGCGGTCGCTCTCCTCGCCGCGGGCGGTGAGCATGACGATCGGCAGGTTGCGGGTCGCGGTCCGCTGGCGCAGCCGCCGGCAGACCTCGATGCCTGATACGCTGGGAAGCATCCAGTCGAGCACCACCAGATCGGGCTGCTTCTCGTCGATGAGGATCAGGGCTTCCTCGCCGTCGGCGCACAGGGCGACGGCGTAGCCCTCCTTGGCCAGATTGTATTCCAGCAGGATGGCCAGGGAATCCTCGTCCTCCACCACCAGGATGTAGGGGACCAGCGAGGGGCGGTTTTCGGCGCTCATGAGGAACCCAGCGCGTCCGCCTTGGGCCGCTCGTCGGTGAGTTCGACGCCGGTGATCTCGTAGTGGACGATCTCGGCGATGTTGGTGGCGTGATCGCCGATGCGCTCGAGATTCTTGGCCACGAACAGCAGATGGGCGCAGGCGGTGATGGTCCGCGGATCGCCCATCATATAGGTCAGCAGTTCGCGGAAGATGGCGTCGTAGTGCTCATCGACCTCATGGTCGTCCCGCCACACGCCGATGGCGCGATCCACTTCGCGCGAAGCCAAGGCGTCGAGGACGTCCTTCAGACGGCCCGACACCAGTTCGCCCATGCGTTCGATGGAGGCGCTGAGCGGCGTCACCGGGTCGGCCCGCGCGATCACCAGGGCCCGCTTGGCGATGTTCTTGGCCAGATCGCCGCAGCGTTCGAGATTGCTGGCGATCTTCATCGCCGCCACGATGCGGCGCAGATCGTCGGCCACCGGCTGGCGCAGGGCGATCAGGCGGATGGCCTTGCGCTCGATCTCCAGCTCCAGGACGTCGAGGCGCGCGTCGGCGCCGATCACCGCCTCGGCCAGGGCCACGTCGCGACGGGCGATGGCGCGGATGGAATCGGCCACCTCCGCCTCCGCCAGCCCGCCCATGCGCGCCAGCTCGGCGGTGATCGCGTCCAGATCTTCGTCGTAGGCCCTGACCGTGTGTTCCATCTTTACGCGTCCGATTCGCGGGGGTTCATTGGTGGAAGCCTAGGCGGGAATTGTGACAGCGGTGTTGAGGGTCGGACGCCCCCTCCGTCACGGCGCGAGAAAGAAGCGCCGCGGAAGGTCTCCCCCACTTCGCAAGGGAGGAAAGGGGAGAGGCTGGCGGTTTCTCGCTCCTCCCTTGCGCCTCTTCGCGGGGGAGGTGGCGCGCGATACCACCTTGCATCGCGTGACGGAGGGGGCGTCGGGCGGTTTCCCACAAGCTGGATGCTCCCCCCCTTACCCGAACCGCCCGGTGATGTAGTCCGAGGCGCGGGCGGTGACCGGCTTGGTGAACATGCCGGCGGTCTCGCCGAACTCCACCATCTCGCCCAGGTACATGAAGCCGGTGTAGGTCGATAGCCGCGCCGCCTGGCCGAGGTTATGGGTGACGACGACGATGGTGTAGTCGGCCTTGAGCTGGGTCACCGTCTCCTCCAGCTTGGCGCCGGAGATGGGATCGAGGGCCGAGGTCGGCTCGTCCAAAAGCAGGATTTCGGGCTTTACCGCGATGCAGCGGGCCACGCAGAGGCGCTGCTGCTGGCCGCCCGATAGCCCCAGGCCCGAGGCGTGGAGCTGGTCCTTGACCTCGTCCCACAGGGCGGCGCGGCGCAGGGCGTCCTCCACCCGCTCGGCCATCTGGCCCTTGGTCAAGGTCTCGTAGAGGCGCACCCCAAAGGCCACATTGTCGTGGATCGACATGGGAAACGGGGTGGGCTTCTGGAACACCATCCCGACCCTGGCCCGCAGCCTGGAAAGGTCGATCCCCGGCCGCAATATGTCCTCGCCGTCCATCACGATGCGCCCGGTGGCCCGCTGGCCGGGATAGAGGGCGTACATGCGGTTGAGCGAGCGCAGCAGGGTGGACTTGCCACACCCGGACGGCCCGATCAGGGCGGTGACGGCGTTGCGCGCCACCTGCAGCGACACCCCTTTCAGGGCCCGGGTCTTGCCGTAGAAAAAATCGAGATTCTGGATGTCCAGCTTGATCCGGCCCGGGTCGATGGCGACGATCGAGGTGTCGCCATCGATCCTGGCCGGCGCGGGTCCGGCCGTCCCGGCCTCGGCCGACGCCTGGCTGAGGGGCTTCATCTCGTCCGGAGCGAAGGCGTTCATGGGCGTTTCGGCTCCTTGGCGAGCACGCGGGCGGCGATGGTCACGCCCAGCACCGAGACGGCGATGATCAGGGCGCCGGCCCAGGCCAGGCGGCGCCAGTCGTCATAAGCCGACAGGGCGAACTGGTAGATCACCACCGGCAGATTGGCCATCGGCCGCGTCATATCGAGGCTGAAGAACTGATTGTTGAGGGCGGTGAACAGCAAGGGCGCGGTCTCGCCGCTGATGCGGGCAAAGGCCAGGAGAGCGCCGGTGAGGATGCCGCTGGCCCCCGAGCGCCACAGGATCTTGCCGATCACCCGCCACGCCGGCGCGCCCAAGGCGATGCCCGATTCGCGCAGGGCGGTGGCCTGCAGCCTCAGCACGTCCTCGGTGGTGCGGGTGATGATCGGCGCGGCCAGCAGGGCCAGGGCGACGGCCCCGGCGATCCCCGAAAATCCGCCGAACGGGGCCACCAAAAGCTCATAGACGAACAGGCCCACGAGGATCGACGGGGCCGACAGCAGCACGTCGTTGAGGAAGCGGACGGCCGAGCCGTAGCGGCTATCCCCGGCATATTCCGCCAGCCAGGTGCCGGCCAATATGCCGACCGTCACGGCCATGGCCATCGCCGCCAGGCCCAGCATGATCGAGCCGACGATGGCGTTGGCCAGGCCTCCGGACGAGCCGGGGGCCGGGGTCGATCTGGTGAACACCGCCAGATTCATCCCCGCCAGCCCCTGGCTGACCAGGGACCACAGGATGGCCGCCAGGGCGGCCAGGGCCAGGGCCGTGACGGCGACGCAGGCCCCCATGAACAGGGCGTTGCCGGCTCGTCGGCGGGCGATGCGGGCGGGCGAGACGGCCACGGCCCTAGAGCCTCGCCGGCTGGCGCAGCAGCAGCCGCGCCAGGGCCAGAACCGTGAAGGTGATCGCGAACAGGACCAGGCCGAGCGCGATCAGCGAGGCGGTGTGCAGCGGGCTGGTCGCTTCGGTGAACTCGTTGGCGATGGTCGAGGCGATGGTCGAGCCGGAGGCGAACAGGCCCTTGGGAAAGTCGTGCGAATTGCCGATGATGAAGGTCACCGCCATGGTCTCGCCCAGCGCCCGGCCCAGGCCCAGCATCACCGCCCCGATCGCGCCGCGCCGCACATAGGGCAGGGTGACCTTCATCACCACCTCGCCCATGGTCGCGCCCAGGCCATATGCGCTCTCGCGCACCTGCGGCGGCACGGTCATCAGCAGTTCGCGCAAGGTGGCGGCGATGAACGGCAGGATCATGATCGCCAGGATGATCGAGGCGGCCAGTATGCCCGAGCCGTTGGGAATGCCCTGGGTCAGGCTCTCCAGGAGCGAGCCGGGCGGCGCGGCGGACCTCAGGGGCAGTTCGATGTGCCGGGAACAGAACGGCGCGAAGACAAAGAGGCCCCACATGCCGTAGACGATGGAGGGAATGCCGGCCAGCAGCTCCACCGCCGTGCCGATGGTCCGGCGCAGGAAGGCGGGGCATAGCTCGACCAGGAAGAAGGCCACCCCGCCGGCGACCGGCAGGGCCAGGGCCAGGGCCAGGGCCGAAGTGATCAGGGTGCCGACGATCGGCCCGGCGGCCCCATAGACCTCCTTGACCGGATCCCAGGTCGAGGTGGTCAGGAATCCGAACCCGAACCGGGCCAGGGCCGGCCAGCCGCCGACGATCAGGGAGACAACCACTCCCCCCAGGCTGGCCAGCAGGGCGGTGGCGGCGGCGAAACACACCCCTTCGAACACCGGCTCGAAGCCCGCCCCGCGCGGCGCGGATCGGCGGCGGGGGAGGGGGGCGGTGGCGGTTATCGACATAGCTCAGCCCTCGCCCCCGTTCTTACGGGGGAGAGGGTTGGGTGAGGGGGCGCCGCCGCCGCCCCGCTTCCGTTTGGAAAGTCCCGTCACGCCGATAGACCCCTCACCCGACCCTCCCTCCGCAAACGCGGGACGAGGGCCAAGACAGAAGAACCCCCTACCTATAGACCGGCTGACCGTTGGGGCCGACGATCTTCAGCCAGGATTTGCGGATCAGCGCCTTCACGCCCCCCGGCAGGGGCACATAGTCGAGCTGCTGGGCGGCGGGGTCGCCGTTCTTATAGGCCCAGTCGAAGAAGGCCAGGACGTCGTGGGCGTTCTGGGCGTTGGTCTGTTTCAGGTGCATCAGGATGAAGGTCGCGCCGGTGATCGGCCAGCTCCTGGCCCCCGGCTGATCGAGCAGCAGCAGGTAGAACCCCGACGCGGCCTGCCACTTGGCGCCGGCGGCGGCGGCGGCGAAGCTCTCGGCGGTCGGCGCGACCCAACCGCCGGCGTGGTTCTGCATGAGGGCGTAGGTCATGCGGTTCTGTTTGGCGTAGGCGTACTCCACATAGCCGATCGCCCCCGGGGTCTGCTTGACCATCGCGGCGACGCCGTCGTTGCCCTTGCCGCCGACGCCGACCGGCCAGCTCACCGCGTCGCCGCCGCCCACCTGCTTGGCCCAATGCGGGGCCTTCAGGGCCAGATAGCTGGTGAAGAGGAAGGTGGTGCCCGAGCCGTCGGAGCGGTGGACGACGGTGATCCGCGCGCGCGGCAGTTTCACCCGGGGATTGACGGCCTTGATCGCCGGATCGTCCCAGAAAGTCCGCACGCCTCGGTAGATGTCGGCCAGCACCGCCCCGCTCAGCCGGACGCCGCCCGGCGCGATCCCCGGCAGATTGACCACCGGAACCACGCCGCCGACCACGGTGGGGAACTGCATCAGCCCGTTGGCGGCCAGGGCATCGGGCTTCAGCGGTTTGTCGGACGCCCCGAAATCCACCGTCCTGGCCTCGATCTGCTTGATCCCGCCGCCAGACCCGATGGCCTGATAGTTGAGCAGGAGGCCCGACTGCGCCTTATAGGCCTCCGCCCACTTGGCGTAGACCGGGGCGGGAAAGGTCGCGCCGGCCCCTGAAATGGCGCCCGCCACAGCGGCCGTGCACGCCAGGGCGGCGGCGACGCCCGCTCCGGCGGCGAGAATTGTCTTCAACATCGGTGATCTCCAGTTCGGGCGTCGGGGCCGCCGCTCTTCGAGGGTGGGTGTAGCGGCGGGAGTTGATGGTTTTGTGACAGGCCGCGCGGCCCCTAAAAGTTCACCTGACTGAAGAGGCCGATTTCGTCGTAGGTCCCCCGGACGGTTCCGCCGATGACGCCGTTGGCGGTGGTAAGGAGGCCGTCGTCGACGGCGTCGCGCTTGTAGACCAAGGCGAAGTCGAGCGGCTTGAT
>JBBRPN010000051.1:0-21123 GCA_038227925.1 Caulobacterales bacterium | reverse complement strand
GATCTGACCGAGGACATAGAACTGGGGCGCCTGGCGCAGAACTGGACCGCCGACGCCGAGGTCGAGATCGCCGGAACGGTACCCTGGGGCCTGGTCCGCACCCAGGGCGACGCCGCCGACCTCCCCGACGCCGATGGCCGCAGGAGGGACAAGCCGGTCGGCGTGTGGCGTATCCGCCTGGCCTGTCCGCGCCCTTCCTATTTCGATCCCCGCGACCTGTGCTCCTACGTCGAAGGGACGCCTGGCCCCACCGGCTTCCACCCCGAGGGCTTGCCGGCGCTGAAGGCGGACATCGCCGGTCGCGCCAGCGACGCCTCCATCCTGCAGGAGTCGCTGTCCTCCCAGGTCACCATCCAGGATTTCGTCAAGACCCAGAGCTGGTACACGGCCTTTCTCGCCAACAACGCCAAGAAACCCTCCGACACCCAAGCCTTTTGCGCCGACACCCTGACGACGCTCTACGCCACCGGCCTGAGCCGTTTCGACGCTTCCCTGGTGCTGCGCGCCATGGCGCGTCAGATGCCGGGCATCTTCACCCTTCCCAAAGGCGTCGCCATCAACGCGGCCAACTGCGGCGCCCTGATCGATACCGCCGTCATCCTACCAGGTTGACTTGGGCGGGAGGTTCACCCGCCCGTTCGAAGCCGGTAGGTTGACGCCGATGCCCGACGAACCACCCCGTCTCGCCACCCTCGACCACCGGGCCATGCTCTGGTCCAGGGCCGGAGGCGACGCCCGGCCGATCGAGCGCGCCCTGGCCGACGAAGCGGCCATCGGCCTTTCCTACGATAGCCGCCCCTATGTGGTGGTGATGGCGACGCCGGCCGATGTGGAGGATCTGGCGGTGGGGTTCACCGTGACCGAAAAGATCGCCGCCTTCGCCGACATCGAGCGGGTGAGCGTGTCGGTCGCCGAGGAGGGGCTGCTCGCCGACGTTCTGCTGGCCCCGGCCGCCGGCCAGGCCCTGGGCGTGGCCCGCCGCCGCACCCTTGAGGCGCGGTCGAGCTGCGGCCTGTGCGGGGTAGAGAGCCTGAAGGAGGCGGTGCGGCCGATCACGCCGGTGGGGGAGGGGCCTTTGGTCTCGCGCCGGGCCATCCAGGCCGCCCTCGCCGCCCTGGAGAACGGCCAGAAGCTGGGGCGGCGGACCCGCGCCACCCACGCCGCGGCCTGGGCCGATGCGTCGGGCGCCGTCGCCCTGGTGCGCGAGGATGTCGGCCGTCACAATGCTCTGGACAAGCTGATCGGCGCGGCCCTGCGCGCCGGCCTCGATCCGGCCGCCGCCTTCATCGTGGTCACCAGCCGCCTCTCCTATGAGATGGTCGATAAGACCGCCGCCGCGGGCGTCGCGGTGCTGGTCGCCATCTCCGCTCCCACCGCCCTGGCCATCCGCCAGGCGCGGGCGGCCGGCATGACCCTGGTCGCCCTGGCGCGCGACGACGGCCACGCCGTCTTCACCCATCCGGAGCGCATCGTGGATCGATGAGCGAGCCTCGGAGCGTCTGGCGATTCCGTGAGCGCCTGGCGCGGGCGACGCCGCACCCGCCGCATGGGCGGCTGGGCGCCCTGGCCTTCCTGCGCCGCCGCATCCGGGCCAGCGAGCTTTGGCTCGCCCTCATCGCCGCCGCCATCGGCGCCCTGGCCGGCCTGGCCACGGCGGCGGTGAGCACCGCCGCCCACGACCTGCAGATGGTTCTCTATGGCCTCGCGCCGGACGAGCGCCTGTCCAGCCTCGCCGCCCTGCCGGCCGAGCGTCTGGCCGTGCTGCCGGCCGGCGGCCTGCTGCTGGGGCTGCTCACCTGGGCGTGGGTGGCGCGGCGGCCCAAGCCGATGGTCGACCCGGTGGAGGCCAACGCCCTGCATGGCGGTCGCATGTCCATGCGCGACAGCCTGTTCGTCGGTGTGCAGAGCATCGTCTCCAACGGCTTTGGGGCCTCGGTGGGCCTGGAGGCGGCCTACGCCCAGGTCGGGGCGGCCGTCGCTTCGCTCACCGGCGGCGCGCTCAACCTGCGGCGCAACGACCTGCGCACCTTCGTGGGAGCCGGGGCGGGGGCGGGGATCGCGGCGGCCTTCGGCGCCCCGCTCACCGGCGCCTTCTACGGCTTCGAGATCATCATCGGCTCCTACGCCGTGGCCAATGTCGCCCCGGTGGTCGCCGCCGCCCTGGCCGCCACCCTGGTCACCGGCCTGTTGCGCGTTCAGCCGCTTTCCATCCACGCCCTGGCCACCGACACCTTGACCCTCACCCACTATCTGCTGTTCGCCCTCCTGGGCCTCATCTGCGCCCTGATCGGCGTCGCCATCATGCGGCTGGTGGCGGCGACCGATCGACTGGTCGGCGCCCTGCCCGGGCCGGCTTGGCCGCGCCCGGTGCTGGGCGGCCTGCTGCTCGCCGCCCTGGCCTTCGCGTGGCCCCAGACCCTGTCGTCGGGCCACGGGGCCATGCGGGCCGGCCTGTTCGCCGACCTGGCCATGGGGACCTTGATTTTTCTCATCCTCGCCAAGTCGGCGGCGTCGATCGTCGCCCTGGGCTTCGGCTTTCGCGGCGGCCTGTTCTTCGCCTCCCTCTATCTGGGCTCGATGATCGGCCGGCTGTTCGCCCTGGCCCTCGCCGCCGCCGGCCTGGACCCCGGCATCGACCCCCTGGCCGCCTCCCTGGTCGGCATGGGGGCCCTGGCGGTGGCGATCATCGGCGGACCGTTCACCATGACCTTTCTGGTCCTGGAGACCACCGGCGATTTCGCCCTGGCCGCCGCCACCCTGACCGGGGCGATCGTCGCCAGCGTGGTGGTCCGCGAGACCTTCGGTTACTCCTTCTCCACCTGGCGCCTGCACCTGCGCGGCGAGACCATCCGCAGCGCCCACGATGTCAGCTGGCTGCGCACCCTGACCGCCGGGCGGATGATGCGCGCCGACGCCGCCACCACGCCGGCCGCCGCCTCCCTCGACGAATTTCGCCGCCGCTTCCCCCTGGGGTCCACCCGCCGGGTGGTGGCCGTGGACGCGGAGGGCCGCTACGCCGGGGTGGTGCGCCTGGCCGCCGCCTATGCCGACCACGACCAGGCCGGACCGGTCGGCGACCTGGCCATCAACCGCGACGCGTGGCTTTCCCCCGCCATGACCATCAAGGACATCATGCGCGTCTTCGACGCCACCGAGAGCGACGAACTGGCGGTGCTGGGCGACGCCGGCGAGGTTCTGGGCGTCCTCTCCGAAGCCTACGCCACCCGCCGCTACGCCGAGGAACTGGAAAAGGCGCGGCGGGATCTGGTGGGGAGGGAGTGAATGAGCGTGGCGCGTCGCTCAAATCTTGCGGAAGAACAGCGCCAGGTTGTTGGCCGGCAGGGCGATGCGCTCGGAAAGGTCCAGGCCGTGGCGGGCGGCCAGGGCCGCCACCGCGTCCAGTCGGCGCAGGCCCCAGGCGGGGTCGCGACGCCTGAGGTCGAGGTCGAAGGCGAGGTTGGAGGGCACGGTCTCGACATCGGCCTCGATGAAGGGACCATAGAGGAAGAGGAGGCCGCCGGCCGGCAGAAGGCGCCCGGCGCCGGTCATCAGGCCCTCGGCCGCCGCCCAGGGGGAGATGTGAATCATGTTGATGTTGACCACTGCGTCGATGGGCTTGGCCGGCCAAGTGTCGGGATCCACCACATCGAGCCGCAGGGGCGTCAGCAGGTTCGGCGGGCCGGCGTGGCCGCGCCAGGCGGCGATGCTGGCCAGGGCGTCCGGATCGGCGTCGGTCGGCCGCCACGAAACGCCGGGCAGGGCGGCGGCGAAATAGGCCGCGTGTTCGCCAGCCCCGGCGGCGACCTCGAGCACCACGCCGCTTTTCGGCAGGCGGGCCTCGAGCACGGCGAGGATGGGATCGCGATTGCGCGCGGTGGCGGGTGAGGTTCTGGCGCCGGGGGGAAGGTTGGGCATGGGATTTGAGGATAGCGACCCCCGGCCGGGGGCGCGATACGAAACCTATGGCCGCCGCGCGGGTTGATGATGGGACTTCAACCTTCGGAGACCAGCCCGTGATCCTCTATTTCGCGCCTGGGGCGTGCAGCCTCGCCGACCACATCGCCCTGCACGAGGCAAACTTGCCGTTCGACCGGGTCAAGGTCGATCTGAAGAACCACGCCACCGAGGACGGCCGCGACTTCAACAAGATCAACCCCAAGGGCTATGTGCCGGCCCTCGCCCTGGACGGCGGCGAGATGCTGACCGAGAACGTCGCCATCCTCTCCTGGATCGCCGACCAGGCGCCGGGGCTGGCGCCGCTGGGCGAGCTTGGCCGCTACCGGCTGTTGGAGACCCTCGCCTTCATTTCCACCGAGATCCACAAATCGTTCAAGCCGTTCTTTACGCCCGGCGCGAGCGACGTCGATAAGGCCAAGGCGGCCGAGGTGATCGCGGGGCGCCTGCGCTTCATCGCCGGCCAGGTGGGCGGCGGCTATCTGTTCGGGCCCGACGCGAGCGTCGCCGACGCCTATCTGTTCGTCATGCTGATGTGGGCGAAAAAGAACGCGGTAGAGATCCCCCCGCCGCTGACCGCCTTCTTCGACCGGATGAAAGCCCGCCCGGCGGTCCAGTTGGCTCTGCAGCACGAAGGCCTTGCCTGAGGCGCACGGGTCGGAAATCCGCCACGCCGTGGACGCGCGCGGGCTTTGAGACGATATCTGTTTGCGCAATCCGGAATCGATGCTGAAGTGAAGCCGTGAACACCATGACCTACAGGGGCCACCAGGCCCGCGTCGAGTATGACGGGGATGACGAAATCTTTGTCGGCCATCTGGCCGGCATCGGCGACATCGTCGGCTTCCACGCGGGCAGCGTGGCCGAATTGAAGGCGGCGTTCCATGAAACGGTGGATGGCTATATCGAAGCCTGCGCCAAGATCGGCATAAAGCCCCAAAAGCCCTACTCGGGCCAACTCATGGTCCGCGTGGCGCCCGAGGTCCACGCCAACGCGGCGCTCGCCGCCGAACTATCGGGCGTCAGCCTCTCCAAATTCGCCGAGACGGCGCTGCGCGAGGCGGCCGATCAGCGGGTGAAAGAGACGGCGTGAGGTTAGGCGTAGTCCAACTTGGGATACCAGTCCCCGCCCCGCCCTTCCGGGGTCGAGTCCAGCACCGCCCACAGCGGGGCTGGGTCGGGAGCGCCTCTGGGGTCCTGGCCGGGGTCGGCGGTGAGGCCGGTCATCTCGCCGGACCAGAAGGCGGGACGGCCCGGTGGCGCCGATAGCGGTCGATGCAATCCGCGGCACGGGGCGGGTGCGCCCCGACCCTTTCGAGGGCCGATCCGTATCCACATCCGTTGGCCGCCCAGGGAACCTCGCCGGTTTCGTGATCGCCCGATCGATCTGAACGAGAATAGGGCCCTCGGAGTCGAAGATGGCGCCGGTCGATCGAGCCCGAATCCGCATTGACTCCATTGGCGATGGGCGCATTCTCCTAGGGTCAACCGTGTATTCTCGCATAGAGGAGCCCACAATGACCGACCGTATCGCTGACGTCAGCCGCACCGCTGAACTCGGCTTTTCGCCCAAGACCGGCCACATGGAACTTGTCATACCCCACGGCACCAAGTTCGCCGATCTCGGGAAGGTGCTTCAACAGATCGACGAGTCGGTGCTCGCCCGCCTTCCGCGCGGTTGCGCCCCGTGCCTGTCGGGTCAACCGTTCAACATTCGCGAGCGCTACCAGGAAGTGATCAGCGTCGAGCTGCCGCAGTTCGGCCAACAAGCCGGCAATTTCGAACGCTAGAGCGCTTTCCGCAAAAGTGGGAACTGGTTTTGCGATTAGAAAGCGCTCAAATGTTTGAGATAGAGCCTGTTTTTCCGATCGGGTTGGTTCAACCCGATCGGAACAGGCTCTAGCCTACTCGATGGCGAGCGCCGATCCCGGGTTCGGCGCGCCCCGGCTCGGCGTGGGGATGATCTTCAATCTCGCCGCCGAATCCTTCGCGCGTACGCCTGGCGCCATCGACTATCTCGCGATCACCCCGGACATGTTCTGGAGCGACGCGGGCCCCGGCGCCGTGCGGCGCTTCGACGATCTGGATCGCTGGGTGGCGATGCTCGAATGGGCGCGGTCACGCCTGCCGATCGTGGCGCACCATATCGGGCTTTCGATCGCCAGCGCCCGCGATCCCGACCCTGAGTATCTGGAGCAGATGGCGGCCTGGCATGGCCGCTGGAACTACGCCTGGTTGAGCGAACACCTCTCCTTCATCCAGATCGGCGACGAGCCACAGACCAGCGGCGCGGCCGGTCTGGCGCTGCCGGTTCCGTTCGATGACGATGTGCTCGCCCTGGTCGCCGGGCGCGCGCGGGCGATACGCGACCGCATCGACATACCCTTCCTGATCGAGAACGCGCCTAACTACGTCGTCTATCTCGATCAGGACATGCGCGAGGCCGTCTTCCTCACCCGCTTTTGCGCGGAAAGCGGCGGCGGATTGCTGCTGGATCTTCACAACCTTCATGTAAACGCGGTCAACCACGGGTTCTCGGCGCACGCCTTCCTCGACGAACTCGCGATGGAGAACGTGATCGAGGTCCACATCGCCGGCGGCTCGATGATCGGGGCGCTTTACGCCGATAGTCACTCGGGCCCCGTGCCGGAGCCTGTATGGGCGTTGCTCGATGCCCTCGTCCCCCGCGCGCCCAACCTGCGCGGCATCACCTTCGAGTTCCACGACAGCTATTTCGAGGCGATGGGCGGCGACGAGGGTCTCGCCGCCCAGATCGCCCGCGCCCGCGCCGCTTGGGGGAGGCGCGCCTGAGCCTCGGGGAATTTCAGCGCGCGATGGCCGATCTCGCGGCCTCGCCGGCGCATTGCCGCCTCGTGCAGACCGACGCCGCGAAGGCGCTGGGCGCCTACACGCTCTCCCAACGCGAGCGCGCGCGCATCGTCTCGGTCGTTCGCCAGCCTGGCATGGCGGTCAACTGCACGATCCATCGCACGACGAGGCTGGTTCCTCTGGACACGCTGTTGCCGCTCACCTGCGCCTCGCTTGGCAGGGCGCTCGGCGCCGAGGTCGATGCCTATTGGTCGGTCGCGACCCGTCCCGCGATCCGCTTCGAGACCGAGGCGGCGCGCTTCGTCGCCCATCTCGAGGCACGCCTGACCGACACACGCAACGCGTGGCCCTGGCCCGCCGCCACGCTCGCCGATCTTGCACGGCTCGAACTGGCGATCGAGACGCTCCGCATCGCGCCCCGGATCGTCGGCCAGGCGCCGCGTGGACCCACGGCCGCGCCGGTCCGCCACCGCCTTCATCCCGCCGCGCGCGTGGTCGCGCTCGGCCACGAACCGCGCGCGCTGCTGGCTGGCGCGCGCGCCGCGCCACCGGATCTGGCCAACATCCCGCGAGGCTCGTATCTGGTCGTCCTCACGTCCGAGGCGGGAAGGCTCGGCGTCTTCGCGGCGCCTCCCGAGCGCGTCGGTGATATTGAAGCGCTCACCGGCGCGGGCGTCGCCGCCGCGTGGCTGATCGAGGCGGGACTGGCGGTTGCAGGCTGAGATAGGGCGTTCACCCGATTGCGCCATCCCCGATCGTCAATGGCTTGTCGGGGTGGGCGCGAGGGTGGAGAGTGCCGCGATTGGCGAGGCCCTCCCATGCGCGACCTAGAACCCGACGAGCCCTGGCCGGCCCTTCCTTACGCCGAGTGGGCCGATACCTGCCACACGCTGAACCTGTGGACCCAGATCGTCGGCAAGGTGCGGCTGGCCCGTACGCCCTGGTTGAACCATTCCTGGCAGGTCCCGCTCTATCTGTCGGCCCGCGGCCTGACGACGGGGCTGATCCCCTTCGGCGCGCGGGCCCTGGAGCTGGAGTTCGACTTCGTCGGCCGGCGGCTCCTCATCCGCACCGACGGCCCGGCGGCCGAGCTGGCCTTGCGCCCGATGTCGGTGGCGAAATTCTACGCACAGGTGATGGCCGCGCTCGAAGAGCTCGGGCTGCCCGTCGCCATCCACGCCGCCCCGAACGAGGTGTCGGACGCCGTTCCCTTCGCCGAGGATCTGGCCCCGCGCGCCTATGACGGCGCGTGGGCCGAGCGTTTCTGGCGGGTGCTGTTGCAGGCCGATCGCGTCCTGAAAATCTTCCGCACCGGCTTTCTCGGCAAGGCCAGTCCCGTGCATTTCTTCTGGGGGAGCTTCGACTTGGCGGTTACCCGATTTTCCGGCCGACGCGCCCCGCCCCATCCCGGCGGCGTTCCCAATCTGCCCGACGCCGTCGCCCGCGAGGCCTATTCGCACGAGGTCAGCAGCGCCGGATTCTGGCCGGGCGGCCCTGGAACACAGGAGGCGGCTTTCTATTCTTACGCCTATCCCGAGCCGCCCGGTTTCCGCGGGCAGGCCGTGGCGCCCGACGAGGCGCGCTTCGATGCCGGTCTGGGCGAGTTTGTGCTGCCGTATGAAGCAGTGCGCACGGCCGCCGATCCCGACGCCGTCCTGCTGTCCTTCCTTTCGTCCACCTACGCCGCCGCCGCCGACGCGGCGAGTTGGGATCGCGCCGCCCTCGAATGCGGCTTCGGCGAGCCGGGCCGGCCTCGCCGCGTTTGAAACCGGTGGCAGACCCGCCTTGATCCCCAAAAAGAGCGGGCTGACAAACCCCGCGCTCCGGAAAAAGAGACGTCGCCGACCGCCGGCGCCGTCCAGCCTACCGCACCAGTTCCCGCATCGCGCCGTCGAGCCCCTGGATGGTCAGGGGAAACATGCGGTCGTTCAGAAGTTGGCGCATCACCCCGATCGAGGGGGTGTGGTCCCAGTGGCGGGCGGGGGTGGGGTTGAGCCAGGCGACGCTGTCCCAGGCATTAGCCGCGCGGGCCATCCACACCGCGCCCGGCTCCTCGTTCCAGTGCTCCACCGAGCCACCCGGATAGGTGATTTCGTAGGGGCTCATGGTCGCGTCGCCGACAAAGATCACCTTGTAGTCCCGGCCGTATTTGTTCAGCAAGTCCCAGGTCTCCAGCTTCTCGGTCTGCCGGCGGCGGTTGTCCTTCCACACCCCCTCGTAGAGGCAGTTGTGGAAGTAGAAGAACTCCATGGTCTTGAATTCCGTCCGCGCGGCGCTGAACAGTTCCTCGCAGAGGCGGATGTGGCTGTCCATCGACCCGCCGATGTCGAAGAACAGCAGCACCTTGATGGTGTTCCGCCGCTCCGGCTGCATGACCAGGTCGAGATAGCCGCGATTGGCCGTCTCCTTGATCGTCCCCTTCATGTCCAGTTCGTCCGGCGCCCCCTGGCGGGCGAACTTGCGCAGCCGCCGCAGGGCGATCTTGATGTTGCGGGTGCCCAGTTCCACGGTGTCGTCGAGATTCTTGTACTCGCGCTTGTCCCACACCTTGATCGCCTTGCCGTGGCGGCCCTTATCCTGGCCGATGCGCACCCCCTCGGGGTGATAACCGTCGGCCCCGATGGGGAAATCGCGGCCGTTTCCGCGCGCCGTCTCGTCGCCCTCGCCCTCTTCGCCGCGCCCCCGCTTCATGCGCTCGGCCAGCATCTCCATCAGCTTGTCGAAGCCGCCCAGAGCCTCGATCTCCTTCTTCTCCTCCTCGGTGAGGAAGCTCTCGGTCAGGCGTTTCAGCCACTCGGCCGGGATGTCCGTGGCCTTCTCCACCGAAACCAACTCCAGGCCCTTGAACACATGGCCGAACACCACGTCGAAGCGGTCCAGGTGCCGCTCGTCCTTCACCAGGGCGGCGCGCGACAGATAATAGAAATCCTCCACCCGCCGCGCGATCACGCCGCGGTCCATGCCCTCCATGAGCATCAGATATTCCTTGAGCGTCACCGGCACCTTGGCGGCCTTCAGCTCGGTGAAGAAGCGCATGAACATGGGGAGCGGGTCTCGCGCGGGGTCGAACAGTTGTTCAAACGCGAGGATGGGGATCAGGGCGCGCCTTGTCCAGGGTTGCCCCCATCCTCCCCGTGAAGAGGCACGGGGGAGGGGGACCCCGAAGGGGTGGAGGGGGCGGGTGAAAGCCATGACTTTGAGATTCAAAACGCCCAAAACGCCTTCGCCGCGCACCCGGCGGGCCGAACAGAGTCGAGATTAGTGGATGGCCCCCGCCCCCTCCACCGCTTCGCGGTCCCCCTCCCCCGCTGCGCGGGGGAGGATTAAAAAATCCCTCACCCCCGCCGCAGGATGAACTCCCGGTCGCGGGCTTGGCCGACCTGGAAATAATATTCCCCGACCTTTTCGAATCCCTGCCGCTCGTAGAGCCGCTGGGCGCCCAGATTGCCGGAGAAGACGCCGATCCACAGACGCTGGGGGCCGTCGCGCTCCAGCCAGGCCAGCGCCTCGGCCATCAGGCGCGAGCCCAGGCCGCCGCCCTGGGCGCCCGGCGCCACGTAGATCCGCTTCAGTTCGCCGCAGGCGGGCGTCACTTCGGGGTGCGGTAGGTCGCACCGGCCGGCCAGGGCGTAACCCACCGCCTCGCCGCCCGCCTCGGCCAGCCAGAGGGCGCACGCCGGATCGGTGAGATCGCGGGCCGTCCGCTCCAGACTGTGCGCCTCATCCAGAAAGGCCTTCAGATCGGCCGGCCAATAGAGGTGACCGAAGGCGGCCGCGAAGGTGGCGCGCCCCAGGGCGGCCAGGTCGGCCGCGTCGGCGGCGAGGGCGCGGCGAATCACCGTCATGGTCTGGCGGCCCATCTCAAACTAGGATCGGTTCATGGTGCTGGCTTACTACACCCACCCCGACATGCTCGGCCACCGGCCAGGCGGGCGCCACCCCGAGCGCCCCGAGCGCCTGGCCGCGGTCACCGCCGCCCTGGCCGACGCCGCCGATCTGGACTTGGAGCCGCGCCAGGCGCCGCTCGTCGACCGGGCCGACCTGGCCGCCGTCCACGGCGAGGGGTTCATCGACGCCGTGTTTGCCGCCGCGCCGGCCGCCGGCCTGGTCGCCCTCGACCCGGACACCCGCCTGTCGCCGGGCAGCCTGGCCGCCGCCTTGCGGGCCGCCGGCGCGGTGACCGCCGCGGCGCGGGCCGTGGCGGCTGGCGAGATCCAGCGCGCCTTCTGCGCCGTGCGGCCGCCGGGCCATCACGCCGAGCCGGGCCGGGCCATGGGCTTTTGCCTGTTCTCCAATGTCGCCGTCGCCGCCCGGGCGGCGCAAGCGGCGGGTCTGGCGCGCGTCGCGGTGGCCGATTTCGACGTCCATCACGGCAACGGCACCCAGGCGGCCTTCGAGACCGATCCCACTCTCTTCCTCGCCTCGGTCCATCAGAGCCCCTGCTATCCGGGCACCGGCGATCCGGGCGAGACCGGGGTCGGCAACATCGCCAACGCCACCGTCCCGCCCGGCGCGCCGCGCGAGGCGTGGCGGGCCGCCTTCGAGAGCCTGATGGACCGCCTGGACGCCTTCGCGCCGGACCTTATCCTGATCTCGGCCGGCTTCGACGCCCACGCCCGCGATCCCCTGGCCGAGCAGAATTTGGAGGCGGAGGATTTCGCCTGGGCGACCCGCGCCATCCTGGCGGTGGCCCGGGCGCGGGCCGGCGGCCGGGTCGTCTCCTCCCTCGAGGGCGGCTACGACCTCGAGGCGCTGGGCCGCTGCGCCGTCGCCCATGCGCGCGCGCTTCAGGGGGCGTGAGACGGTTGGCGGCGGAAGAGCCCGAGAAAGCCACGCCGCGTCGGCCCGGCGCGGTGATCCTGGCCCGCCACGGCGAGCCGGCCCTGTCGCGCCAGGTTCGCCTGTCGTCGGCCGGCTACCGCGACTGGTGGGCGGCCTATGAGACTGGCGGCATCAAGGCGGGCCAGGCGATCCCGGCCGCCCTGCGAACCACCGCCCAGGGGGCCGGCCACCTGATCTGCTCGACCCGCCCGCGCTCGCGCGAGACTGCCGCCGCCCTCGCCTGCGGCCGCCCCTTCGAGGAGGACGCTCGCCTGGTCGAGGCGCCCCTGCCGCCGCCCGCCCTGCCGGGCTGGATCAGGGCCTCGCCGCGCGTCTGGGGCTTCGTGGCCCGTTTCTGGTGGTGGGTGTTCAACCATCATCAGGGCGAGGAGACCCGCGGCGAGGCCCGGGCCCGCGCCCAGGCGACCGCCGCCCGCCTGATCGAGCTGGCGGCCTGCGGCGAGGATGTCCTGGTCATCGCCCACGGCTTCTTCAACGGCATGGTGGCCGGCGCCCTCAAGCGCCGCGGCTGGCGCTGCACCCTCGACCAGGGCTACCGCTACTGGTCGGCGCGGCGGTTCGAGGCCCCATGGCCGCCAGGCTGAAGGTCTATGTTTCGAACCTCGACGGCGTCCACCAGTGGATCGTTGCCGCCCGCAATCAGGCGCAAGCCCTGAAGGCCTGGGGGGTGGGCCAGAACCTGTTCGCCCACGGCGCCGCCAAGATCACCGACGATCGGGCGGCGGTGAAGGCGGCCCTGGCCGCGCCCGGCCGGCCGCTGCGCCGCCTGGCCGGATCCCGTTCGCCCTTCGCCGAGGTCGAGCCGCGGGGCGATCTCGCCGGCTGGCGGGCCGCCGCCAAGGCCGCCGGCGTGACTGCCGAGAAAATGGGGTCGCGGGCCAAACCCGCCCGCGCCCGCGCGCCCCTCGAAGCCGCCAAAAAGACGCTCGTCGATTTCGAAGCGGAGGCGGCGGCGCGCCGGGCCGATGTCGATCGCCGCCGCCGGTCCCTGGAAGAGGAAGCAGCGGCGTTGGACGAAATGCTCGGCGGAGAGCGCCGTCGGCTGGAGACGGCGCTGGAAAAAGCGCGGCGCGCCTTCGAGGCTTGACGGAGCGCCCATCGCCGACCTCGGCCTTGGGAACCACGGTCGCCGGGGGGCATTGGGTTGGGACGCCCGCGCCATGATGGGTCGCGCCGCGCTTCCACGGAGTTCCCATGCTCAAGACACCCGCCCCGACGCCCCCGGCGAAAGCCCGCACGTCCGGCCAGTCCTCCTCGGCCGCCGACGCGAGAGACCTCCAGGGCGAGACCGGCAAGACGAAGGATCTGGCGCGCGACACGGTGGAAGCTGGCCGCGCCATGACCGGCAATCAGGGCGTCAGGATCTCCGACGACCAGAATTCCCTGAAGGCCGGGCCGCGCGGCCCGACCCTAATGGAAGACTTCCATCTGCGCGAAAAGATCACCCACTTCGACCACGAGCGCATCCCCGAGCGGGTGGTACATGCCAGGGGGACGGCGGCGCACGGGGTCTTCGAAGTCTATGAGGACCTCTCCGACCTGACCAAGGCCGGCCTCCTCACCGACCCTAAGCGTCGGACGCCGGTCTTCGTCCGTTTCTCCACCGTCGCCGGTTTCCGCGGCTCGACCGACTGCGCCCGCGACGTGCGTGGTTTCGCGGTGAAATTCTATACCGAGGAGGGGGTCTGGGACCTGGTCGGCAACAACATGCCGGTGTTCTTCATCCAGGACGCCATCAAGTTCCCCGATCTCATCCACGCGGTCAAACCCGAGCCCAACAACGAGATTCCCCAGGCCGCCTCGGCCCACGACACCTTCTGGGACTTCGTCTCCCTGACCCCCGAGAGCATGCACACCCTGATGTGGGTGATGAGCGACCGGGGCATCCCGCGCAGCTTCGCGATGATGGAGGGGTTCGGCGTCCACACCTTCAGGCTGGTCAACGCGGCGGGAAAGGCGCGCTTCGTGAAATTCCACTGGAAGCCGCTCAAGGGGGTCAAGTCCCTGGTCTGGGACGAAGCTCAGAAGATTTCCGGCAAGGACAGCGACTTCAACCGCCGCGACCTCTTCGAAGCCATCGAGCGCGGCGATTATCCCCAGTGGGAGCTCGGCCTGCAGATCGTCGAGGAGGCCGACGAATTCAAGTTCGACTTCGACCTGCTCGATCCCACCAAGCTCATCCCCGAGGAGCTCGTTCCGGTGCGCAAGGTCGGAAAGATGACCCTCAACCGCAATCCGGGCAACTTCTTCGCCGAGACCGAACAGGCGGCCTTCCACACCGGCCACATCGTGCCGGGCATCGATTTCACCGACGATCCACTGCTGCAGGGGCGCCTCTTCTCCTACATCGACACCCAGCTTCGCCGCGTGGGCCCCAACTTCGCCGAGCTACCGATCAACCGCCCCCTGGCCCCGGTCCACAACAACCAGCGCGACGCCATGGGACGAACCACCATCGACGCCGGCCGGGTTTCCTACTTTCCCAACCGGCTGGGCGGCGGCCTCCCGGCGCAGTCGCCAACCGACCCCCAGGCCTTCGTCACCTACCCGGAGAAGATCGACGCCGCCAAGGTCCGCGCCCGCGCCGACAGCTTCGCCGACCATTTCAGCCAGGCGACCCAGTTCTGGAACAGCATGGCCGACTGGGAGAAGGACCATATCGCCGCCGCCTTCGCCTTTGAGCTCAACCAGGTCGAAAACGCCGAGGTCCGCCACCACGTGATGAACGAGCTTCTGGTCAATGTCGCCGACGCGTTGGCCAAGGCGGTGTCGGCCCAGACCGGCATCGCGATCGCGCCGGTCGGCACCCCCGCCAATCCCACGCCCTCGGCCCCCAGCCCGTCCGGCCCTCTGCGTCCGGCGGCCAAGACTCTCGTCTCCAAGGCCCTCAGCCAGGACAAGCCGGGCGATTCGATCCAGGGCCGCAAGATCGCCATCCTCGGCGGCGAGGGGATCGATGCGGCGCACCTGAAGGCCATCAAGGAGGCCATGGCGGCGCACGGCGCGCTCGTCGAACTGATCGCCGCTCACGCCGGGACCGTCACCGACTCGGCCGGCAAGCCTCAGATCGTCAACCGCGCCGCGCCCAACGCCCCATCGGTGGTCTATGACGCGGTGATCGTCCCCGGCGGCGCCTGCGCGGCGGCCCTCGCCAAATCGGGTCTCGCCGTTCATTTCGTCAACGAAGCCTACCGGCACGGCAAGCCGATCGCCGCCATCGGCGGCGGCAAGGCGCTGCTCGACGCCTGCGCCTTCGAGGCCAGGGCGGCCGACGGGGTGATCGTCGGCGACGCCGCCGCCGCCATCGACGGCCTGATCGCCGCCCTCATGCATCACCGGTTCCCGCGCCGGGCGATCGCCGGCGTGCCGGCCTGACGTGCTTCCCGCGACCTACGACAACGACCATCCCCTGGCCGCTCGGTTCCGCCGTTTCGTCGAGCGCTCGTCCTTCCCGTGCGTGGGGGCCAAATCGGCTCTGGCCCGCCATCAGATGCGGTTTGTGGTCGCCAGGGACATGACTTCGGCCTGGGACGATCTGCGCATCTATCCGGCCCTCTACGAATTCGCCGCCGATTACCGCGCCGCGCCGAAACTGTTCCAGAGCCTGGTGGTTCTTTTCCAGGGGCCGGCGGCCTTGCCCGAAGCCCAGTTCGAACGCCACCTGTGGGCGCGCGCCCAGTCGCTTTCCGACAAGGACGACTGGCACGGCCAGCGCCACGATGTGCGGGTCAGCGCCGACGCCGCCAGCCCCCACTTTTCGCTGAGTTTCGGCGGCGAGGCCTTCTTCATCGTCGGCCTCCATCCGGGGGCCAGCCGGCCGGCCCGTCGCTTCGCCGTCCCAGTGATGGTGTTCAATCTGCACGACCAGTTCGAACAGCTCCGCGCCGGCGGCCTGTTCGGCAAGCTCAAAACCGCCATCGCCGAGCGCGATCTCGCCCTGGCCGGCTCGACTAATCCGATGCTGGAAACCTACGGGGAAGGATCGGAAGCGCGCCAGTACAGCGGCCGGGCGGTCGGCGCCGATTGGGCCTGTCCGTTCACCCGCGGCGGCGAGGCTGACGTTGCCGCTTGAGATCGCCCCGCGAACCGGGGTCGCCTTCGTCCTCGAAAAAGGCCGGCGGCTGAAGATCATCGACCCTGAGGGCGAGCAGGTCTGCGACCTGTTGGCCTACAACGCCGCCGACACCCATGAGGTCATCTCCTCGGGCCGCACCCTGGACTACGCCGGCCGCCTCTACCTCACCGCCGGCGACCCCCTCTATTCCAACCGCAGCAAGATTCTCCTGCGCATCGTCGAAGACACTGTCGGCCGCCACGACTTCCTGCTCACCCCCTGCTCGGCCGACACCTTCCGCATCCTCTATGGCGACGAGCACCCGCATCGCGGCTGCTTCGGCAATCTCGCCGCCGCCCTGGAACCCTACGAGATCGGCACCGACCGCATCCCCACCGCCTTCAACGTGTTCATGAATGTCACCGTGAACGGCGAGACGGGCGAACTGAAGGTCGAGCCGCCCCTGAGCCGGGCCGGCGACCACATCGTCGTCCAGGCCGAGATCGACCTCATCGTCGCCCTGACCGCCTGCTCCGCCCCCCAGTCCAACAACTTCGCCTGCAAACCCATTCACTACGAAATCCTGTAGAGGGCGCTGTCTCCACCCCGTTGCCCCGTCCGCGCCGCCTCGGCTAGGGTGGGGCCATGGCCGACACCGACGACATCGCCCAGCTTTCCTTCGAGGCGGCCCTGGCCGAGCTCGAACGCATCGTGGCCGAACTCGAATCCGGCAAGGCCGAGCTCGAGCGTTCGATCGCCGTCTATGAGCGCGGCGCGGCCCTGAAGGCCCACTGCGAGGCCAAGCTGAAGGCGGCCCAGTTGCGGGTGGAGAAGATCATCGTCGGGCCGGCCGGCCCGACGGGCGTCGAGCCGGCCGAGTTCTCGTGAACGCCGCCGCCGCCCCTACCCTCGAGCGGCGGGTCGCGCAGGCCGCCGATCTGGTCACCGTCGCCCTCGACGAACTGCTGCCCCGCGCCGAGGGGCCCGAAGCGCGGCTCACCGAGGCCATGCGCTATGCGGCCCTCGGGCCGGGCAAGCGCCTGCGGCCCTTCTTCGCCCTGGAGACCGGCCGCCTGTTCGGCCTGGCCGATCGCTCGGTGCTGCGCGCCGCCTGCGCCCTGGAGTGCATCCACGCCTATAGCCTGGTCCACGACGACCTGCCGTGCATGGACGACGACGACCTGCGGCGCGGGCGGCCCACCGTTCACATAGTCTATGATGAGGCCACCGCCGTCCTCGCCGGCGACGCCCTGCAGACCGTCGCCTTCGAGATCATGGCCCACCCCGACACCCATGAAGATGGCGATGTGCGGGCCGAACTGGTGCGCATCCTGGCCGTGGCCACCGGCGCGCGCGGCATGGCCGGCGGCCAGATGATCGATCTTCTGGGGGTGCGCGACGACCTGGGCGCGGTGGCGCGGATGCAGCGGATGAAGACCGGCGCCCTGATCGTCTGCGCCTTCGAACTGCCGCTGGCCATGGCGGCGCCCAAGGAGGCCGAGCGCGCCGCCCTGATGGCCTTCGGCCGCGACGTCGGCCTGGCCTATCAGATCGTCGATGATGTCCTGGACGCCGAGGGCGATGTGGCCTCGCTGGGCAAGGCGGCGGGCGGCAAGGACGCGGCGCGCGGCTAGGCCACTTACGTCACCCTGCTGGGCGTCGAGGCGGCCAGGCAGCGCATCGCCCTGCTCACCGCCCAGACCAAGGCCCACTTGGCCCCCTTCGGCCCGCGGGGCCGATGTCTCAGCCAGGCGGTGGATTTCGTGCTCGACCGCCGCGGTTAGAGACCGGTCGCCGACGCCTTAATAGAAGAGGCCGTACTGAGCCTGAACCACCTCGCCGGTCGCCCGGTCCACCAGCACGGCGTCCGCGCCGTCACGCACCCAGACATAGCCGTAGGGCGGCGACTGCAGGCCGTAGGCGCCGAAGTCCGAGAGGAAGAAACTGGCGGCCAGAAGGGAGGTGGGAACCCGCTCGCCCAGGCCGAAGCGGCGATAGGTGAAGCCGCGCGGCGCGACCCACGCCCGGGCTATCCGATAGCGCCGCGGCGCCTGCACCGCCCGGCGATAGCGGGTGACGTCCACCCTGCGCACGGTCACCGGCTTCGTCGTTACGGGGCTGTGGCGAACCCGGACCGCTCTCGTCACCTTGCGGGTCGTGGTCCGGCGGACCTTCTGTTTGACGTCCTGGCGCGCGTTCTTGTCGGCGCGGTGCTGGGCCGTCTGATTGGCCGGCTTTGCCGATCCCTTGTCCGGTTGGGCCGTGGCCGCCGGAGCGGCGAGGATCAATCCGACAGCGGCGGCGATCATGGGCAGTCTCTTCATCAGGTCAGGTCTCCGGCCCGGCGCGAACCGCCGGCCGAGGGGGTAATGGAACAAGGCGTCGATAGGTTCCCTTGGCTTTGGCGCCCCGTGCCCGGGTCCTCAGGCGATCGTCGCGCCATGGCCGTCGCTGGCGCCGAGGGGGTCAGGACGCGGCCGGGCCCGCGGCCTCGTCGCCGGCGACCGCCGGGTTCGCCTCGGCGGGCGCTCCGTCGGAGACGCGGACCAGCAGGCCCAGGGAGAAGGTGTAGCGAACCGCCGCCGGCCTGGCGCCGCCGCCGGGGGCCGGGGAAGCCGCGCCGCGCCGTCGAAGGCCCGCTCCCCCGACTGAAGAATAGGCGGCTGGGGAATAGAAGTCGTGGCCGCCGATCTGGGCGACCTGGATCATCCGCGGCCCCCACACATCGCCCAGCCGCACGGTGTGGAAGCTGGTCGCTTCACCAACGATCGAACCGCGTTCGCCGGCCAGGGCGCGCTGGGCGACCCGCGTCGCCCGCTCCCAGGCGGCCGGTTCGAGCGGCCGGCGCATCGCCCCGTCGCAGACGAAGCTGAACTGGCAGCCGCCGGCGGCAAGGCGCTGATAAACCACGCCGCAGACGCTCTTGGGGAAAGATGGCCGGGCGAGACGGTTGAGCACCACCTGAGCCACCGCCGCCTGGCCGGCCGCGCTTTCGCCGCGAGCCTCGTAATAGACCGCCGCCGACAGGCAACCCAAGGCGCCGGACTCCCTGGGCGCCATGGCGGCGGCGATCGGGGCGGCATCGGGCGGTGGCGGCAGCGGCGGCATGGCCCGGCCTCAATAACCCAACTTGGCGGCCTCGGCGAGTCGCCATCCCCCATGAAGGGGAGGGGGTATGGCCGCCTAGTGGTAGGCGGTCCTGGCCCTGGTCGCTCCGCCGTCGATCCCAAGCTGTGGGGTGGTCGAGAGGCTCACCTTGACGGAACACGGGGTCGTGCCGGGGAAGCCGATATCGGTGAAGATAATCCGGCCGTGCGGATTGAGCTTGGCTTTGATGTCGGCCGGGCCGCACGTCGCGCCGTGGATGAATTGGAGGGCGAAGCCGTTGATCGTGATGGGGTGAAAGCCACCGAAGCCGCCTTCGTCGATCGACACGCGCCAGGGTAGCCCGGTTGGAAGGATCGTGGTGCATTGGTCGCCGGTGAACGACACGGAGGTAACGCTCGCGTACTTGTGGGCGGTCGCGAGATGAAGGTTGACGGCGCATGTGACGGACCGTCGCGAGGTCAGAGCCATGGAGCCCTCGGCGGCGAGCGTGGCGTTCTGGGGCGTGAAGGTCTGGGCGCCGGCGGGCGAGGCGAGGCCAAGGGCCGCCGTGGCGAGCAGGATAGACAAGGTATCGCGCATTACCCCCCCCGGGGGAAAATCTTTAGTTTCCGCAATGCCGATCATGTCACTTCTTCGAGATTAAGGATAGGAAATAGTTCGGAATTGACCACCGAAGCGGTTCCCGCGCGACGTAAACGCCGTCGCCGACGGCCAGGACGGTCGCCGGGAGGTCGCGGATCGCCCCGTTTCGCACCCTGTCGCCGCCCGCCGTCAGCTCGACGCCGTCGCCGTAGAAACCGCGAAACAGGCCGAAATTGTCGATGGTGGCGGCGGCCTGGGCGAAGATGTCTGGCCGATCGAGGCCAAGGACAAGGGTCGAGCCCGGGTTTGTGGTGAGCATCCGGCAAGACCAGCGTCGGCGCAACAAAGGCGTCGGGCTCGAAGGCGTTCCGGCCGCCGATCCCGGTCCAGTTCCGCGTAACCTTCGGCGCGGCTGAGGCGAATGTGACATTAAAGCCTCCCCCCGGCCAATTCCTGGCGTCGGCGGTGAAATTCGTGTTAGATCGGCCCATTAAAGAACATGAGTCTCCTCCAAGGTTCCTCGCCCGGGGGGGGCGTGACAGGTCGGACCTTTTCGAGCATGGCCGCATCCACTCCCCTGCTGGACACCGTCGCCAGCCCCGCCGACACGCGCGGCCTTTCCCTGGGCCAGCTTCGCCAGCTCGCCGACGAACTGCGCGCCGAGACCATCGACGCGGTCTCGGTCACCGGCGGCCATCTGGGGGCCGGCCTTGGCGTGGTCGAACTCACCGTCGCCTTGCATCATGTGTTCGAGACGCCGCGCGACATCCTGATCTGGGACGTCGGCCACCAGGCCTATCCCCACAAGATTTTAACCGGCCGCCGCGATCGCATCCGCACCCTGCGCCAGGGGCAGGGCCTGTCGGGCTTCACCAAGCGCGCCGAGAGCCCCTACGATCCGTTCGGGGCCGCCCACGCCGCCACCTCGATCTCGGCCGCCCTGGGTTTCTGCGTGGCCAGAGACCGGCGCGGCGAGGCGAACGCGGTGATCGCGGTGATCGGCGACGGCTCGCTGAGCGCCGGCATGGCCTATGAGGCGATGAACAACGCCGCCGACACCACCAAGCGGCTGGTCGTCATCCTCAACGACAACGACATGTCCATCGCCCCGCCGGTGGGCGGGATGAGCGCCTATCTGGCCGGCCTGGTCAGCGGCGGCGCCTATCAGCGGGTTCGCAAGTTCGGCAAGGAGGTGGTCAGCCACCTGCCGCGCCCCCTCAAGGACATGGCCCGCAAGGCGGAGGAATACGCCCGCGGCATGGCCACCGGCGGCACCTTCTTCGAGGAGCTGGGCTTCTACTACGTCGGCCCCATCGACGGCCACAACCTCGAGCACCTCGTGCCGGTCCTGAAGAACGTCAAGCACATCGACGACAAGCCGGTGCTGGTCCATGTTGTGACCCAGAAGGGCAAGGGTTACGGACCGGCCGAAAGCGCCGCCGACAAGCATCACGCGGTGGCCAAGTTCGATGTGATCACCGGCCAGCAGGCCAAGCCCGCCGCCTCCAACGCGCCGTCCTACACCAAGGTGTTCGCCGCCGAACTGATCAAGCGGGCCGAGCGCGACGAGGCGATCGTCGCCATCACCGCCGCCATGCCGTCGGGCACCGGCCTCGATATCTTCGCCAAACGCTTTCCCGACCGCTGTTTCGATGTCGGCATCGCCGAGCAGCACGCGGTGACCTTCGCCGCCGGCCTCGCCGCCGACGGCATGAAGCCATTCGCGGCCATTTATTCCACCTTCCTGCAGCGCG
>JBBRPN010000050.1:0-21162 GCA_038227925.1 Caulobacterales bacterium | reverse complement strand
GCCACAGATCGTAGTCGCTCAGGGTCGGGGCGCCCACGAAATCCTGGCTCAGCCCGACTTCGTAATAGAGCGTCGATGTCCGGTCGTTCCACATCTTTTGCAGCCAGTTCAGGCCGAACCTGGCCTCGGCGGTGAAATCCGTCGCGCCCCGCGGCCCCAACTTGGTCAGGCGCCGATGACCTGGGCGGCGAAGCGCTCCATTTCCTCGGCCTGCGGGCTCATTTGCAGGAGCAGCAGGTTCAGGCCCACCCCTTCGTAGTCGGCGATGCGCTGCCGCACCTGTTCGGGCGTGCCCACGAGGTTCGGCCGCAGGCCGCGGTTGGACACCGAATACTCCTGGACCTTCAGCTCCCGCTCGAGCTGGGTCCCCGACAGCCACTGGTCGAAGTTGGCGAAGCCGGCGGGGACGGTGTCGCCCATGTCGGTGATCCGCGCCAGCTCGCGCCGGGCCCGCCCCTCGCTGTCGCGGACGATGGCGTAGGCGGCCATGCCATAGATCATCGCGCCGCCGCCGGCGGCCTCGCGCCTGGCCGCCATGTCGGCGATCTTGGCCCCGATCGCCGGCGCGGCGTCGCCGTGCATGACATAGGCGTCGCAGCGGCCCGCGATCAACGCCTTGGCCGACTCGCTCTCGCCGCCGGCGTAGATCACCGGTGGGCGCGCCGGCTTGGGTCGGCAGATGGCGTCCCGCGTGCGGTAGAACTGGCCGTCGAAGGTGAACCGCTCCTGGCGCCACAGCCCGCCGACCACATCCAGCCACTCGGCGGTGCGCGCGTAGCGGTCGTCGTGCTGGTCGAACCGCAGACCGTACTGCGTCGCTTCGTCGGCCCACCAGGAGGAGACCACGTTGAGGCTGAGCCGCCCCCCGGCGATCTGGTCGATATTGGCCGCCTGTTTGGCGAACAGGGCCGGCTGATGAAAGTTCGGCCGCACCGCCACCATCAATTCCAGCCGGTGGGTCACCGCCGCCAGGGCCGCCGCCGTCGACCAGGCGTCCAGGACCGGCGCCTCCACGCCCTTGATGTCGTTGAGGTTGAGTTCGGCGATCAGGCTGAGGTCCCAGCCGATCTCCTCGGAGCGCTGGGCGAGGCGGCGCACATAGTCCCAGCTGGCCGCCATGCCCTCGTCGGCGACGTTGCGCAGCCAGCCGCCGAACACCGGCATCCAATAGCCCCACCTCACGCCGCCGCCCTCCGCTCGCCGATGACCGCCTCGAGAAAATCGACCAAGGCCTCGTGCGGGTCCCAGCCCAGAACGTCCAGGGGTTTGGCGACGAAGTTCGAGAGGGCGTTGATGTCGAAGAAGCGCGCCGTCCCGTCCCGGTCGTCGATCAGATATTCGACGCCGCCGACATCGAGATGCGCGGCGCGGGCAATGGCTTGCGCGGCGTCGATCAGGGCCGGCGGCGGGTCGGCGCGGGTGATGGCCACCGGCGCCCGATCGATGGCGCAGGCGTCGGCCGGGCAAAGATCGAAGGTGTCGCCGTCGCTGACGATATCGATGGCGTAGAGAAAGCGGCCGTCCAGGGTCTCGACGCGGGTGATCTTGTCGCCTCGCCGGGGCGCATATTCCTGAACCAGGGCGACGCCGTTGACGCCCACGGGGGTCGCGCCGGCGGCGGCCGCCTCGGCCAGGTCGGCCAGGGTCTCGTAGCGGGCGATGCCGGCCCCGGCGCCGCCGATGTCGGCCTTCACCACCACGGGAAAACGAAGGGCGCCGGCCGCCTGGATCAGATCGGCGCGGCGGTGGGCGACGCGGGTTTCGGGGGTGTGCAGGCCCAGGCGCGCGATCAAGGAGAGCTGGCGCGCCTTGGAGGCGTCGATCTGAAGCGCCTCGAGGCCGTTGACGACCCGCGCCCCGCCCCCCCGCCAGTGCTCGAACAGCGCCTGGGCATAGAAGATCGGGTGTTCGGCGTCGCGGGTGAACGACGACATGGCGATGCGGTTGAGGACGACCGGCGCCGGCGGCGGGGAGCGGGCGGGATCGAAGTGGTGGTCCCGCGCCGCGATCGCCGCGAAATCGACGCCCCGCCGCTCCAACATCGTGAACAGGGGCGCGAACCAAGTCTCATGTTCATAAAGAACGGCGAGGTCGGTCATGGGGCAGTCTTGCCGCACTTGCTCAACCGATTCAACGGGCGGCCGAACTCAGCGCGTGGACCAGAATCTCCTCCCGCCCCGGCCAGCACTTCGCTCATCGCCCGCGCCAGATCCCGCAAGGCCCGTGCCCCGTCGCCCGCGTAGCTCGACCCATGCATGGTCGCCAGGGTCCGGGCCAGACCCGCGCCGGCTCGTCCGCGGGCCCATGGTTTGTTGGACAACCAGACGGGGCGCATTACCTTGGGGCCCTTCAAGCATCGTGGGCTCCCAAGTTAGCCTGCGCCTCTTCGAGCGCGCGGTACTCGGCTTCGAGATCAGCGATCACGCTGCGATCATCCGCTCCACCCCCGATGCTCGATGGAGATTGGAGGATCTCTAATTCACGACGCACCTTGTCGAGGGCTTCGGCCAACTGCTCGCGAAGAGGCTTTTCTGAATCTGGCATTCCGCGACTGTAGCAGCTAGCTGGCGGCGCGGGCTATGTTTGTCCACGGCAGCGGATTTCAAACTGACCCACTACTGACGATCGATCCGCAAGTCGATCCAAAGCGGACGTCGCCAAATTCAGTTCCTGGTCAGTAGCCGACATTCCTTGCGATTAGAACGAATTTCCGCGCCGGGTTGAGAGCCGTCACTCCGCTTGCAGGAAAGTGGACCTGGCAATTTCCGCGGAAGGCGAGATTGACCGTTCCGCGCGGCCTCTCAAGTCGGAGCGCCGGTCTTCCACGCATCCGCGTCTAGGCTTTCACAAAGGGCGGTTCGCGTCGCCTCGCGTGAAGCCGGCGGACGCGAGACCGTCGATTCCACTTGACTCCTGACATACGTAAGATATTTCTTACATATGAAAGGGAGTTTGCACTCGCCGATCGGGGGAGACCAGTTGCTGGCCATGCTGGCGGCGCTCGCAAACCCGCACCGGCTGCGAATCATCGCGGCGCTGACATCGGGCGGACGCAACTACGTTAGCCAGCTCGCGCGCGAGATCGGCATCAGCCGCCCGCTGCTGCATCTGCACCTGCAGAGGCTCGAGGAGGCGGGCCTCGTGACGAGCCGCTTGGAGCTGTCCCGCGACAGCAAGGCGCTCAACTACTTGGAAGTGGCCGACTTCTGCCTTGAACTCACCCCGGCCGCCATCGTCGAGGCGGCCAAAACCCTCACCGCCAAGGCTTGAGAATAAAGGAAATCCCCCATGACCACCGTCTATTATCTGACTCTGTGTCTGCCCCTCGCCACCATCCTGCTCGTCTTCGCCATGCGCTACGTCTCGGCCGTCCAGCAGGCCAAGGCGCGCCTCGCCAATGACGGCGCTTACCAGCAGATCGCCGAAAAGGCGGCGGCCGCCCAGTCCGAGACCGCGGCCGCGCTCGCCTCCATCCAGGCGACGCTCGCCGACGCCGCCACCCGCCTGACCGCCATCGAGAAGATCCTCAAGGAAGTCGGATGACCAATACACTCGCCCAAACCGGCGCCATTCGTGATGATCGACGAGATGGAATCGCCGAAATGACCCAAGTCTCGTTGCCCCGCCTCTATGCCCTGAGGGCAGCCTACCTCCTTCTCGTCGTGGGACTCGGCCTCACGATATGGCCGGGAATAATTCACCACGCCAAGCCGTGGGAACTGATGGAAGGGGTCGTCAACTGCATGCTCGGAGCGATGGGGGCTCTGGCGATCCTGGGGCTTCGATATCCGCTGCGAATGCTGCCCTTGCTTTTCTTCGAAGTGGTCTGGAAGTCGATCTGGCTCATCGTCGTGGCCCTCCCCCTGTGGTCCGCCCATCGGATGGACGCGAACACCTGGGAGACGGCCAGGGCCTGCCTGATGGTGGTGATTTTCCCGATCGTCATTCCTTGGCCCTACGTGGTCGCGAACTATGCGATGAAACGCGGAGATCGGTGGCGATGACGGTGGGCGGGCCGAGCGTTTAGGGGCGATCGAGGGGCGCCCCGCCGAAATTCTCGGAGGGGTGGAGAGCGGGCTGTTGTCGGATCGGCGACCCGAGTCCCCGCGATGGGCGAATCGGGCTTTGGGAACGACCCCGAACGTGCTCTTCTAGCCTCTGACAGCGCGCGAGACTCGAACTGGGCATGACTTCGGACGCAATCCCGCGCAAGCTCGGCCCCTTTCTGGCGACCATGCTGGTGGCGGGCGGCATGATCGGTTCGGGCGTCTACCTGCTGCCGGCGAGCCTGGGCGCCGTCGGCTCCATCTCGATCCTCGCCTGGGCCCTGGCCATCGCCGGGGCGGCCATGCTGGGCGGCGTGTTCTCGTGGCTGGCGATCCTGAGGCCGGGGACGGCCGGTCTTTTTTCCTATGTGCGCGACGAATTCGGCCCGGCGGCCGGCTTCGTGGCGGGCGTCATCTACTGGATAGCCTGCTGGGTCGGCAATGTGGCCGTCGCCTTGGCCGTGACCGGCTATCTGAGCGTCTTCCTGCCGCAGATCGCCCGGCCGCCGGCCTCCAGCATCGCCACGGTGGCGATCCTGTGGCTGTTCGTCGGCGTCAACATCGTCGGCCCGCGGTTCGTGGCCCGGTTCGGCGGCTGGACTCTGCTCATCGGGCTGGCGCCTATTCTGCTGGTGGCCATCGGGGGCTGGTTCTATTTTCGCCCCGAAATCTTCGCCGCCTCCTGGAACGTGAGTGGGCGCAGCTTCATCCAGGTCGTGCCCGCTTCGGTGGTCACGGTGTTCTGGGCGTTTAGCGGAATCGAGAACGCCAGCGTGTTGGCGCCTCTGGTGCGAAACCCGGCCCGAAATGTTCCGATCGCCACCCTGGCCGGCCTGGCGATCGCCGCAGTGGTCTATCTGCTGGCCTGTGGAGTCATCATGGGAATTCTCCCCGCGTCCGTCCTCGCCAAATCCAGCGCGCCTTTCGCCGACGCCGTGGCGCCGGTGCTGGGGGCGTCGGTGGCCGCCTTCGTCGCCCTGTGCGCCATGCTGAAATCCTGCGGCACCCTGGGCGGGGCGGTCCTGCTGACCGTCGAGACGGCGGAAAGCGAAGCGGTGCTCGGCCAGATCACCAAGCGGACGGGCGCCCGCCTCGCCGACAAGGCGTCCATGGCCAATCTGCTCTTTACGGGCGTTCTGATGAGCCTGGCGGTGATCGCCTCCGCCAGCCCCAGCATATCACGGCAGTTCACCATCATCGTCGATGTCAGCGTCATCCTTTCAGTCGTGGTCTATCTGGCGGCCTGCTTCGCTTTGTGGCGGATCGGCGGATCGGCGCGCGGGAGCGGGAGAATGCCGGCCAGGGCGCTTGCGGTCGGCGGCGCGCTGTTCTGTTGCTGGCTGATCGCCGTCGCGGAACCCAGGTTGCTGCTGTGGAGCGCGGGCCTGATCGCCGCCTCCCTGGCCGCCTATGCGCCGATCTGGCTGCGCTCGCCGTCGCGCTCGCCGGCGGCGCCCTGATCGAAGGGCGACGGGTGGTCGATTCGGACGGCCAGACGCCGCCCTTACCGCGAATTAACTGGCGCGCGCGGACTACCCTTGCGAGCAAGGGGCTCGTTTGGAGGCGCGCATGAGTGTCGGTATCACCGCGGCGCTTGTCCTGGCCGCCTTGCAGCCCGCCTCCCCCGTTTCGTCCGCCCCCGTGCCGGCTGCGGCGCCCAAGGCGGTTGCCAGCTATCCTCCGGAGTTCTTCGCCGCCGCCCAACCGACCACGGCCCTGGACATGGTCCTCCTCTTGCCGGGATTCACCTTCGACAAGGGCGAGGCGGTGCGCGGCTTCGGCGGGGCGGCGGGCAATGTGCTGATCGACGGGGCGCGGCCGGCCTCCAAGGACGACGCCCTCGACCAAGTGCTCACTCGCATTCCGGCCCGTTCGGTGCTGCGCATCGATGTCATCCGAGGCGGCGCGCCGGGCATCGACATGCAGGGCAAGACGGTGCTGGCCAACGTCGTCCGGCGCACCGACGCCGGGGCGAAGCTGACCCTCGCCGCCTCGGGAACGCGCGCCTCCGACGGGCGCCTCGGCGGCGCCGTGAAGGCGGAAGGCTCCAAACGCTCGGGCCAGACGTCCTGGGAAGGCTCCCTGCTGATCGCCCGCTACCTCGACGATGGCGCGGGCGATGGACCGCGCACCCGCACCGATGGGGCCAGAAACCCCATCTTCGCCGCCGACGAGGTCCAGAGAGGGGCTCAGGAGAATTACAAGGCGACCGGCGCGGTGGAGACGCCGGCTCTGGGCGGCCAGCTGCGGATCAACGGATCGGTCCTGCTGGCCCCTTACGAGTCCACCCAGATCGACGCCTTCACCCCGCCGCCGGGGAGCGAGTTCGACCACTATCGGGAGAACAAGGACACCGCCGAACTGGGAGCCCGCTACGAGCGGTCCTTGAGCCCGCGCGCCAACCTGGAGGTCTTCCTCCTCCAGCAGCTCGGCCGCGACCCGGTCAACGACGACTTCGCCGCCGACGCGGCGGCGGCGGCGATCGCCGGCGACGACCGTTCGGCCAATTTCGCCCTGAGCCGGACCACCGGCGAGAGCATCGCGCGGGCCAGCGTCAAGTTCGATTCCAGCCGCACCCTCTCCTTTCAGACTGGCGGCGAGAGCGACTACAACTGGCTCACCAGCGGCACCACCTTCATCGAGAACGGCGCGCCGGTCGCCCTGCCGGCGGCCAACGTCCAGGTGAGCGAGGCGCGCGTGGAGGCCTTCGGGACGGCCACCTGGCAGGTCCGGCCCACCCTGACCCTCGAGGCGGGCCTGCGGGTGGAGGCGTCGCGGATCGCCGCCAGCGGCGATGTCACGAGCGCCCGCGACCTGATCTTTCCCAAGCCGCGCGCCGCCCTCACCTGGTCGCCCGATCCGTCCGATCAGTTCCGCTTGCGGGTGGAGCGCGAGGTCGGCCAGCTCAATTTCGACGATTTCACCGCCCAGACCGCCGGCCTCGACACCGGCACGGTCCACGCCGGCAACCCCAACCTCATTCCCCAGCAGGACTGGGTGGTCGAGGCCGCCTGGGAGCGGCGCTTCTGGGGGGCGGGCGACGCCACGGTCACCCTGCGCCACTACCAGCTAAACGACGTGATCGACCGCGTCCCGATCCAGGATTCTTCCGGCGCCTTTTTCGACGCGCCCGGCAACATCGGTTCGGGGACCAAGGACGAGATCGCCTTCGCCCTCACCCTGCCCACCGACAAGTTGGGCCTGAAGCGCGGCCTGCTGACCGGCCAGGCCACCCTGCGGCGCTCCAGCGTCATCGACCCGACGCTGGGCCTGCCGCGCCCCATTTCCGGCCTGCATCCCAACGACTGGGAGCTTCATTTCACTCAAGGGTTGCCGCGCTGGAAGGCGACCTGGGGGTTCGATATCTACGGCCAGTGGAGCGAGACCTATTACCGGTTCGACGAGATCGACACCGACAAGCTCAAAACCTATGTGGGGCTGTTCGCCGAGTACAAACCTCGCCCCGACCTCGCCTTCCGCGTCGAACTGCGCAACGCCGACGCCCGCGGCTTCGAGCACGTCCGCGAGGTCTTTCTCGGCCCGCGCAATATCGATGGCCTAGCCTACACCGACGTGCGCGACCTGCACACCGGGCGATTCGTCTATTTCCGGGTGCTGAAGACTTTCGGGTGAGGGCGCGCGCGCCCGCTCCGTCGCGGCGCGAGCAAGAGCGCCGCGCCACCTCTCCCGCTTCGCTTCGCTCGCATGGGAGGAAAGAGCAAAAGCCAAGCCGCATACTTTCCTCCCCTGCGCCTCTTCGCGGGGGAGGTGGCGCGCGATGCCCGCTTGCATCGCGTGACGGAAGGGGCGTCCGGCGGTCGCCGGGTCAGCGCCGCGCCGCGAACACCACGTGGGCGCGCAGGGGATGGCCCTCGGCGAAGGCGGGATGGTCGAAGTCGAGGTCCGGGCGGCGCTCCAGGCCGATGCGGCGCATCACCGCCTGGGAGCGCAGGTTGGTCGCGGCGGTGAAGGAGACGATTTCGTCCAGGCCAAGATGCTCGAAACCGTGGACGAGAAGGGCGCGGGCCGCCTCGGTGGCGTAGCCGAAGCCCCAGGCGTGGCGGGCCAGGCGCCAGCCGACCTCCACCCCTTGCGGGACCGGCGGCGGACAATCGGTGACGGCGAGGGCCGCAAAGCCCAGAAACTCGCCGTCCGCCTTGCGCTCCAGGGCCAAGACGCCATGCTCGTGTTGCTCGATCCGCGCCTCGAAATGGTCGATCTGGGCGGCGCTCTCCCCCCGTGGCCGCGTTCCGCCCAACCAGTCCATCACCGCCGGGTCGGCGCTCATGGCGCCGTAGGGTTCGCGGTCGCTTTCGCGCCAGCGGCGAAGGATGAGGCGCTCGGTTTCGATCATGCCGGGCGCGGCGCGGTGAGGGCGCCGTAGAGGTCGGGCCTTCGGTCGCGGAAGAAGCCCCAGGCGGCGCGGTGGCGGGCCAGGAAATCCAGGTCGAAGGCGGCCATGGCGAAACCCTCCTCCTCGCGCCCGATCTCGGTTGCCAGGTCGCCGCGATGGTCGCAGATGAAGCTCGACCCGTAGAAGGTCTGGCCGCCGCCGGGATAGCCAGACCACGGCTCGAAGCCGACGCGGTTGGCCCCGACCACCGGGATCACGTTGCAGACCGCGTGGCCCTGCATGGCCCGCCGCCAGGGGGCGGCGGTGTCCAGGTCGGGGTCGTGCGGCTCGCTGCCGATGGCGGTGGGATAAAGCAAAACCTCCGCCCCCATCAGGGTCATGGCGCGGGCGGCCTCGGGATACCACTGGTCCCAGCAGATGCCGACCCCCAGGCGTCCGAAACGGGTGTCCCAGACTTTGAATCCCGTGTCGCCGGGGCGGAAATAATACTTCTCCTGATAGCCCGGCCCATCGGGGATGTGGCTCTTGCGGTAGACGCCCAGGGCCGCGCCGTCGGCGTCGATGACGACCACGCTGTTGAAATAATGCGGCCCCTCGCGCTCGAAGATGGAGATGGGCAGGACGACGCCCAGTTCCGCCGCCAGGGGGGCCAGGGCGGTGACGCAGGGATGTTCGCGCCAGGGATGGGCCTGTGCGAACCAGCGTTCCTCCTGGGCGACGCAGAAATAGGGGCCCTGGAAAAGTTCCGGCGGCAGGATCACCTGGGCGCCGGCGGCGGCGACCTGGCGGATCAGGCCCGCCGTCCTGGCGATGTTGGCGGCCAGATCCTCGCCGTAGGCGGCCTGGAGCGCGGCGAGGCAAAGGGTCCTGGCCATCAGGCCGGTTCCTGCTGGCTGATGCAGTGGAACGAACCGCCGCCGCTGAGCAGGGCGCGCGACGGCAGGCCGATGACGGCGCGGTTCGGGAACAACATCTCCAGAGCCTCCACCGCCAGGGCGCCCGCGCGCTCGTCATAGAGCGGCACGATCACCGCCTGGCTGGCGATCAGGAAGTTCATGTGCGACGCGGGAACCGTGTGGTGGTCTTCGTCCCTGATCCGGCCGGGAGAGGGAATGCGGACGACCCTCAGGCTCCCACCGTCGGCGTCGGTGAAACCGGCCAGGGCGCGCGCCGCGGCGTCGTAGGCGGCGGCGTTGGGATCGTCCGTCCCGAACGCCATCGGGCAGGCGACGACGCCGGGGGCGACGAAGCGGGCCAGATTGTCCACATGGCCGTCGGTGTGGTCGTTCATCAGCCCCTCGCCCAGCCACAGCACCTTGCGCGCGCCGAGCGCCTGCGCCAACGCCGCCTCGGCGTCCGCTTCCCGCCAGCTGCGGTTGCGGTTGGGATTGAGCAGGCATTGACGGGTGGTCAGCACCGTCCCGGCCCCGTCGTGGTCCAGAGCGCCGCCCTCGAGCACGAAATCGTGGCGGGTGAGCGAGGCGCCGGCGGCGGCGGCGATCCCGTCGGCCACCGTCTCGTCGCCGGCCAATTGGTATTTGCCGCCCCAGCCATTGAAGGCGAACCCCGCCGCCGCGCCCGCGCCGGTGAAGATCGGCCCGGTGTCGCGCAGCCAGATGTCGCCGAAGGTAGCCGCCGAGATCTCGATCCCCGCCACGCTTCCCAGCCGCTCGCCGGCCGCATCGAGCGCCGCCGCTCCGCACGCCAGCAGCTTCACGGTCTCGCCGCCCGGCCCGGCCAAAGCCCACGCCAGCGCCGCCACTTCGTCCCGCGCCGGTTCGAGATCGCCCTCCCAGAGTTCGGCGTGGCTCGGAAACCCCAGCCACATCGTCCGATGTGGCGCCCACTCGGCGGGAACGGGCCCGGTCATGCCATCGCGCTCATGACATCGCGAGCGCGAACTCCGCCTCGCTCTTGGCCCGCACCTCATCGACCGTGATCCCCGGAGCCAGTTCCGTGAGCGTCACCCCGCCGCCTTTGCGGTCGATGTCGAAGACGCCCAGGTCGGTGATCAGAAGATCGACCACCCCGGCCCCGGTGAGCGGCAGGGTGCAGCGCTTGAGAAGCTTGGGCGCGCCGGATTTCTCCACATGGTCCATGACCACCACCACCCGGCGCACCCCAGCCACCAGGTCCATGGCCCCGCCCATGCCCTTGACCATCTTGCCGGGCACCATCCAGTTGGCCAGGTCGCCGCCTTGGCTGACCTGCATACCGCCCAGGATGGAAAGGGCGATGTGGCCGCCGCGGATCATGGCGAAGCTGTCGGCGGACGAGAAATAGGACGAGCTGTCGAGCTCGGTGATGGTCTGCTTGCCGGCGTTGATCAGGTCGGCGTCGGCCTCCCCCTCGTAAGGGAACGGCCCCATGCCCAGCATGCCGTTCTCGCTCTGCAGCGTCACCGACATGCCGGCGGGAATGTAGTTGGCCACCAGGGTCGGGATGCCGATGCCCAGGTTGACGTAATAGCCGTCGCGCAGCTCGCGAGCGGCGCGGGCCGCCATGTCCTCACGGCTCCAGGCCATCAGACCGCCTCCTTTTCAGCACGAGGCCGGGTGGTGACCCGCTCGATGCGCTTTTCGAAATGGGCGCCCTGGAAGATGCTATCGACGAAGATGCCGGGGGTATGAATGGAGTCCTTGTCCAGGGATCCGACCGGAACCAGTTCCTCGACCTCCGCCACCGTCGCCTTGCCGGCCGTGGCCATCATCGGATTGAAATTGCGCGCCGTCTTTCGATAGAGAAGGTTGCCCTCGGCGTCGCCCCTCCACGCCTTGACGATGGCCAGATCGGCGGTGAGCCCCCGCTCCATCACATAGGCCTCGCCGTCGAACTCCCGCACCTCCTTGCCCTCGGCGACCAGGGTGCCGACGCCGGTCTTGGTGAAGAAGGCCGGAATCCCCGCCCCCCCAGCCCGGATGCGCTCGGCCAGGGTGCCCTGCGGATTGAACTCCAGCGCCAGCTTCCCCGACAGATAGAGCTGTTCGAAGAGCTTGTTCTCGCCCACGTAGGAGGACACCATCTTGTCGATCTGCCCCCCCTCCAGCAGCACCCCCAACCCGAAGCCGTCGATGCCGCAGTTGTTGGAGATGACGGTGAGGTTCCGGGTCCCCGCCGCGCGGATGGCGGCGATCAGATTCTCCGGAATGCCGCACAGCCCAAACCCGCCCGACATGATCGCCATGCCGTCAAACAGCAGGCCGGCCAGGGCGTCGTCGGCGGTCTCGCGAACCTTGTGGGCCATGGGGGCTTTCTCTGGCGAAAGGGAAGGGCGTCCTTACGCCGGAAGGGCTGGGCGATTCAATCGGGGGAGATTGCGCCCTCTTGGCGTTCTCGTCGGGCGATGTTGTCGATATCGACTCCGAATGCTGTTTCGGCCAATATCGGCTCGCAGGGTTTCGCGTCGAGGCGGCGGCATCATCGGGAGAGGCAGGCGGCATGCCATCGACGGATGCGAACACGAGCCGCCCCGAGTGTTCATCGGCAGCGTTTGCTCCCTTGCTGTTACGCGTGTTGTTGGGCGCGCTCTTCATCGCTCACTTGTATTGGAAGTTCTTTGTGCTTCCGGGCGGCATAGGGGCTTGGTGGGCCGGATTGCTGGAAAAAGGCTACCCGCCTTATGTCCCGTTTTACGTGTTGTCAGCCGAAATAGCCGGAGCGTTGCTGCTTACGTTCGGCGTGTTTACCAGATATGTGGCCCTTTACGCAATGCCAATGATGCTTGCGGTAGTACAATTCTGGCTGTCTCGAAAAGGCTTCTTTTTCGTAAACGGAGGCGCTGAGCTGCCGCTGGTCTGGTTCGTTCTCTTGGGCTTCCAGGTGCTCTTGGGGGACGGACCCTACGCGCTGGTGCGCTCCCCCGACATCCGGAAGATCTTCGCCGGAAAGACTTCGCGCCGCGTCCGACTTGGCGAGCAATAGCGTGGGCGAAGACCCCCCTCACCTCAGCGCGCACGCCGCCAAGCCGCCGCGCCGCGCCGGCACAATAGTGCCTTTCCAACCGGCCGGACGCTCACCTCGCGGCGGCGATCACCGTGGCGGGCGGCGCGGTTCGGACACAGTCGGCCGCGGTTAGGGGCGGCGGCGCATCGGCCCGCAGGGCGATGCGCGGCGTAAGCTGGGCGAGGCGGCGGACGTAGGCGTCGGTGAACACCACCGCGCAGGCGCGGCTCAGGTGCGACCATTCGGGAGTGGTCAGGCCCTGGGCGGCCGGCAGGTCGTCGAAATGCACGCCCTTGGCCGGAACGGCGGCCAGCAGCGCCTCCCAGCCACGGGCTCTCGGCAGTTCCTTTTCTTCGTTGACGCGGAGCTGCGGCGCGTCGGGCGGCCGGACGAACACCACCTCGCCGCCGCGGGCGCGGATGCTGGCCACCGCCGCGCGGGTGCGGGCCACGGTCTGATCAATGATCGCCTTGGGGACGATAGGTCTCTTGAAGCCGTTCCAAGCCGCCCGGGCGTGGGCACGCAGGCGCTCGTCGCGCTCGATGCGGGGCCACATCCAGGTCTGGCGCCCGTCGGAGTTCTGAGCGATCTTCCAGACATCATTGTAGGGTCCCTCGACCCCCGGCCGAAGGTTTGGGTCGAGCCGGGCGACCAGCTTGCTCAACCGATAGTTGTCGTCGAGCAGCGCCAGCCGGCGCGCCAGTTCGCGATGGACCAGGAACGTGGCGCGGTCGGCCGGCGTTTCCCAGCGGCCGTGATCCAGCGCCGCCTTCATCAGTCCGACCTCTTTTCTGAAGTAGCTCAGTTCGGCCATGCCGACGATCACCACGCCCTTGAACTTCGGATCGGCGGCCAGGTCCTCCAGGAACGGCAGGCCGTTGGTGCCGGGCAGAGCGAGCTGCACGGGACGAACGCCGGTGAGGCGCTCGAAGCGGTCCAGGTTGGTGTCGAACAGGATGCGCGAATCGCCGACGATGGCGACCTTCACCGGTTCGGCGTCGATCCGCCGGCGCTGCAGGGCCCACGCGGAGGGTCCGTCGCCGAGGTCTCCGGGCGTCAGCCCCAGAGCGCGCATCCGCCATTCCCAAAGTCCGGTGAGGAGCAAGGTCAGGACCAGGACGGCGAGCGAGATTGCCCGCCACGGCCGGTCCGGGATGTCGCGCTCGGGCACCGGCTGGGCCACGCCCGGGCGGTCGGCGGCGGTCAGCCTGAGGCCCGGCGGTGGCGGGCGCCGCGCTTCGCCGGGCGCTGCGCCTTCAGAACTGGAAGTAGATGAAGGCATTGCCTGTCCCATGTTCGATGACGACGGCGAAGGCCATCAGCGTCCAGACGGCGGCGATCGCCGCCGGGTGGGTGCGCGCCACCACATGTTCCAAGGTGCGGTTGCGCATGAACCAGTGGGCGCCGACGATGGCGCCGACAATCGCCCCGGTGCTCAAAAGGGAGACCGCGGCCATCAGCGGGACGGCCTTGGCGTTCATTCCGAACATGCCGCCCAGCACCAGCCAGGCCTTGTCGAAGGTCTTGGCCCGGAAGAACACCCAGGTGACGTTGACCAGGGCGAAGGTCAGCAATCCCAGCGCCGCGAAGGCGAGGGGACCGGGCCGCCAGGCTCCGAACCGCGCGCGCAGGGTCCGCTCGGCGGCCAGGTAGAGGCCGTGCAGGCCGCCCCAGATCACGAACGTCCAGCTCGCGCCGTGCCACAGGCCGCCGATCAGCATCGTGCCCATGAGCGCGCCGTAGGTCCGCCCCTCCCCGTGCCGGTTTCCGCCCAGGGGAATGTAGACATAGTCGCGCAGCCACGAAGACAGGGTGATGTGCCAGCGGCGCCAGAAATCGGAGAACCCCACCGCCGCGTAGGGGAAGCGGAAGTTGTCCGGCATGGCGAAACCCAGGCACAGAGCCACGCCGATGGCGGTGGTCGAATAGCCGGCGAAATCGCAGAAGATCTGGCCGCTGAAAGCGAGGGTCGATATCCAGGCGTCGAGTAGGCCCGGGACCTTGTCCGCGTCATAGACCGCCTGGGCCGCCGGGGCGAGAAAGCCGTCGGCCAGCACCATCTTCTGAAACAGGCCCAGGGTCATCAGGGCCAAGCCGAAACGCAATTGATCCGGCGTGGCGCGCCTGGGCGTGGCGAACTGTGGAACCAGCTCGGTCGGCCGCATGATCGGGCCGGCCACCAGATGGGGGAAGAAGGTCACGAACAGAGCGTAGTCGAGAAAATTGCGGGCCGGCTTGGCCCGCCGCAGATACACATCCAAGGTGTAGGACATGGTGGCGAAGGTGTAGAAGGAGATGCCGATCGGCAGGATGATGTCGGACTTCGGCGGGTGGTAGTGGACGCCGACCAGGGCCGCCAGGGTCGTGAAGTTATCGACCAGGAACTGCCCGTACTTGAAGAAGCCGAGCAGGCCGAGGTTGGCGATGACCGAGATCAGCATCCAGCCTCGCCGCCGCCACGCTCCCTCCGACCTGACCAGGGCCTGGGCGGCGAACCAGTCGACCACCGTCGAGACCCAGAGCAGGATCACGAACGGCGGGTTCCAGGCGGCGTAGAAGATGTAGCTGGCGATCAGCAGATTGATCTTCTTGACCGTCCAAGGCAGCGGCGCCGAGTGCAGCGCCAGAACCACCGCGAAGAACACGATGAATATCAGTGAGTTGAAGACCATAGCCCGCGCCGCCGATCCAACCTTGGCGACGATGGCGCCGTTGTCGAAAGGGGTCAACCGCGCCAGACGCGGCCTTCAGACACCCAGCACGCACGCCGCCAAGCCGCCGCGGCGCACCGTGCCGGAGCGGGCGCCGATGCGCGCCGTTCGGCGGCGGACATAGGGGCCGGGGTCCGCCGCCTTCCACTTCAGGGCGCTGGGCAGGACGGCGGCCAGGCGCGAGGCTTGCGCCGGCGTCAGGTTCCCCGCCCCCGTATGGAAATAGCGCTCCGACGCCGCCTCCACGCCGTAGAGGCCGGGACCCATCTCGACGGTGTTGAGATAGACCTCCATGATCCGCCGCTTACCCCACATCGCCTCGATGAGCACAGTGAACCAGGCTTCCAGGCCCTTCCTCACGTAGGAGCGGTCGGGCCACAGGAAGACGTTCTTGGCTGTCTGCTGGCTGATCGTCGAGCCGCCGCGGATGCGGCCGGGGCGCGCCTCGTTGTGCTCCAGGGCCTTGTCGATGGCGTTGAAGTCGAAGCCGTGGTGGGCGCAGAACCGGGAATCCTCCGAGGCGATCACGGCGCGCGTCATGGCCGGCGAGATGCGCGAGATCGGCGCCCAGCGGCGGTCCAGGCCCTGACCGTGGAGCGAGCGCTCGATCATCAGCACGGTGATCGGCGGCGGAACGACGCGGTAGATGGCCACCCACAGCGGCGGGACGACGAGCAGCACCAGGACGAGCGTGACCACGAGGTTGCGGAGCAGGCGGAGCAGGCCGCCGGAGCGGTGGCGCGGGGCGGGCTTGGGCATCGCCGCTTTCTAGCGCCTCGCGGCGGCCCGGTGCTAGGGATGCCGGGCCGCCTGAAATTCCGGCGCGGCGGGGATGAGGTGGCGCGCGGTGAATGTCGGCCAGGCGATGGAGCGGCGAATTTCCGTGCGCGCCTTCAAACCTGATCCCGTGGACGGGCGGGTGGTGCGGGAGATTCTCGAGGCCGCCGGCCGCGCCCCGTCCGGCGGCAATCTGCAGCCCTGGCGGATCCATGCCCTGGCCGGCGAGCCGCTGGCCAGGTTCAAGGCTCTGGCCGCCGCCTCGCCCATGGAAGAGCCGGAATACGCGGTCTATCCGCCCAAGCTGTGGGAGCCGTTCCGCACCCGCCGCTATCAGTGCGGCGAGGACCTCTACCGATCGATCGGCGTCGGCCGCGAGGATCGGCCGGCCCGCTTTGCGCACCTGGCCCGGAACCTCGACTTCTTCGGGGCGCCGGTGGGCCTGTTCTTCTGCCTCGACCGCAATCTGGGGCCGCCGCAATGGGCCGACGTCGGCATGTATATGCAAAGCGTCATGCTGCTGGCGCAGGAGCGCGGTCTCGACACCTGCCCTCAGGAGTTCTGGGCCCGCTATCCGCGCCTCGTCGCCGGCTTCATCGGCCTGCCCGACGACCACATGGTCTTCTCCGGCATGGCCCTGGGCCGGCGCGACGAAAGCGCGCCCATCAACGCCTGGCGCACCCGCCGCGACCCGTTCGAGATGTGGTGCGAGATGGACGGTTTCGACGACTAGGGTTGCGACGCCGTGCCCCGCCAACATGGTCTTTACATCGGGCGGCATCCGCGCCATGGGTGTTTTTCGGCTCGAAACGGACCGGTGAGACGGCTCCGGCTCTAGGGAGTATTCCATGGCGGCGAAGCTTTCCGGCGGCGGGGGCGGCAAGTTCGACCTCGGGCAGAACAGCGACATGAACGTCACCCCCTTCGTGGACGTGATGCTCGTGCTCCTGATCATCTTCATGGTCGTGGCGCCTCTGGCGACGGTGTCCATCCGCCTGGACCTGCCGCCGGCCACTCCGCCGCCGCCCAACGCCCATGATAAGCCGCCGACCTTCATCTCCATCCAGGACAGCGGCCAGATTTTCGTCTCGTTCGGCAAGTCGGACATCCGCCCCTCGTCGATGGCGGGCCTGGCCGCCGATCTTCCCGCCTCCCTCGGCGTCGCCAATCCCACCAATGAGCGGATCTTCATCCGGGCCGACCGGCATGTGCGCTATCGCCAGTTCATGGACGTGATCAACCAGCTCCAGCTCGACGGCTACTACAAGATCGGCCTCATCGCCGAGGATCTCGGTGGCGGCTAGGAAGCGGGGCGGTACACCCCGACCGCTCGCCCCTTTTGCAGCGTGGGCGCCGGCCGCCGCGTTGACTTGGCGAGGCGCTCCAGTATAAGCCTCCCCGCTCGCCCGCGGGTCGTTCTCGCGGGCGCCGTCATTTTGTCCGCCCGCCCCCTCCGTATCCATTCCAAGGCGCCAACCGATGTACGCTGTGATCAAGACCGGCGGCAAACAGTACCGGGTCCAGGCCGGCGATCTGCTCATCGTCGAGAAGCTCGACGGCGAGCCGGGCGCCAGGCTGGCGTTCGACCAGGTGCTGATGATCGGCGAGGGCGCGGCGGTGACCCTGGGGGCGCCCACGATCGCCGGCGCCAGCGTGAGCGCCACCCTGGTCGAAACCCGCAAGGGCGAGAAGATCAAGGTGTTCAAGAAGATCCGCCGCCAGGGTTATCGGCGCACCCGCGGCCATCGCCAGTTCCAATCGGTGCTGCGGGTCACCGGCATCGCCGGCGACGGCAAGAGCGAGACCTGGGACGGGAAGGTTGACCTGACTCCTCTGGCCACCCTCAACGCCCGCGCCCGCAATCTGGCGCGGGGCATGGAGGCGGCGGATCTCAAGCGTTCGGCCGACAAGGTCGCCAAAGCGCCTCCCGCGCCCAAGGCCAAGGCCGTGAAGGCCGCCAAGCCGGCGGCGAAGACGGCGATCGCCAAAGCCGACGCCCCCAAGGCCGAGGCCGTGGCGACCAAAAAGGCCGCCACCAAAGCCACCGCTCCCGCCAAAGCCCCGGCCAAGACCGCGCCGGCGACGGCCAAGGCGGCCGTTAAGTCCAAGACGCCCGCTCTCGCCAAAGCCAAGGCTAGCCCCCCCGCCAAGGCCAAGACCGCGCCGGCGAAAAAGGCGACCAAGGCCGCCGCTCCGGCGAAGGCTTCCACTCCGGCGAAGGCTCCCACTCCGGCGAAGGCCGCGCCGAAGAAGGCCGCCGCCAAAAAACCCGCCGCCAAGGCGGCAAAGCCGACTCCCAGGAAAGGCTAGAGACATGGCCCACAAGAAATCCGGCGGCTCCTCGCGCAACGGCCGCGATTCGGCCGGCCAGCGCCTGGGCGTCAAGAAGTTCGGTGGCGAAGCAGTGCTGGCCGGCAACATCCTCATCCGTCAGCGCGGCACCAAGTTCTGGCCCGGCGACAACGTCGGCATGGGCAAGGACCACACCCTATTCGCCCTCGAGACCGGGGCGGTAAGGTTCGTCACCCGCAAGGCCGACCGGACCTATGTGACCGTGGTCCCGGCCCCGGCCCCGGCGGCGGCCAAATAAACGATCCGAAACTCCGCGTCCGGATCGCCTGAACAGACAGCGATCCGGGCCGGCGAAAGCGAGCGGGAGGCCCGGAGCGGTCATCCCGCTTTTTTTTGCCCGAAGGAGGGCGTGGATCATGGGCGAACGAGCCCCCTGGCCCAGTGTGAAAACCCGGCGGCTGACCCTACGCGGCCCGCGCGGCGGCGACGCACCGCGCATGGCGCGGCTGGCCGACGATTTCGAGGTCGCCCGAATGACCACCCGTATTCCCCACCCCTTTACGGTGGAACAGGCGGAGGGCTTCATCACCCGCATGGAGCGCCGCGACCAGGCCCGCGAGGCGGTGTTCGTCATCGAAAACGAGGATGAGGGCCTCATCGGCGTCCTCGGCCTCCACCCCGGCCCCGCCGGAACCGAGATCGGCTACTGGCTCGGCCGGCCGTTCTGGGGCGCCGGCTATGCCACCGAGGCGGCCCGCGCCGCCCTCGCCTGGGCGCGCGCCGACTGGGGCCGGCGCTTCATCGTCTCGGCCCATTTCGCCGACAACCCCGCCTCCGGCGCCGTGCTGATCAAGGCCGGCTTCCTCTACACCGGCGAGGTTGCGCCCCGACATTCCATGGCGCGGGGCGAAGACGCCGCGACGCGGATGATGGTGTGGCTGGCGTGAGCGGGCGAAGGAGGCTTGCGACCGTGATCGACTGAGACTATTTATCGTCTCAGATGAGGAGACAACCCATGGCCAGAGCGGCGAACGCGCTTTCGGAGGCCTCGCGGGTCTGGACGTTGGCCACGCCGACGCTGCTCGATGAAGTGAGCCGAGGTCTGCCGGTCAGCGCGGTGGACGAGCTGGCGGCGCGGATCGCGCCGGGCGAGCGGACCTTCAAGTTCCGCCTGATCAGCAAGGCCAGCTACGCGCGGCGGCGGGGGAACGGGGCGACCACGCCGGGGCCGGGCGCCCTCTCCAAGGCTGAGAGCGAGCGGGTGGCCCGCCTTTCGCGCCTGTGGGCGTTCGCGGTGGAGGTGTGGGGCGCGGAGGGCGCGGCGCGGCGGTTCCTGCGCAAGCCCCACATGTTTCTGGACGGCAAGTGCCCTCTGGACGTCGCCCTTTCCAGCGAACTGGGCGGTCGCATGGTGGAGGATATCCTGGGGCGGCTCGCCTACGGCTCGGCGGCGTGACGCCTGGACGCCTGGATCGGACCCTCACCGCCTACCGCATCGGCGATCCCGCCGGCGCCTATCCCATCTTCGACGCCGCCGGGTCCCGGCTCTATCCGGGGCGGTGGAACACCCGCGTCTCGCCGATGATCTACGCCTCGCGGCACTATTCCACCGCCATGCTGGAGAAGCTCGCCACCGGATCGGGCGATCTTCCCGCCAACCAGCACTTCGTGGAAATCGTCATCGACGCGGGCGTTTCCTACGAGGTTTTCTCGGAGGCCCACCGTCCAGGCTGGGATTCCGCGGAGGCCTCGGTCGCCAAGGCGTACGGAGAAGCCTGGCTGCTGGCCGGCCGTTCCGCCATCCTCCTCGTTCCCAGCTACGTCGCCCGCATGGAACAGAACGTCCTGATCAACCCCGCCCACCCCGACTTCCCGCGCATTCGGCCGCGCCTGGCGACGCCAGTATGGTGGGACGAGAGGCTGTTCGCGTGAAGGCGGCGTCGCAAAAATATTTGAGCGACTTATTGGGGCTGACATCCGACGCCGTCCTCGCTATATAACCCTTCACTATCGTCCGTTGGCGCTGGATGGCGTCTTCGAGCGGCGGCCCCTGAAAAGGCCAGCCGCTTTTTGTTTGTCTGAACCAAGGATACCCGCGTGCGCGGCAAGACCGCCGAGGATCAGAGGCTGCTCGAACTGCTCGACCCGGTGGCCGGGGCGGTGGGTTACGGGATCGTGCGCCTGCGGCTGATGGGCGGCGATCGGGCGCGGCGGCTGCAAATCATGGCCGAGCGCGGCGACGGGACCATGCTGGTGGAGGATTGCGCCGCCCTGGCGCGGGCGCTCTCGCAGGTCATGGACGCCGCCGATCCGGTTTCCGGGGAATATCTGCTGGAGGTCTCCAGTCCGGGCATCGACCGGCCGTTGACCCGCCTGGAGGATTTCGAAACCTGGCGAGGCTGCGAGGCGCGGATCGAGATCGATCGACTGGCGGAGGGCCGCAAGCGCTTCAAGGGCCAATTGGCCGGCGTCGAAGGCGACCGCGTGGGCGTCGATCTGGAGGGCGAGGCCGAAACCGCCCTGCTGCCCTTCGCCTGGATCATCGACGCCAGGCTGGTGGTGACCGACGCCCTGATGGCGCGCGGCGCCGCCGCCCGGGCCGCGCGCCTGGCTCGAGAACACTCAACTCCGACCGACCAAGAGGATATCACCCCATGACCGTGACCGGCATTTCCGCCAATCGGCTCGAACTCCTGCAGATCGCCGACGCCGTGGCGCGCGAGAAATCGATCGAAAAGGAGATCGTCATCGAGGCGATCGAGGAGGCCATCCAGAAGGCCGCCCGCACCCGCTACGGCGCCGAGCACGACATCCGCGTCCATATCGACACCAAGACCGGCGAGACCACCATCACCCGCGTGGTCACCGTCATCCCGGACGATCCGGAACCCAAACCCAAACCCAAGGCCGAAACCGAAAATGAAAGCGAGGACGACGGCGAGGACATCGAGGCGGTCAACGAATACGCCCAGAAGCGGCTTTCCGACGCCCTGATCGACGACAAGGCCGCGGTGATCGGCAAGACCTACGAGGAAATACT
>JBBRPN010000049.1:0-21334 GCA_038227925.1 Caulobacterales bacterium | reverse complement strand
TTCTTTCTCTGCATCGGGGCCAGCGAACTGCTCCCCGACAGCCACCATCGCCATCCCCGCGCCTGGACCACCCTGGCCACCCTGCTGGGCGCCGCCCTGATCTACGCGGTGGTGAGGCTGGCGCCCTTTTGAAGGATCACGACGTCGCTCGATCCTTCGGCGGCGGGCCCATCAGAGCCGGCTGGAAGAGCAGGGCGGAGACCAGGGTCCAGACGAGGGAAATCATCAACACCTTGCCCATGCTGGCCGTCCCCGGATGGCTGGAAGCCCACAGGCTGCCGAAACCGGTGGCGGTGGCCAGGGCGCTGAAGAACACCGCCCGGGTCAGGCTCGATTGCAGCAGGTGCGCCCCGCCGGCCCGCCAGGCCATGACGAAATAGATGTGGAAGGCCACCCCGATGCCGAAGAGGAGCGGCAGGGCGATGATGTTGGCGAAATTCAGCGGCTGGCCGATGATGACGCAGCTTCCCAGGGTCAGAAGGCCGGTCAGCACGATTGGGGCCATGGTGATGGCCACGTCGCGCACGCGCCGCAGCACCGCGAAGAGCAGCAGGGTGATGGCGATGAAGGAAAGCAGGCCTGCCTCCGCGAACGCCCCGGCCACCGTTCGCCCGCCCTCCAGGGTGTCGATCGGCGCCCCGGTGGCGTCCGGCGCGATCCTGGTCACCGCGTCGATGAATCGGGTGAGGACGACGTTGTCGTTGGAATCGCCCTTGGGGATCACCGACATCCGCGCCCGCCCGTCCGGGGCCAGCCAGTCGCGCTTCAGATCGGGCGGCAGGGACGCCAGGGTGACCGGGGCGGCCTGGAGGGCGGCGCGCGCCTGGGCGAGGACGACCGTCAGGCCGGGCATCAGCACGCGCGCCGCGCGGGCGCGCGTCGCCGCCGGGGCGGTGGCCAGCCAATCCAGCGAGCCGGCGAGCCGTCTCGCGTCCCCCGCCGCCGGGGCGGCCGATGACGCCGGCGCCGCCGCGTGCAGCTCGGCCGCCGTCTGCCGCAGCGCCGCCACCGTTTCGGCGTCGGTGGGCGGCGGGGCGACGACCAGGGGATCGAGGGTGAGGTCGAGCAACGTCGCGGCGTCGCCTATGGCGGCCAGCTTGGCCGGTTGGTCAGCGGGGACGAAGCTCGACAGGGTGCGCGTCTCGGCCACCTGGGGCAGGCGCGCGATGCGCCCTGCCAAGGCGTCGGCGGCGGCGAGGGAGGGGGTGACGACCTCCAGGGTGTTGGGCGACTGCTCGGGATCCCTCATCAGGTCGAGCAGGGTGGCCACCGATTCGGTTCGGTCGCTCTTCAGATGCAGTGGGTTGAAGTCGAACCGCAGCCAGGGGAGCAGGGCGGCGCAGGCCAGGGCCGCGCCCACTCCGGTCGCCACGACGATTCGGCGGTGGCCGAGGATGAAGCCGTCCAGGCGCGCCAGGCGTTCCCCGCCGCCATGTCCGGGTTCGGCGGCGGGCCGGAGCAGGGCGATGAAGGCGGGCAGAACGGTCAGGTTGAGGGCCAGGGCGATGAACATGCCCAGCCCGGCGATCACCCCCAGTTGCGAGACCCCCACATAGGCGGTCGGCGCGAAGGCCAGGAAGCCGGCGGCGATCGCCGTCGCCGCCAGGGCGAGCGAGCGTCCCATGCCCGCGCCCGACGCCGCCAGGGCCTCGCCGATCGGCCGACCGACCATCTGTTCGGCGCGGAAGCGGACGGTGAACTGGATACCAAAATCGATCCCCAGGCCGACGAACAGCGGAATAAAGGCGACCGAAATCACGTTGAAGCGGTGGAAGATCATCAGCCCCAGGGCGCTGGCCGTTACCAAGCCGATCAGCGTGGTCGCCAGGATCGCGGCGATCAGCCGCTTTGAGCGCACCGCCAGGCGCAGCATGATCACGATGGCGCCAAGGGCCAGGACGGCGATCAGGGGCGCCCGCTCGGCCAGGGTGGCGAACTCCTCGTCCTGCAGGACCGCCGCCCCGGTCAGGCGGACCCGCACGCCGTGGGCGCCGTCCAGGCCCAGCGTCCGCGCCTGCGCTCGGACGAAGTTGCTGGGACCCTCCCCCGGCTGCAGGCGGGCGAAGTCCAGCACCGGCGTCGCCAGCACCACATGGCGCAGCTTCCTGGGGTCGGCGGCCTTACCGGAAATCAGGGCTCGCCAGGAGAAGGTGGCCGGCTGGTCGGCCCGGATCGCCCCCAGGGTGTCGGCCAGCCGGCGGATCGGCCGGTCCAGATCGGCGAGCTGGGCCTGGCCCGCCGTCACGCCCTGGAGCGCCGTCGAAAGCGTTCCCATCAGGCCGCGCAGACTGGGATCGGCGGCCAACGGCCCCAGGAACGGCTGGGCGGCGATGAGCTGGCCGAGGGCGGCGCGGACATCGGCAAGCGGCTCGTAGAGCAGGCCGTTCATCTGGAAGAACGGGCTGGCGTCGGGGCGGGCGACATCGTGGAAGAGGTCGCGGCGCGTCTCCAGCGTGGCCGCAAGCGCCGCCGCCGCCCCCTCGGCCAGTTCGGGCGTCGCGCCATCGACCACCACCACGATTTGATCGCCCTGGGGCTGGAAGAGGGTGTTGAACGCCGTTTCCCGCTGGCGCCAGGGCAGGGCCTTGGAGATCAGCTTGTCGGTGTCGGTGGTCATGGCGAAGTGGGAGCCGGCATAGGCGAGGGCGGCGGCGCCCAGGATCGCGCCGATCGCCGCCACCAGCGGAGCGCGCCTGGCGCACCACGCCACTAGGGCCGAAATGCGCGAGGGCCGGCCTTTCAATAGTATCGGCGGGTCGGACAGGGGACCATCTCCAAAGCGCGACGGGGGCGGACACGGTTTGGATTGAATCTTAGGCCAACGCCAGCCTATGCAGGGCCGCCCGACGGGGGCCGGGCAAGGGAGCCGCGCGTGCGCCGATCGATCCTCGCCGTCATTCTCGCCGCGGCGGCCTTCAGCGGCGCCGGAACCGCGGCGGCGGAGCCGCCGGCCGCCGGCGATCCGTGGGAGCGGCTCAACCGGGGCGGCTACGCCGTCAACCAGTTTCTCGACAAGGTTCTGATCCGCCCGGCGGCGATGATCTACCGCGCCCTGACCCCCGGCCCGATCGGCAAGGGCCTGCACAATGCGGTCACCAATCTCGACGAGCCGCTGGTGTTCATCAACGATATCCTGCAGCTGCGGCCGCGGCGGGCGGTGGAGGCCGCCGGCCGTTTCGCCTTCAACTCGACCCTGGGCGTCGCCGGCCTGATCGACGTGGTGGGCCGCGACGGCGTCCGCCACCACGACAGCACCTTCGGCGACACCCTCGGCCGCTACGGGGTGAAGCCCGGTCCCTATCTGTTCGTCCCGGTGATCGGCCCCTCGACGGTGCGCGACCTGTTCGGCGCCGGCGTCGATGCGGTGGCCGATCCGGTCCACTTCGTCAACTATCCCTACCGCACCGAGATCAGCACCAGCGCCACGGTGGCGGGCGGCCTGGACACCCGGGCGGCGGCGGACGACGAGCTCAAGGCGATCCTCGCCGGCGCCGCCGATCCCTACGCCACCCTGCGCTCGGTCTATCTGCAATACCGCCAGGGCGAGATCGACGACGCGCGCGGGGGATCGAAACTGCCGGCGTTGCCGGAGATCGACGAGACCGGCCCCGCGCCGCCGATGCCGGACATCGACGAGTCCCCCGTCTCGCCGGCGCCGGCCCTCCCGAACATTGACGAGTCTCCGCTCTCGCCCCCGCCCGCCCGTTCCGGCGGTCCCGCCGACGGTCAAGGGGGTTAAGGGGGTTCCACAATCCGCCCGACGCGCCCGCGCCGGCGCCTTTTCGTGCACCTTCGCGTTCCGTCGCTGCACCTTCCCCCGCCCCCTCGCCGGCGCCATAATCGAACCTCGCAGGGCGCAGCAATCCAGACCGAAGGAAAAGAACAAGAAAATCAGAGAAAATTAAATAACGATTCGCCGCGCCGCCATCTTTCGGAAATGAGGCGAGCACCATGATAATCATCGGCAATAAAGGTATCAACTCTGGAGATGTCCAGGAGGTCCACGACGATGACATAACCATCGATGGCGACGTCGACAACCATAGCCTTGTCGTGTTGGAGAGCACCAAGCTCAACGGCTCGATTACGATCACGGGCAAGATCGACGGCCACAGCAACGTCACCTTGAAGGCGACGGGCGATATCTTGATCGGAACGACAATCGACGGGAACAGCCAGGTCGAAGTGAGGGCCGGCGGCAACGTTTCCTTGGGGGGCTTCGTTCACAAGGCGTCGGCCGACTTCGGCGCCCACGGGACGATCGCCCTGGCGGAAATCGACGACGGCGCGACGGTGCGGCTGACTGCGGACGGCGACATCACGGTCGCCGGCAAGATCGACGGCAATGAATTCGACCATGGCCCAAGCCGGGTCGAGGCGGTGAGCAACCGCGGCTCGGTGACGGTGGGCGGCAAGATCGACGGCGAGAGCAAGGTCTATCTGACCGCCGGCCTCGATGTTAGCATCGGCCACGGCGCGCAGCTCGGAGAGGACGACCGGAAGATCGACGGCGACAGCTTCGTCACGGCGATCGCCGGGCGCAACATTTCGCTCGGCGGAAAAATCTCCGGGAGCCACACCAACGTCGATTTCGCCGCCGCCGGGGCCGTCCTCATCGACAAGACCATCGAGGGCGGCGCGACGGTTCGCTTGCTCTCGGGCGCCAGCGCGATCACCGTCACCGGCGGCATCCCCGATACCTCGACGCAGGTGACGTCCTGGCCGGTCAAGCCCTCGCCGACCGGCGTGAACACCAATGCCGGCGTGCCGTCCCATCCCTGGGCGGCGACCGCGTCGCTGGCCTCCACGACGCCCCGCGCCGGCTACTGGTGGGAGAACTGGCCGCAAACCTTCGGCTATGTCGCGCCGTTTCGCGTCGTGCCGCGCTCACTGGCCGAGCTCGCCGCGGCGGTGGTCGGTTCGGGCAACGTCGACCGGCCCGACCTGACGCCGGTCAAGGCGATCGGCGGCGGATGGTCGTTCACCGACGCCGCCCTCCCCTTCAGGGCCCAGGCCGAGGTCGACGGGGCGTCGATCCTGAAAAGCGGCGCCTGGCGGCAGGAAGACATGCGTCATGTGCTGGAAGGCATGAACGATCTGCACGCCCGGCCGATGGACCTCCTTCCGGAGGCCCTGGACCGGAATCTCGCTTTTTCGACCATGTACGACCAGACCACGCTGCGCCAGATCACCCGCAGCGGCGCCCAGCTTCCGGCCTCCTCGGCCGTCCGCCTGATCGACACCCGGTCCCTGGCGTCAAGCCTTCAGGATGACTTCGACAGGATCCGCGTCCCCCCGCCCCCGGGCGGCGGGGAAATCCTGTTCCATGTCGAAGCGGGCATCACCATCGCGGACCTGCAGCAACTGCTCGATCACCAAAAACCGCGTTTGGCGCTGTTCACCAGCGGCGGCTCGCCGGGCGCCACGCTCGCGGGCGCCATTTCCACCGCGACGCATGGCGGCGAATTCAGGTCGTTGCTTTTGGCGGACTGCGTTCGCGCCGTCCATCTCGTCGGACCGGGGGGAGAGCACTGGTGGATCGAAGGCGGCACGCCGGTCGCCATTCAGGCGAACCTCCAAAGTCACTATTTCAAGAAGTATAAAATCAACGGGATACAGTTCATCGATTCGGGTTGGAGCAGCATATCCGGTCTGACCGGGCAGGACGTGCTCGACGCCGTCGCCGTCTCCATGGGGACGATGGGCGTCATCTATTCGGTGGTGCTCGCCGTCAGGGAACAGTTCGGGCTGCGCCAAGTCGTCCGTCCGACAAGCTGGCAGGATCTGCTGACGGCGGCCAAGGTGAGCGAAAACGACCTGCGCGCCGGCGATGTCGCGGCCAACCAGAGGGTGCTCGGCGCGTTGATGGACGGCGCCGTCAACGGCACGGGGATCGCCAGAGCCGACAATCTCTACGTCGATCTCGCCATCAATCCTTTCAAGCGCGATCTGTCGAAGCGGGGCGGACCCCCCGATCAACGGGACTGCTGGGTGGTCAACCGCCAGGAAACCCCCGCCCTGCCCGACGACGCCAACAATCCGGCCGCCGGCATGGGCGACTACATGTCCGCCTTGTCGAGGGCGCTCGTCCTGCCAGGCGCCGTCGATACGGTGCAGGACAGCAAGTTCGCGGGCCGCATCTTCGATTTCCTCTCCTGGGGCACCGATATTGTGTCCAATGGCATTCAAGACTTGGGTCAGGTCGGCAGATTGGGCGGCTTCGTGACGGGACTTTCCGACGTCTCCGCCGGCGCCCTGGCGGCGGCCAGCGTCCAGGCCGTGGCCAATGTGGTAAACGTTCCGCCCCCCACCGACCGAGGACAGGCCTTCTTCGCCGACCTGCTCACGGGTTTCTTCCACGCCATGGAAGGCACGGCGGTGGAGCGCAATTCCGACCTGACCGCCGTGTCGTACAAGGTCGGCGCCATCGGCTGGCCCGAGGGCGGCCTGCCCGGGCGCGGATTGGAAGTCGCGCTGGATCCCGACAACGCCTTCAGTTTCCTGCAGACCGAGCTGCTCGACAATGCGTTCGACACCTTCATGGCCGTCCAGAACAAGCCCACGCTCGGCTATATTTCGGTGCGGGTCTGTCCACCGACGCGGACGCTGATAGGCATGCAGCAATACGGTCGAAATTCCAGGATGGCCCAGAATTCCGTGATGATCGAGGTGGTCGCCTTTCGCTCGCCCGAGGCCAACGACGTCATGGACTTCATCCAGGACCGCGCGCTGGCCTGGTCGCCCGCCGGCCCCAAACCTCTACTCCACTGGGGATTGGAGAACGACAAGCTCTCGAGCGCGTTTCTGGCGACCACGCCGCTCGGACAGCCCTACAAGGGCGCGCTCACCCGTCTCGAGGCGTTCAGGCAGATCCGCGACTTTCTCAAGAACAAGCAGGCGCCGGTGTTCGACAACAACTTCACGGCCCGGCTGGGGCTGTAGCGCCTAGCCGTCGCCCGCACCCAGATCGTCGCCCTCAGCCCGTCCCTTGACCAGGCGGCGGCCCTCGAAGGCCTGCCAGGCCAGTAGGGCCGGCAGGCCGATGGTCAGGTCGCGGGCCCGCTTGATCAGCGACAGGGCCAGTGACATCTCCGCCGGCAGGCCGAAGATCGGGCCGACCAGGGCGTAGGCCGCTTCCTGCACCCCCACGCCCATCGGCGCGACGAAGGCGGCGCTGCGCACGGCGGTGACCAGGGCCTCGATGGCCAGCACGTCGGCAAGGCCGATGTCCACCCCGGCCAGCCGAAGCGCGATCCAGGCCCCGGCGGCGCTGGCGACCCAGGCCGCCAGGTGGATCGCCACCGCCGCCCCCAGCCGCCACGGCCGCTGGTAAAGCGCGTTCAGGGCGCGGCCGAACGCCCCGGCCCCGGCGACGGCGCCGGGCAGGAAGCGCCGGGCCAAGCCCTCGACCAGGCCCATCCCCCGGCGCTGGGCGGCGATGAAGGCGGCGGCGCCGGCGGCGGACAACGCCAGGCCCAGCACGCTGGCGCCGATCAGGCCGCCGTGCGCGCGCCCGCCGCTCAGCCGCGCCGCCAGCATCGCCACCCCCAGGCCGGTGAAGCCCAGCTGGGCGATCAGTTCGGTGGTCACATCGACCACCGTGGTCGAGAAGGCGGCGACCGGCGTCACCCCCTGCAGGATGGCGGCCCGCGCTCCGACCACGAATCCGCCGACCTGCGAGAAGGGCAGCACCTCGGTGGCCGCGTCGCGCAGGACCCGGGCCCAGACGAAGACGGTCCAGCGGCGAAGCGGCAGCCCCGGCGTGAGCACGAACCACGCCGTGCCGAGAAGAGCGAAGGGGAGAATCGAATAGGCGGTGAGGGCGGCGAACCCCCGCCAGCCGATCCTTTGCAGGGCGGCCAGAACCGAGGCCAGCCCGAAGGCGCCGATCACCGCCGTGGCCAGGGCCAGGCCCAGGACGGCGGCCAGGGCCACGAAGACCTTGGCGCGCCGCGACACCGGCGGCCCTGGCGGCTCGCTCACGCGGCGGCCCCGACGAAGTCCAGAAAGCCGCCCCGCCGCGCCCCGCCGGCGTTGGCGGCGTCCATGACCTCAGGGGCGATCAGGGCCGCCAGTTCGTCGGCGTAGCCATAGCCGGCCGCCGCGCCGTCGAAGCCGCCCGCCGTCGCCGGATGCAGGTAGATTTCGCTCAGGCCCGCCGGCAGATTGTCGATCAGCCCCCGCAGCCGCCCCGCCGTCATCGCGCTGCTCCAGGCGAGGCCGAACACCTGGTCGGGCGTCAGCAGGCCGGCGCGGGCGAACCGCCGCCGGGCCAGGGCGGCCCAAAGATCGACCACCGGATTGGCCGGATGACGCCCCGCCGGCTCGGTCAGGGCCAGCACCCGGCGCGGCTCGATGGGAACGCGCACGGCTCGCAGGCCATGGCGGGCGCCAACCGTAACGATCACCGCGGCGATGGTCGGGTGCAGGTGGAAATGCTTGTGGGCGTTGACGTGGTCGAGGGTCAGGCCGGTGGCGGCGAAGGCCTGGAACTGGGCCGCGATCTCCGCGGCGAGCTGCGCCCGCGCGGCCGGCTTGAAGAACATCGCCGCCCCGGCCCGCGCCATGCCTGTGCGGAACCGGCCCGCGCCGTCCACCAGGTCGGGAACCTCGGCCGCGGGAAGGGCAGGGCGCCCCTCCACCAGCACCAGATGCAGCCCCACCGCCAGGGACGGGTTGCGCCGCGCGCAAGCCACCGCGTCGGCGGCGGCCGGCCCCGTGACCATCAGGCTGGCGGCGGTGAGCACCCCCTCGCGGTGCGCGACCTCCACCGCCGCGTTGACCTCCAGCGCCGCGCCGAAATCGTCGGCGGTGAGGATGAGGCCTCTCACGGGTACGCCGCCGCATCGGCGATGGTGGAGAGGGGCAGGATGAGGCTGAAAGGGTCGTCGAGAAGTGGAATCGCGCCGAAACGCGCGTACCAGCGCGCCGCGGCTTCATCCTTGGCGTCGATGGCCAGCGCCACGCCGCCGATCTGGCCCGCCACCGCGATGGCGCGCCGGCCAGCGGCGAAGAGAAGGGCTGTCCCGACGCCGCGGCCCTGGATGTCGAGGCTCACCGCGAGGCGGCCCAGGCGGAAAATCGGGACTTCGTAACGCCCGAGTTTTCGGGTGACGGCCGAAGGAACGCGGGCGAACGCGATCGACCCGGGGGTTATCGAATAGTAGCCGGCGATTTTGCCAGGCGCGTCCCTTGCCGTGAAAACGAAGGTCTTGGCGCCGCCGCTCTCATGGTTCTGGCGGGCGTGGCGGCGAAGGTAGTCGTTCAAATCGGGTGAACCGCAATCGAAGCCGGCGCGATCGTGCTCGCGGGCGATGGGCTGCTCGCGCCACTCCGCCAAGCTCACTCGCCGAACATCCGGCGGTGAATGCGCGCCGCCTCCAGGAGGGCCGGCGTCGGCTTGGGGGGATTTTCCAAAAGCGCCAGCACCCGCGCCGTATCGCGCTCGGAAAGGACGATACGCTCGTTGCGGTCCACCACCTCGCGCGCCGCCGGCAGGACCGAACGCATGACGAAGCTCGTCACATCCAGCCGCTCGTAGGCGGCGGCGGCGGAGAGAAGGCGCTTCTCTTCCCGCGCCAAGCGCAGTTCGAGGCGGTCCTCGCGGTTGGCGGCGGGGCGCGGCACGATGTTTCTCCAAGGCTCGACAATAGAATAGCGCACGGACATTATCCGTACAGAGGCCGGCCGTCAACGAACCTGGGGAATCACGCCGCTCGCCGACGTATCGCGGCGGCGATCAGGTCGGCTTCGGGGGCGTCGCGGGTGGAATCGCCGGCGGTGAGGGCGGCCAGGTGCCAGGCGATCAGTTCGCGGGTCAGATAGACGCCGTGGGCCGCCCGGTCCTTGCGCTCGACGATGGGGAAGGTGGAGAGGACGTGGTCCACGTCGGCGGGGTCGGTGACGCCGTAGAGGATGAAATAGAGCGCGTCCAGCCGCGCCCGCAACTGCCGCCGCTCCGCCTCGTCCCATGGGAAGGGCGGCAGGACTTCGCCCGTCGCATCCACATGCCCCATGTCGCGGGCGAAGGGCGCCAGGTCATGGGCGGTATAGGAGAGGCGCAGGACATGGTCGCGGACGAGGTCGCCGGCGGTCAGGGGGCCGAAGCATCGGGCGTAGGCGTCGGGCGGAACGACGGGGAGTTGTTCAATGATAAACCAATTCAGATTCTGCCCTTGAACCTATGATCTACAGACATAATCAAAGACCATTGTGTTCAGGTTGGCTGTCCAAATCCCGGACGGCTCGTGATCTTCCTCGGCGAGCATACTTCCCATCGAATTTCCGATACCGGCGCGGGGTAGCACCGCTGCGATCATCGTGCGCTCGTTGGTGGGCGCGGTAATCGATTTGTATGAGGTGCACCATCGGGCATTGCCAAGTGCGACGAGATCGCCGTCGCCAACCCAAAACTGCGGTTCGGCGAGAAAGTCGGCTCGAGCCTTGTCGGCCGACGATGTCGGTTCGGGTTGAGCCGGCCGATGCAGGTTCGCCGCGTTGACGATGACGCTCGCCGCGCGATGATCAAACGCCTGGACCATCTTGCCTTCATATAGTGGAACCCATTCCCGCTCCCCCTTGGCCCACCGCCCGGCGCCGACGGGATAGGCGCCTTGCGCCTCCAGGCGCGCCCGGGTCCAGAACAGGCGGCTGTCGTTGGTCATGTCGAACATGCGCAGATATTTCACCGGCCACGCCTTCACCTCCTTACCCGACGAGCGGTCGATTAGCACCGGCAGGCGCTCGTAGATGGCGCGGGTGATGGCCGCGTCGCGGGCGGAGCGGAAGATGGGGGCGGTTCCGGTGTTGGGGTTGACGCGGGCGAAGTCGGCGGCGGTCATCGCGAAGAGGCGCGGATCGTCCGGGCTCGGCGCGTCCTGGAGGAAGAAGGCGCATTGCGCCGCCGCCGTCACGCGCTTCGGCCCGCCGGCGACGAAGGCGCAGAACTTGAAGCGGCTATCGACGTCCGGGAAGAACGCCTCCCGCCCCGCCCCGCGTCGGTTCTCGAAATCGAACAGGGTCAGCACCCGCCCGGCGGTGGAAAGGCTCTTGAAGAAGGGCGCGGCGGTGAGGTCCGAGGCGATGCCCGACGGGGTGAGCAGGCCGGCCGCGCCGTCCGGGCGGATCAGCGCCTGGGCCCGCTCGACGAACAGGGCGTAGATGTTGATGTCGCCGCGCGAGAGCAGGGGAAAGGCGCCGGACGATCGCGCCACGTCCATGGCCCGTTCGGCCCGCTCGCGGGCCAGATCGTATTGCGAGGCCAGAGGATCGCCGACCGCGCGCAGCTCTTCGATCGCCGCCTTGCGGTCGGCGGCGCGGACCTGGCGGGCGATGGCGCCCGCGCGTTCGGCGAACCATTCCACCTCCTGCATCTTCATCCGGTCCCAGGGCGGATTGCCGATCACCGCGTCGAAGCCGCCGGTTCGCGCGTCCTGCCAGCCGCGCCAGACGCCGGGAAAGGCCACCTGCCAGTGGAAGAAGCGCTGCTCGGCCGCCAGGGCCCGGGCCGCCGTCACAAGCCGCCGGGCACGGACGTAATCGCGACCGCTCGCCCCGCCAGGCAGCAGGGACATCTGCTCGGGGGAGGTTTCCGCTTCGATCAGGTCGATCTGGCCGTCGGCGCGGGCCAGTTCGGCCGGCGGGATCATTTGATCGAGCCCGGCGGCGATGCGCAGCGGATCGCCGAACTGGCCGTCGAGGAGGGCGCGGATGGCCGTCACTCCCTCCTTGTCCGGTTTGAGCCAGCGCAGGGCGTGGCGAAAATCGAGGAAGCCTTTCAGGGCGGCCGTGCCTTCCTCGACCATGGCGAAATTGTGGGCGCTTTCCTCGACCTCGCTCAGCACGCCATCGGACAGGCGCTCGATCGCTTGCATTGCCTTCTCGACGCCGAGGGCCTCGCGCACCGCCCGGCCCAGGAAGAGGCCGCCGCCGGAGATCACGCTCGCCCCCCTGGCCTTCGGGTCGGCGTCCGCTTCGCGCATCACCTCGTCCACCCATTCGCCGTAGAGGCTGTCGCCGCAGCGCAGATGATGGTCGAGGAAGGAGAGCGGCGCGCCGGCGGTGAAGGTGTGCAGCCACAGGGCCACCTTGGCCAGCTCCACCGCCATGGGGTTCTTGTCGACCCCGTAGGCGCAGCGCTTGAGGACCAGGCGCCGCACCAGGTTGGCGTCGTTGAGTTGCTCGGCCTTGACGGTCCAGCCGTGGGCGGCGGCCTCGCCGCCGAGCTGGTCGCGCAGCCTCTCCAGTTCGGCCGCCAGGGGCGAGCGCCAGTCGAGGCCGAGGCTCGCCGCCTTGCGTTCCGCCCCGCCCAGGGCCTTGAACACCTCGGCGGCCAGCCAGTCGATCAGATCGACCAGGAAATGCCCCGAGCCCATGGCCGGGTCGCAGACCTTCAAGGCCAGGATGGCGGTCGCGGGGTCCGCCGCCGTGAGCCAGGCGCGGCGATTGCCGGCGTCGAGGCGGCCGTCCCTGGCGCTTTCCACCGCCGCCTCGAACGCGGCCAGCTTCTCCTGGACCAGTGGCCCCAGGGTGCGCTCGATGATCAGGCGGACCAGGACGTCGGGGGTGTAGTAGCTGCCCGAACCCTTGCGGGCGAAGGGGTTGAGCCGCACCCGCACCCCGCCGGGCGCGGCCGGATCGGCCACTGGCTCGTATTCGAGCAGGCGCTCGTAGATGGCCCCCAGCTCCCGCACCGAAAGGTCGCGGTAGTTGATCCATTTGAGCGCGCCGCCTTCGGTGCGCCGCGACAGGGCGTCCAGCAGGGGCGCGAACACCTTGTCGGGTAGATGGGCGCGGCCCAGCATCGGCGCGCGATCCGGCGCGAACAGCTTGCCGTTGTAGGCTGGGATGCCCAGAGCGTCCTCGCCGCCGTCGATCAGGCGGAAGAGGTTGGAGGTCCGCCGCCACAGATCGTCCAGACGTGCGGAAAAGGCGTCGGCCATGTCCACCCGTTCGGCGATCTTCACCCGCAGGCCGGTCAGCGCATAATCGTCGAAGCGGCGGTCGTGGCGGGGCAGCAGGTCGCGGTCCTCGGCGTAGAGGACGAACAGCAGGCGATAGAGGAGGGTCAGGGCCGCTTCGCGCGCCTCGCCCAGATAATCGGCTGAAAGGACCGCCGGCCGCGCCGGATCGCCGGCGATCAGGGCCCGGATGAACCCCGGATAGATCAGGTCGAAGACGGTGCGGGCCAGGTCCTCGCGGACCTTGGTTTCCCAAAGCTTGCCTTCATTCAGCGCCGCGGTCTGCGCCTCGCCGAACCCCTCGCGGCGGAAGAACAGCAGGAACAGGCTGAGCGCTTCGAGCGGTGGAACGCGGATGCCGAACAGGGGCAGGGCCGCTTCGCCGGGCGCCTCCAGCGCGGAGAGCAGATCGACTTCGAAGAAGGCCCCCAGGCGGTCGGCCGATCCCTGCCAGTAGAGCCGCCAGACGCGGCCGTTGGTCAGGACCCCCCAGCGGCAGCGGGCCGAGCGCTGCGCGGCGCGGTCCATGTAGCGCAGCACCTGACCGGCCGGCGTTTCGTTGTGGGCCGCGCCGCCGCCGCGCTGGTCCAGGCCGATCTTCCAGGCCTTGGCGTCCCCGACCGCGATGGCGTGACGGAATTTCTCCGGGGAGGAAAGCGGGCCGGCGGTCGTGAAGGCTTCATCGTCCGGGAAGAGGAGGTAGTCGGGAACATCATGCCGCGCCGCCGCCGCCTGCACCACGCGAAGCCCCGCCCAGCCGAGCCGTTCCAGAATCGGCCGGATGATCTGGTCCTCGGTCTGAGCCTCGTTGAGGGCCGCCGGATCGCCGACCTTGCCGAGTAGACCACTCAGCCAGTCGGCGAAAGCGGGCGCCTGTTCGAGACAGGCGGCGTGGCCCGCGTGGCGGCGGACCCCCTCCTTGAGATAGTCCTCGGTGAACAAGGCGCCGGCCAGCATGGCCCCACCTTAAGCGTCGAGTCGGCCCGAACCCAAACGCGCGGACAAAGACGTGGCCGCGGGCGCCTGACCGAGTTTCAGCCCGCGCACTTCACCAAGGTCGTGGAAACATTGCTCGCGTCCACCTGGATCAGCCGGTCGCCTTCGAGCCGCAGTTCCCATTGGGTTCCGGCCTGCGAGGCGGGGGTGATCGTGCGCGTGAAGACCGAGCCGCCCTCGGCGCTCACCACCCGGCCGACGCTCTCGACGCCCAGGCCGCGCAGCCGGATCACATCGTCCGGCCCGCGCCGCTCGACGCTGTAGGCAAACCTGGCCTGGCAGGCCGGCCGGCCGGCTTCGGCGGGCAGGCCCCAGACCCCCGCCACCTTGCCGAGCAGAAGGGCGCGCGCCGACGGGGCGGCGGCGGGGGCCGGACGCTTGGTCGGCGGATTGAGGGCGATCAGCCCGGCGACCACGGCGAGAACCACGACGGCGAGAACCACGACGGCCGCCGGCGCGGCCCACGGCGGCCACGCCTTGGCCGGGCATAGCCGACCCCCGCTCGGCGGGGGTTTGCCGTCGATGACCGCGCGCACGGCGGTCAGCAGCATCTGGAACCGATTGTCCTGGACCTCGCCCGCCCAGCCGGCGAGCTTCAGCCCCTGGTGTTCGCCGAAGAACAGGGGCGGATCGCAGAGTTCGATGAAAACCTGGATCAGCTTGCCCTCGTGGCGCGCGCGGCGGGCCTCGGCCTTGACGTTCTCGCTCGCGGCCGAGGCTCGCGACCAGGCGACGATCACCGCTTTCGCACCCTCCAGTTCGTGCTCGATGGTCGCTTCCCACGGGGCGGCGGGCGGTATGTCCTGGTCCCACCACACCGACAATCCGCCGGCCCGCAGCGCCTGCACGACTCGCGCCGCGGCCGCCTCGTCATCGCGCTTGTAGGAAAGGAAGACATCCGCCACGGCTCAGCGCGCCTTCGCCAGCTTCTGTTCGACCCGCGCCAGACTTAGCATAATGCCGGCGTGGTCGGCGGGCGCGTGGTTGGCCGTGTCCACTTCGAGCGCCGCGCGGTAACTGGCCGCGGCGCCCTCATAGGACGCGCGACCGCCGCCCCGGTCGCCTTGGGTTTCGAGGGCTTCGCCCAGATTATTCTGCGATTCCGCCCAGTCGGCCGGATCGCCGGCGCGCGTGTGCACCTCCAGGGCGGCGCGAAGGGCCAGAACCGCCTCGCTTAACGCCTGGTCGTCTCCACGTTTGCCGAGCACGATCAGCGCGGAGGCCAGATTGTTCTGGGTGTCCGCCCAGTACGAAGGGACCCTGGCGCGGGTGCGCACCTCCAAGGCGGCGCGATAGGCCGCGATCCCTTCGCGCAAGGCCCCATCGTCGCCGCGCTTGCCGAGGTCGGTGAGGGCGTTTCCCAGATTGTTCTGCGTCCCCGCCCACGGGATCGGGCCGGCGGCGCGGGTGTTGACCTCCAGGGCGCCGCGAAGGGCCGTGACCGCGTCGCGCAAGGCCTGATCGTCCCCTCGGTCGCCGAGCGTGGTGAGCGCGGTTCCAAGGTTGTTTTGCGTCGCCGCCCACATGGCCGGATTGCCGGCGCGGGTGTTGATCTCGAGCGACGCATGATAAGCGCCGATGGCGTCGCGCATCGCCTGATCGTCCCCGCGCTCGCCCAGCGTCTTGAGCGCCGCGCCCATGTTGTTCTGGATGAGCGCCCAACGCGACGGCGCGCTGGCGCGCGTGCTCACCTCCATCGCCGCGCGATAGGCGGCGATCGCTTCATGCAGGGCCTGGTCGTCGCCCTGTTCCCCCAGGGTTTCGAGGGCGTTGGCCAGCAGGCTCTGGGTGCGTGCCCAGCCCCCCGGGTCGGCGGAGCGGGCGGTCACCGCGAGGATGGCGCGATAGGCCCCGACCGCCTGAAGCAGCGCCGCCTCGTCCCCGGCGCGGCCGAGCACCATCAGCGCCGCGCCCAGATCGCCCTCGGTGATCGCCCAATTGCGCGGATCGCCCGCGCGTGTGCGCACCTCAAGCGCGGCGCGGAAGGCGCTGATCGCCTCACGCATCGCCGGGTCGTCTCCCCGCTCGCCGCGCCGCATCAGCGCGAACCCCAGACCAGTCTGCGTCTCCGCCCAATCGGCTGGAGCGACCGCCCGGGCGCGGACCTCCAGGGCGGCGCGAAAAGCCGTCAGGGCGTCGTCCAGCGCCTGATTGTCCCCGCGCTCGCCGATGGTCGTCAGCGTTAGCCCCAACTCGGTCTGCGTCGTCGCCCAATCGGTGGGCGCGCCGGCGCGGGGGGCGAGGGCGAGGGCCTCGTCGCGGTAGAGGCGGACGGCCTCTCGCAGGGGCTCCGGTTCGCCGAACAGGCGACCGCGTTCGCGCAGGGCCGCCGCCTGTTTCATCCGATAATCCCAGCGCCCCTTGGTCTGGGTCTCCGGCGCGGTTTGGGCGGCTTCCTCGTAGAGCGCCGCGGCGCCCAGGAAGTCGAACCGCAAGGCCTTCACCTGCGCTTCGAGACCGATGACCTCGGCCTCGCGAAATTGCGCCTTCTCGCGCGACGCCCGCGCCGCCTTGCGCGCCTCGCCCAGGACCCGCTCGGCGCCGTCCAGGTCGCCGGCGTCGATCGAAGCGCGGGCCTGGTCAAGCAGGCCGGCGGTGGCCGGATCGCCGTTGGTCGCGAGCAGCGTCAGGCGTTCCCGCAATTCCTTGATCTGCGTGGCGCGTCCGTCGATTTGCCGCAGGAGTTGGTCGATATCCACCCGCCCGCCGCCCGCCAGTTCGACGCCGATCCGCTCGGCCACCGCCGCCAGCGCCCGCTGCGAAACGGCGCGCGCCAGGGCCGCGCGCCGCACTTCCTGCTTGATCGCGTCCCACTGGGCGACGGTCACGCCCGCGTTGCGCACCCGGTCGGGCAGGGCCTGAGCCGCCGCCCCGCCTGGCAGGGCGACAAGACTCGCGGCGATGGCCAAGGCGATGGTCCTTCCCCGCATGGCGCTCCCCCCGACGCGAGCCTGTCGATGGCGTCAGCCGCTCAAGCCGCCGCGCTCTTGCGCTCCTTCAGAAACTCGAAGAACTCCACCCCTTCCCTCAGCCGCCGCTTCATCATGTCGGGGCTGCGGACCATTTCGCCGACGATCGAGCCGATCTTGCCGGCCCGGAAGTAGAAGCTTTTGTAGAAGGTCTCCACCGAGGCGAAGATCTCGGCGTGGCTGAGGTGCGGGTAGTGGAGGGGGGCGATCTGGATGCCGTGCTCGTCCACCAGTTCGGCGTGTTCGGCGTCCAGCCAGCCGTTCTCCACCGCCTGCTTGTAGAGGAAGGTGCCGGGGTAGGGGGCGGCGAGCGACACCTGGATGGTGTGGGGGTTGATCTTGGCTGCCCAGGCCGCCGTCTCGCGCAGGGTCTCGCGGGTTTCGCCCGGCAGGCCGGCGATGAAGGTGCCGTGGATGGTGATCCCCAGGTCATGGCAGTCGCGGGTGAACTTCTCGGCCACCTCGATCCGCATGCCCTTCTTGATGTTGTAGAGGATTTGCTGGTTGCCGCTCTCGTAGCCGACCAGCAGCAGGCGCAGGCCGCCGTCTTTCAGCACCTTGAGGCTTTCGCGCGGCACATTGGCCTTGGCGTTGCACGACCAGGTGACCCCGAGTTTGCCCAATTCCCTGGCGATGGCCTCGGCGCGCGGCAGGTTGTCGGTGAAGGTGTCGTCGTCGAAGAAGAATTCCTTGACCTGGGGAAAGGCCTTCTGGGCCCAGGCGATCTCCTCGATCACATGGCCGACGCTGCGGGTGCGATAGCGGTGGCCGCCGACGGTCTGCGGCCACAGGCAGAAGGTGCAGCGCGATTTGCAGCCGCGGCCGGTGTAGATCGAGATGTAGGGGTGCTTCAGATAGCCTATGAAGTAGTTCTCGATTTTCAGGTCGCGCTGATAGACCGGGGTCACGAACGGCAGGGAATCCATGTCCTCCACGATCGGCCGGTCGGCGTTGTGGACTATCACCCCCTCGGAATTGCGGTAGCTCAGGCCCTCGATGTCGGCCCAGGGGATTTCGTCGGCCACATCCTTGATGGTGAAGTCGAATTCGTTGCGGGCGACGAAATCCACCGCCGGCGCGCTCAGCAAGCTGCCCTGCGCGTCCACCGCCACCTTGGCCCCGATGAAGCCGGCCTTGAGATTGGGATTGACGGCCTTGAGGGCCTCGACGGTCTTCACGTCCGAGGCGAATGACGGCGCGGAGGTGTGCAGCACCACCAAGTCGTAGTCTTTGGCCAGGGGAGCCACGTCCGCCAGGCTCTGGCGGTGGGGGGGAGCGTCGATCAGCCGGCTGCCTTCCACCAGGGCGGCGGGCTGGGCCAGCCAGGTGGGATACCAGAACGACTTGATCTCCCGCCTCGCCTGATAGCGCGAGCCGGCGCCGCCGTCGAAACCGTCGAAGGACGGGGCTTGAAGAAAGAGGGTGCGAAGCATGGCCTAAAAAACCTTCAGGGGTGGACGAGAACGCCGTCTCGCCCGACGCGGAACCGGCGGCCCTGCCAGCCGACGGTGTTCACCGCGAAGCTGGCCGCGAAGACGCCGAACGATAGCACATCGCGGGCCGGAATCAGCCACCAGGGCCCGGCGCGGGCGCCGGTGGCGGCATCGACGATGAATTTGGCGGCGATACGCGCCCCGACAATGGTGAAAATGAGGACGAGGGTCCAGGGCGGCAAGCCGAGCACGGCGGCGCCGATCAAGGCCAGCGGCAGGGGATGGGTGATGGCGCTGCCCGCGAAGCCCGCCGGGTCGATCTGCCTCACCGTGCGCATCCAGCGCAGTTCGTGGCCGATCAGTTCGCCCGCGCCGGCTTCGGTGCACAGATGGGAGACGACCAGCGGCGGCACGGCGACGCGGTGGCCCAGCGCCCGCACCGCCCGGCCGATCTCATAGTCGTCGGCCAGATGATCGACGAAGGCCTCGAAGCCGCCGATCTCGACCAGCACCTGCGCGCTCAGAGCGATGGTCGAGCCGAAACACGGCCGCGCCAGGCCCAGCGCCTTGCCGAGCGCCACGCTCGGCAGGAACTGGTAGTTGATCGCCATGGCCGAAAGCCTGGAACACCGCTCCGCCCCGCCGGCCCCAATATAAAGGCAGCTCACCGCGCCGACGCCCGCGCCGCCCAAAGCGCCGACCACGTCGCGCAGATAGCCGGGACCGACCAGGATGTCGGCGTCGCTCATCACCAGGACGCCGTGCCGGGCGCGCTCGGCGATGTTGATCAGGTTGGAGACCTTTCGGTTGATCCCGTAGAGCCGCGAATCGACGATCAGGTCGATATCCAGGCTCGGATGGCGCCGCTGCAGATCCCGCACCACCGCGATCGCCGGGTCCTGGGCGTCCTGGACGCCGAACACGATCTGCATCGCGCCCGGATAGTCCTGGCGGCAAAAGCTCTCCAGCGCCGCCGCCAGACCGGCCGGCGCCCCGTGCAGGGGCTTGATCAGGCTGACCGGCGGGAACGCCGCGCCGACCGGCCCCGAACGGGCCATGAACCGGGCGACCAACGCCGCGGCGAGGAGGCTATAGAGGCCCCCGCACACCGCCGCCGCGCACAGCAGATAGCCGATCGCGTGAAGCAGAAGGATCAAGAAAAAGTCCCCGACAGGATCATCGCCGAGCTGGTGAATATCACGGAAGCGGACCCAGGCGGCGCGAAAAGTGTCGGCGAAAGGGGACTTGATATCGCTTGACGATTTCCTCCGGTTGCCCGAGCCGCGCCGACCTGCCATGAGGCGGGCAGGAGATTTCGCGCGGGAGGCGATATGACCGTGGGCGTTGTGGCGGTGGAAGCGCCGCGGGTGAGAACCTTCTTCGGCCATCCGATCGGCCTGGGCTATCTGGTGTTCGCCGAGGCCTGGGAGCGGTTTTCCTACTACGGGATGCAGTCGCTGCTGGTGCTCTACATGGGCCAGCAGCTTCTCCTGCCCGGGCACGTGGAGCACGTGGCCGGCTTCGCCGCCTTTCGGGCCGGGATCGAGGGCGTCTACGGACACCTCTCGACGCCCGCCCTGGCCTCGGCGATCTTCGGCCTCTATGCCGGTTGCGTCTATCTGACCCCGATCGCCGGCGGATTCATCGCCGACCGGTTCCTGGGCCGCACCCTGACCGTCACCATCGGGGCCATCCTGATGGCCATCGGCCATTTCCTGATGGCCTTCGAGGCGTCCTTCCTGCTCGCCCTCACCTGCCTGCTGGTCGGGGTTGGCTGTTTCAAGGGCAATATCGCCAGCCAGGTGGGCGAGCTTTACGCGCCGGGCGATCTGCGCCGCGCCGACGCCTTCCAGGTCTTCCTGCTGGGGGTGAACGTGGCGGTGATCATCTCGCCGCTGGTCTGCGGCACCCTGGGGCAGAAGGTCGCCTGGCACTGGGGGTTCGGGGCGGCGGGGGTAGGCATGCTGATCGGCCTGGCCGTCTATCTCTCCGGCCGCCGCTGGCTGCCGCCCGACACCGTCCGCCGCCAAGCCGCCCACCCGGGCGAAGGCAAGGCGGCGCGCGTCAAGCGGCCCAAACTGGCCGCCGGCGAGATCAAGACCATCGTGGTGCTGGTCGCCCTGCTGCCGGTCCTGGCCCTGTCAGGGGTCGGCAATCAGGAGATATTCAACAGCTACCTCGTCTGGGGCAACGCCAATTACCGGCTGACCTTTTTCGGCCAGGAGATGCCGGTCACTTGGCTCATTTCGCTGGACGCCATCATCTCATCGATCTTTATTGTCGCCTCTGTGGCCTTCTGGCGGTGGTGGGCCAAGCGACGCCGCGAGCCGCAGGAAATCACCAAGCTGGCCATCGGCGCGGTGATTGCTGGCCTCGCCCCGCTCGCTCTGTGCATCGCCTCGCTGCAGGAGGCGGCCACCGGGCAAAAGGTGGGCCTGTTCTGGGGCCTGGTCTTCCACATCGTCAATTCCATCGGCTTCGCCAACATCTTCCCGGTGGGCCTAGCCCTCTTCTCGCGCGCCGGCCCCAGGGCGATCGCCGGGATGATCATCGGCATCTATTATTTGAACCTCTTCGCCTCCAACATGCTGGTCGGCTATCTGGGCGGGCTGCTGGAGCCGCTGGGAGGGGCGACGTTCTGGGCCCTCCACGCCGCCCTGGTGTTCGGCGCGGGCCTGGCCCTCTTCGCCTTCCGCGCCGCCTTCGGCCCATTGCTGAGCCCGACGGTGGATCCCGAGGCGGTGGAAACGTCGGCCTAGGGCGCGACCGCGCCTTGCCCGCCCTACCTCCGCGCCAGATGAAAAAGCTCGATGTCGGTGTCGAAGGCGAGGGGGAGGATGTAGGTCGGTTTCCCCGACCTGGGATCTATGGCGAAATCGTGGGAGATCCAGCCGGGCGGGTCGGCGAACGGGCGCGTGGCGCCGCCTGTCAGGGGCGCCGACAGCGGCCGGTCGCCGTCTTCGCGGTCATCGACGAA
>JBBRPN010000048.1:0-21391 GCA_038227925.1 Caulobacterales bacterium | reverse complement strand
GGCGCGCATCCTGCGCCTCGCCAAGCTGGGCCGCATGTCCAACGCCATGAGCTATCTCATCGAAGCCATGGTGGCGCGGCGTTACGAACTGCTGTTCAGCCTGTTCGTCAGCCTGACCTTCATGGTGTTCTCCGCCTCCCTTCTCTACCTGGTGGAGGGGCCCGCCCAGCCGGACAAATTCGGCAGCATTCCAAGAGCGATGTGGTGGGCCACCGCCGCCCTGACCACCATCGGCTATGGCGACACCTATCCGATCACCGTGATGGGACGGATATTCGCGGCCATGTCGGCGATCGGTGGGATCGGCCTGGTCGCCATGCCCACCGGCATCATGGCGGCGGCGTTCAGCGAGGCGGTCCAGAAACACTCGCGCGATCTGGTGAATACAAAGGCGGCCGAGAGTCCGCCGACTGACTTCGACCAGTCGAGGGAATTTCAAACCGATCCCTAGGAACGCGTGGTCAGTTCCGGGGCTTGGCCGCTCGGTCGCTCAAACCGCGTTCCCACGCCAGAGCATGCGCGACGATCGTATCGAGATCGTCGAGGGCGGGCCGCCAGGCGAGACGCGACAAGATCTGGCGGTTGTCGGCGACCAGGGCGCCCGGATCGCCGGGGCGGCGCGGTTTCATGCGCCGGACCAGCGAAACCCCGGCGACTCGATCGACGCTGTCCAGAACCTCGAGCACGGAGAAGGCTCGGCCATAGCCGCAATTGAGCGTGTGGCTGACCCTTGGTTCGGCGATCAAGGCGTCCAGCGCGCAAAGGTGCGCGGCGGCCAGATCCGTCACATGGATATAGTCGCGCACCCCGGTCCCATCCGGGGTGGCGAAATCACCGCCGAACACATCGACGCCATCGCGCTTTCCGCATGCCGCCTCCACGGCCACCTTGATCAGGTGCGTGGCCCCGGCGGTGGATTGACCCGATCGCGCGGCCGGATCGGCGCCGGCGACGTTGAAATATCTGAGCGCGCAATAGTTCAAGTCGTGGGCGGCGGCGATGTCCCTCAGCATCCATTCGGTCATAAGCTTGGAGTGGCCGTAGGGATTGATCGGCCGGGTCGCGGCGTCCTCGTCGGTCGGCGTCGAGTCCGGGACGCCATAGGTCGCCGCTGTCGAGGAAAATACGAAGTGCGCGACGCCAGCCGCCACCGCGCTGGCCAGGAGCGCCCGACTTTTGACGGTGTTGTTATGATAGTATTTGAGCGGATTTTCGACGGACTCGGGAACGACGACCGAACCGGCGAAATGCATGATCGCCCCGATGCGATATTCCGCGATCAAACGCATCGTCAGGGCTTCGTCGGCGATGTCACCCCGCGCGAATGGCACATCTCCGGGCACCGCCCAGCGAAACCCGGTGGAAAGATCGTCGATCGCCACCACCGGGAAGCCGGCGTCCCTGAGCGCCAGCACGGCGTGACTGCCGATATAGCCGGCGCCGCCCGTCACGAGCACCGGCGGCCGGCGGCCTGGTTCGGTCATGTCTGTCTCCCATCCCTCACGCTGCGGGAACTCTAGCAGAACAGCGGCGCGGGATGGAGTGTGTTCGCCGCCGACGACGCGCATAGGCGCCCTCCGGCGGGCGGCCCCGGGGAATTTCTTGACATGGCCGGGACGGATCAGCAGGTTCGCGCTCCATCCGCCGAGGATATCCCGCCCGTTAGTCCGAAGCGAAAATCGCCTAGGTCTCCCGACGCCGGGAGACCGGCACGGGGGACAAAGTGAGCGTCGGTCTGTATCCCTTCCCGTTGAACCCGCGCACGCCGCTGATCGACGCGGTTTGCGCCACCATCTGCGGTCAATGGTTCGAGGCGGCGGACTTGTGGTTCGAGGTGTATCACGATCCTCGATTCCGCCTCCTGGCCGCCCAATGCGGTGCGGAGGCGTCGCTCCGTGCCGGTTTGCTCGATCTGGCGGAATATTTCTATCTGGGACTGGGCGATCTGGCCGAAGCACCGGCGTTCGTTGGTATTTTGCGGGAGAAAAACGAGCCTATTCGCTCGGCGAGAATGGCCTACTATGGCCGGAGGCTGGACGGTCGCGCCAAGGGGGCGGTTGGGGGTGGCGAGCTGATGCGCCTGCATTTCTATCGCGAGGCGGTGAGGTATTTTCTGGTGCTCGCGCCGGCCGAAAGGGATTCGGCGGCGGTCGTCACGCTCCTGGCGCGCGCCTATGCGTTGCTCGGCGCGCAGGCCAGCCTGATCGCCCTCTACGAGAGCCAAGCCGGGCGCCTGGACGATGCCGATCTCACGGTTTTGGTCGCCCGGGCGCGACGGCTGCTCATCCGCCAGTCGGATCCTCCGCTGACAAACGTGCAAAGGTTCCAACAGCAGCACGCGGCGGGCGCGCTTTTTACGGCGATCATCGAAGACCGCCCAGGGGCGCCGGCGGGCGAGTTTTGACATGACCGTTTCCGCGCCAGGCGCGAGCGGCCAAGCAGAGGTTCTGAAACGCCTGTCCGAACTGCTCGAGGCGCCGCCCGCCCAGCCGCCGACCAACCATGATCTGGCCGCCTTTCAACAGGCGCGGGCCGAGTGCGACGACGCGACGCTGGACGCGGCCATGGCGACCTATCTCGCCGGGATCGAGGTGAAACCGAACGCGGCGATCCGATTGCTCGAGTTGGAGGCGGCCAGCGGTTTCTCGCCGCTGGGTTTGCGGCTGGTCAACGTCTTCGTCCAACACTTCGGGGGCGATGAGCGATTCGCCGATATCCTTCTGCGATTCCAGCTCGCGCTCGCCCAATATGAAGCGCTGATTTCCACCATAGAAGGTTTGGTGAACGCCAGCCTCACGTCCGCTCAACTGGCCTATCGGATGGTCATTTCGATAAATCGAGCCGCCAACGCCGGCTATTCCGTCGATGAGGGTCTCACCTATCGGACGGTCGAAAAGTTCCTGGCCGTGGTGGAAATGTCGCCTCTACGAGGTTTGTGGCTCGGCCGTTACTACCGGGAATTGGGCAACACGATCGTGGGACTCAGACACTATATGGCGGCATGGGAAGACCTTCCGAACTCCAGTCCATTCAAGGCCGTGGCCTTGCGGGAGGCCGCGGACTTGGCTCTGTCGGGCGACCGGTGGGGGCGCGATGCGCTGGTGCTGCTGAGGGCGCGGGAGGCCGATATCGGATCGACTTGGCCATGGCGGGCGCAAGCGGTCGCCAAGGCGTTGGACTATGTGGGCGCCGGCGCCACCCTGGACGCTCACGCCAATCTGCCCGGCACCACAACCTATTCGCATCTCTATTCAATGCTTGGCACGCCCGAGATAGCCTTCGACTATCTGCTCGACGAAGTTCTGCCGGCGCGGGTAGCCTATGAGCCCGCCGACGGCCTTCTGATGTTCGGCACCTCCCTGGCCGGAGGGGGCATGGAGCGCATCTTCGCCAATAGCTATCGCGCGGTGTCGGCGGCGGGCGCCTTTGAACACGTCCGCATGGCGCTGCTTAACTTTCAGCCAGGGGCGGCAAGCGCCTTCTATCTGGCCGAGAGCGGCGCCGACCCCGATGACATCGCGGTTCTGTCCGGCCAGGGCAACCCGGGGTTTCCGGTTTCGCTTCTGCCGATCGGCCTCGGCCGGCGGGTTTGGGACGCCTACCAGCTCATACTGAGCGAGCGGCCACGCATCATCCATGCCTGGAACGATCTTCCCGGCATAGTGGCGGCCTACGCGGGGTTGCTGGCCGGCTGCCCGCGAATTTTCGTTCATTTCCACCATATGCGGGCGATCAATCTGTCGAGCGACCACAATCTGGTGCGCTCGTACCCGCACTGCTATCGGCGCTTGCTTGAACGGCCTGAGATTCAACTGTTGTTTGTCGCCGACGCCAGCGCCAACGACTATGCGGACTGGTGGTCCGTCGCCCGATCATCAAAATTCAAGAGGCTGTTCAATGGATTCGCGGAGCCGGAGGGGGGAATACCAGACCGCGGCGAGGCGCGTCGGGTTCTCGGCCTGCCGCCGGACGCCCTGGTCACGGGCACGGTTTTCCGCTTCCACGCGGTGAAGCGGCCGCTGCTGTGGATCGAGGCGGCGCGGGCGATTCACCTGGCGCTCCCGAACGTCGTCTTCGTCATGGTCGGCGACGGCCCCCTTTGGGACGAGGCGCGGGCGCGGGTGGCTTCCCTGGGCCTGGAAGCTGTGTTCCACTTCCCCGGCCAGGTGAAGAACGTCGCCGACTACCTCGCCTGCTTCGATCTGTTCATGCTGACCTCCGTCAGTGAGGGCCTGCCCAATTCACTGGTCGAGGCTCAGTTGGCGGGGGTGCCGGTGCTCTCCACCGATGTGGGAGGAGCGCGCGAAACCTTCTCCCCGGGCGTTACCGGCCGCCTGGTGGCGCGGGCGACGCCGGAGGCCTTGGCGGAAGCCGCCGTGGCGTGCCTGGCCGACGAGGGCTGGCGTTCGAACGCGAAGGAGAAGTCACGGGAGTTCGCTCTTCGGTGGTTCGGTATCGAACATTACATGGAGAACCTGTTTGCGCTCTACGACAGCGCGCACGCCACCGCCGCGGTAAATCCGTGATGGCCGCCGCGAGTTTTCTGATCATGATGCCCTGGGGGCGGGTGGGCAGCAATCTGCTCATCAACAGCATTGGCCAGATCGCCGGGCCGATCGCGCGGAAGTTCGTCAACGAAAACTTCAATCTGCTGAAGGATGCCGATCAACAGCTTGCCTGGACGCGGGCGTTCTATACAGCCGAGGACAGGCCGCCGCTGGTCGGTTGCAAGCAGAATATTCTCTCGGTCGGCGACCGTGGTCGGCTGAGCGATCTGCTGGCCGAGCTTCCGGTGCCGCTCATCCGCCTGCGCCGCCAGAACATCGTCAAAGTCGCCGTTTCGCTATTGCGGGCCGAGATATACGCCGCGCAAAGCCAGGCGCTCACTGGCGTCGCCGTCTGGGGCGTGCGCAGCGATTCCGAGCCGCTGGGTCCGATGCCCTTGGACGCCGGGCGATTCTTGCAGGTTGCCGCCCGCGCCAACCAGGCCGATGCAATGCTGGCCGAGTTCTCCCCCGACACACGGACCTTGGACGTCGAGTACCGGCAACTGCAGGATGGTGGCGCCCATCTCGCCGAACAAGTGTGCGACTGGCTGGGCCTGCCGGTGTCCCGAAAGGCACGGCCGTACTTCGCCAAGGCGACCCCGGACGATCTGGCCCGGGCCGTGCCCAATCTCGCCAGCCTGCGCGAGGCGATGGCGGACTCGCCCTTGCGGGATCTCGAGTGGATGTTCGACGAATGACGGTGCGCGATTGAGGTAACCGTCTCGCGGCCGATCATCCGGCGGCGGCGCTCCCGAGCGGAGCGGGCAGGTTCAACGCTTCGACGCAGGCCCAGTCGTGGAGAACGAAGCCGTCCTGGGGATCTTCTTCGAGTGGCGCGCGCGAGCGCACGGCCGTTCGGCCGCCGGTGTCACGACCTATGCCCCGACCGGTAGGCTTGGCGCCGACTAGGAGTCGGCCGGCGGCCGGCGCCGGGCGATCGAGAATGAGGTCGAGGCGGCGCGGATTCTGGTCAGAGACTTCTGTCGCGACAATCACCGGCGGCGGATCGGAACGCGGAAATTCGAGGCCGTAACCGCGGCCCGGCCCGAGGTTGGAGACATTGATCCGCGAGTCATCGGATTCCACCACGATTTCACGTTCGTAGGTCACCGCCAGGCGACGCTCGCCGGCCCAGGCCACGTCGAGGGCGCGCAGCGGACGGCGCCCCTGTTCGAAGACGTCGTCGAACAGGTAGCGGCCAAATTGCAGTCCCACTCGCCGCAGGCTGCGATTGGTCACATGAACAAAATCGCCGGGGCCGGGCGTGGTCCAATAGACCGGGCCGATGCAGCGGCACAGTGGATCGATATCGGCCAGTCTAAGTTGCCACCAGGCGACCTGAGCGGCCGTGCAGCCCTCGGTCTGGCGGGAGCGGCGGTCCAGCCCGGTGGTCTGGTAGGTATGCAGAAAGATCGGCCGGCCTTGACCGGTGAGTTGGCCGATGGCCTCGTCGGCTTCGCGACGCACCCGTCGCCAGCCTTGCGCGAACACCTCGCCGGAGGTGCCCAACTGGGCGTCGGTCTCGCCGTGGGCGGCAAGGATCGATATCACCACCAACCGCTTGCCTTGACCCCTCAACAGTTCCGCCGCGTGGCCCACCTGGGCGAGCATCCAGTCGTAGGCCATGGCCCCCGGCAACAGGCCATCGTCGGGGATCAGGCCGCCCGCCAGGGTGGAGCCGCCCCTCGACGCCGTAATCATCAGCAGGGGGCGGCGCCGGCCGATCTTGGCAAGCAGCGCCCGCTCGACCGCGTCGGCGCAGCCCGACAGGGGCCGTTCGCGCAGGCGGTCGCCGCCCTCCAGTTCATGCAGGTCCATCAGGCGGGCGGCGTAGTCGGGTCGGGGCCTGGGCGATGGGTTGAGTTGGAGCGCATAGCCGGGGTGCTCCGCTCTTGGCGTCGCCACCGGGTCGGCGCGGTCGCGGTTGCCGCCCTGCATCCACGATTGGCCAAGGCCGACGATGCCAAGAACCACGTCGTCGGCCAGAAGGCCATCGACCGTCCCATCGTTCACGGACTCGGCATTCGCGGAGTCGGCCCTTGACGCCAAGTTCATCGACCCCGCCCGCTCATCGGCAAAACATCCCTTTCCCGATCCGAAGGTCCTTGTCCTATAGTGCGCCCGGCAGGGGCGGGGCAATCACCGGCCCTTTGCGGAGGCGCGGCGTGGATGAACATCGAAAGGCGCGCGGGCCGCTTGGCGCCATTTCCTATTCCAGCCCTGCGGGATGAATGGTTGCCGGCGATTTTCGGTCGCTTTGACGAAGTCGCGCGGGCGGCGGCCGAGCCCCTCAAGGACGGCCCTCATTGGGCCCGCCAAGCCAAGGCCGGATTCTACCTTGGCCTGGCGGAGCGTTTCGATGCCGGTCTCTACCACGACATCCAGGCCTTGCACCTCAAGAGAGAGGCGATCGGTGGGGATGGCAACCGATTGAAATATCTGGATACCCCAACCTGGGCGGGCGGAAAATTCGACCATGCCCTTCGCCTGGGGTTACACAAATCGCCGCCGATTCGCATCCTCGATCTCGGCGCGGGGCCCGGTCACTTCCAGATGGTGGCCGAGTATTTCGGCCATGAGACCATGGGTCTCGATATTCCGCTGAGGGTGCGGGCGCACGGTCCGAAACGGCATCTCTATGACGATCTGTGCGATTTCTTTGGCGTGCCCAAGATCGACCACACGATACGGGCGAGGGTCGCGCTGCCCCGTCTTTCCGGACGTTTCGACCTGGTCACCTCGTTCATGACCTGCTTTTCGACAGACGCCAAAGCCCGCGCGCCGTGGACCGTCCAGGACTGGACCTTCCTGCTCACCGACCTTCGCGACAACGTCCTTGCCGAAGCCGGCCGGATCTATCTGAATCTGACGCCGGGGGTTTACGACGACCAAAGCTGGGCGTTCCTGAAGAGCGTCGGCGGCGAGGTGATCGAGAAAAGCCGGACACTCTCGATCGCCCGAGCGGCTATCGAGCACCTTTAGGCCATCGATCAGTAGGCGTTGGGGTCGGTGGTTGGGTCATCGACGGTGAAGACGATATCCTCGTCGCCGGTGAGGTCGTCCTCGTCGCCGCCGTCCTTCTTTCCCTTGCCCTTCTGGGCCTGGAAGCTCTTCTCGAACAGGAAGCCACCGCCGTCGTTCACCCACACCTCGGTCGTCCGGCCCAGGGTGCTGGTGCGCTCCGCTTCGGCGATCGCCGCGGCGACGCCGGCGTCGCGGTCTGGATAGTCGCCGATCTTCAGCGAGCCGAGGAGAACGCACCAAGTCGTCTTCCGAAACAACCCCGGGTCGCGTTTGACCCAATAGATAACACTAGAAGCCATGCGGCTCGCTCCCTGACGTGGCCCGCGTCGGTTTTTTCATGATCGCCTCATAGAGCCCTTCGCCGACGATCGGCATGAACGAAGGGGCGTAATGGTAGGTGTCCACTCCACCGCCTTCAAGCGCCACCGCCCGCCCGGCCCGCGCCACGATGGGCGTGGGATCGTAGAAGTCGCAGCCGAGGGCCGCCGCGTCGCGCTTGAGCAGATCGCGCAGCACGACCCGTTTGGCGATCTGTTCGGCGGGATCCTCCGAGACGTTGAAATGCGGCACGAAAATCCACCGCCTGGAGGGGTCGAAAACCACCTTGCCGAGCTCCGCCTTGAAGGTATCCGGGTTCAAGGGAAGGCTGCGCAAGGTGAAAACAATTTCCTCGGCCGCCACCCCGGGGCGCTTGCCGCCCTCGGCGAGAGAGGCCAGGGCGGCCCGCGCCTTTTCCGGCGCCGGCGCCGCGGCCGACAGGTTTCGATGCCAGTCGAGTACGTCAAGGCCCGAGCCGCGGACGAACTGCCGGGAAAAATAATCCTGATTGAAAGTGTAGTAGCCGCACCGCAGATAGGCCAAACTCGACATCTCCACCATGAATGTCGTGCAGCTTTCGACCAGATTGGGCAGTCGGTCGTCGAGGATCGGAAGCTTGTCCTGACGCAGGATATAGGGAGCGAAGGGTTCGGGAATCTCGAGGCGCCCGCAGCAAAAGGCGATATGCTGCACCGCTTCGGCGGGGGTGTGAGTGAAGCTGTTGAACGCCGACCACAGGAAGGCGCCGCGGCCGGATCGCGCCACTTCCTTGAGCGGATCGTGAACCCGGCAACTGCCGATCACCCCAACCCTTTCCGCAGGGCCGTCGGAGCGGGCGAAGTCAATGATAAGCATCCGCGCCCGTGGCTCCGCGCCCCTCTGGGCGAGGCCGCGATACCGCGGGGGCGCGTTCCTGACAATACCAGAGCCTCAACGCGCGGGAACCGAAGCCTGGGCGGCGATAAAGCGGGCCAGATTCTCCTTGCGGCTGATCTTGCCGCTGGAGGTCTTCACCAGCTGGCCCTCCTCTAGCAACTCCACCGCCCTGGGTGTGACATTGAACACCGAATGGACCAGGCCGATCACCTCGCGACGAACCGCTTCGTCCGGTCTGGTCGAGGCGCGGGCGCGTTCGGCCATGATGACCAGGGTCTCGCTGCCAACCCTGGCGTCGAACCAGGCCACCGCCACCGCGCGCCCCGGCTTCACCCCGGCGACGCCGTTGACCCGCGCCTCGACCTCGTGGGCGTAGAGATTTCGCCCATTGACGATGATCAGGTCGTCCATCCGGCCCAGGACATAGAGCCGCCCGTCGCGAACAAACCCCAGGTCGCGTGAAAAATAGACTCCGCCGCGCAGGCGCTCGGCGGTGCGGGCCGGATCGCGGTTGTAGCCGGAAAACAGGAACCGCCCGGCGATGCCCACCTCGCCGATCCGCCCGTCGTCGATGATCGCGCCCGCCTCGTCGTGAATGGTGAGGTTCAGGCCCTCGATGACGCTTCCGGTTTCGATGAGCTCCACCCCTTGGCCGGCCAGCGCCGGCGCCGGCGCGCGCCCGCGGTCCAGACTGGCCGGATCGACCGTGAGCCGAGCGGGGAGCGCGCCGGCGCCGGTCCCGGTCTGAGTAACGGCGAAAACCGTCTCGGCCATGGCGTAGCAGCATTGGAGTTGGTCTGGCCGAACCCCGGCGGGCGCGAAGGCGGCTGAGAAACGATCGAAGGTTGCCGCCTTGCAGGGCTCCGAGCAGTTGATGAACGCCCGCATGGCGGACAAATCCCAGGCGCCCGCCCGCCGCGCCACCGTTCCGGCGAGATGCTCGAAGGCGAAATTGGGCAGCCAGGTCAGAGTGCCTTTTCGTTTGACGATATGCTCGAAAAGAGTGTCGGGCCGGCCGATCCAATGGAAGGGATCCAGATGGACGACCGGGGTGGCGAAGTAGGCCGGCAGAATCAGGCAGGCGATCAGTCCCATGTCGTGATAGAGCGGCAGCCAGGAGACGACGATGTCATCGCCGGTCAGCGCGATCGCCGCCGCGTAACTCTCGGTCTGCGCGGCGACGGCCGAATAGCTGAGCGCCACCCCCTTTTTAAGTCCCGTCGTCCCCGAACTGTGCTGCAGAAGGCCGATGAAGTCTTCCGGTACGGCGCGGGGCTCGAGCGGGGCGGGGCGCAGATCCTCGATCAGCAGAACCGCCGCGCCGGCCAGGGACAGTCCCGAGGCGCGCATCTCCGCCAGGGTGGCCACATCGGTGACCACGGCGGCGGGTTGGATCTGGGCCATAAGCGCCTGGTGCGACCGCCAATAGAGGGTCGGATCCTGGCGGGGGGACCTGCAGGGCATGAAGGCCGGCGTGAGGCCGCTCAGCATGGCGCCGAAAAAAGCGCCGTAGAGCTCCGGCACGTGGCGCAGAAAAATCAGCACCTGATCGCCGCCCTTCAATCCGGCGCCGCGATAGGCCGCGCCGAAGGCGCCGCAACCGGCTTCGAGGTCGCGCCAGGTGAGCGTCACCTCGCCGCCATCGCCGACCTGATGACAGAAGACGGCGTCTGGCCGCTCCCTGAAGTGCCGCAGGATCGCCTGCTGATAGCGGTTGGCGCTCACGGTCACGAACGTCAACTTTCCGCGTAGATGTCGCCCAGTCGCGCGATCGCCGCGTCGAGGCTGAAAGCTGTCTGCGTCCATTTCACGCCGGCCGCGCCAAACCGCTTTCGCAGGCCGGCGTCGAGGGTAAGCGGGGCGATGGCGCCGGCGATTTCGGCGATGGGTCCTTCGTCGATCACCAACGCGGTCTCGTTCTCGCGCACGGTTTCGGGGGCGCCGCCGACGCGCAGGGTGGCGACCGCCACGCCCAGCGCCTGGGCTTCGATCAGAACATTGGGCAGCCCCTCGGTCACCGACGACAAAAACAGGATGTCCATGGCGTTCATCCAAGGCTCGATAGGGGCCTGTCGGCCGACGAACTGGATGCGGGCGCCCAGGCCCAGACCGTCCAGACGCGCCTGCAGTTCGGCGCGCATGGGGCCTTCGCCGACCAGGAGGCCGCGGATGCGCGGGTCGCCCTTGGCCAATTGGACGACCGTTTCCGCCCATAGGTCGGGCCGCTTTTCGAAAGAGCATCGCATGACCCCGCCGATCACCACGTCCTCGCGTCCGGCCCCCAGCTGGCGGCGGATGTGGGCGGTGAGTTTCGGATCGACGCGCGCCTCGAGGTCTTCGAACACGAACCCGTTGTGGAGAGTCTGAATGCGCTCCGGCTCGATTCCGAGCCAGTCGGCATAGTCGCGGGCGCCGTTGAGCGAATTGTTGAGCATCGTCGTGCCGGGATAACGCAGCAGGGCGTGATAGCCGGCCTTCAGATAAGGCCGCGCCCTTTGCCGTTCGATCGGCCGGGTGCTGCGGGTCGAAAGCACGATGTGCGGAACGCCGGCCAGCATGGCGGCGACGCCGCCGGCCACCACGATGGCGTCCTGCCAAAGGTGAACGACGCGCGGGCGGCGTTCCTGGATCAGGGCGTAGAGGGGCAGGGCGATGTTTGCGATCTCGGTGGGGAGCGCCGACAGCAGGCCGATCTCCGGGCGTCGGCCGGCGAACATCGCCGCCAGTTCGCGCACGACGCCTTCGCCTCGCATCTGGGCCAGGATCGATACCGGAACCTCGTACGCCTGCACTGCCGGCAGGAAGAAATCGCGCCCGGTGAGCGAATTGATATCCTGGACCACCAGGTGCGGCGCTAGGGCGCCCGACGTGGCGGCGAGACCCCGCACGGTCAACGCCACCTGGCGCTCCGAGCCACCGGCGGCCAGGGAACTGGTGACATGCAGGGCCAATGGCGCCGCTTCGTCGAACCGCTGTCGGCTCGCCGATCGGCTGACGCGATCGAAGATGGCGTCGGGAAACCGGTCGTTCTCGGCGCCCGAGACCGGCCGCGCATCGACATAATGGAGGGCGCGCGCCACCCGCGCGAAGGTCAGCGCGCCGCGCGCCGCCTCGACGTCGAGATCCTGCAGGGCCAGAAGATGCGGCCATGCCCGACGATAGAGGCCGCGGCTCTCCCACAGGCGCGCGGCGATGATGCGCGTCGCGCCCGACGCCGGATCTTTGGCGACCGCGCGTTCGGCGTAATCGACGGCTTCTTCGCCCCGATCGGCGGATTCCAGGATTTCGGCCATGGCGATCAGGTCGGGCGCCGTTTCGGCCGAGAACGCGGCGCGCGCCCGGTCCACCAGGTCGGACGCCCGCGCGGGCTCGTTCAGGATCATCAAATTGGAAATCGCCCCCGTCCAGGCCGAGACGTTGGCGGGACTGAAATCGATCGCCGCGATCAGGACGGCCACGGCGTCGCGACGCTCTCCCATGCGAATCAGCAGGTTGGCCTTCTGTCGCAGGACGCCCTGATCGGCGGGCCGCAGGGCTAGCAGCCGATCGGCGATGACCAGCAGCCGATCGGGTGGCGTCTGGAGGGCGGTTCCCGCCGTCAGCAGGCGCGAAAGGACGAGGGGGTCGCGCGGCGCCAACTTTTCGGCGTCCCTCAACACCGCGCCCATGGCTTCGTAGTCGCCAAGGCCGCCGTGAAAATCCGCCAGGTCGCGCCGCAGATCGACATCCATCGGATGGTCGGCCAGCCCCTGGCGGTATTCGGCCACGGCGGCCCCGCTGTCGCCTCTGGCCATGGCCAGGCGGGCCTTCAGGCCGATCACGATCAACGAGCGTCCAACCCCCTGTTCGAGACGGCCGATCGTGGCGCGCGCATCCTCCAGCCGGTCCTCGGCGATGGCTTGGCGCGCCAGGTGGCGGGCGGCTTCCTCGTTGGCCCCGTCTTCCTCGAAGGCCTGGCGGTAGTGGGCGGTCGCGTCGGCCGCCCGACCGGCGCCGGCGGCGATCCGGGCGCGAAACATCAGCGCCGCCTTTTTCATGCTTTCGTCGCCGGTCGCCGCCAGCGCGCGCCACAGCCGCTCGGCTTCGTCCCAGGCGCCGTCTCGGTAGGCGAGGCTGGCGAGGAGGCGCGTCAGGGCGGGCGAGGCGCCGAGGCGCCCCTGAACGCGACCCACCCAGTCGCGGGCCGGGCCGTATTGTCCGGCCTGGGCCAGGATCTGAGCGACGTCGGTGACGAATTCGATGCTATCGTCGGCCGGCGAGTCGGCGAGGGTCTGGCAAAGGGCGGCGACCGCGTCCGTGTCGCCGGTGGCCAGCAGCACCTCCAGGCGTAGGCGCCGATAGCCCGCCCCGATCGGTTCCTCCTCGAGCAGCCGGTCCACATGATCCAGGGCGGCGGATGGCGGCCCGGCGCGCGTCATGGCCCGAACGAGCGCCGCCTTGGCGCGGCGATCGGCGGGTCGGGCGGCGGCCAAAGCGGAGCGGTAGCGGACGAGGCCCGCCCAATAGCCATTGCGGGCGGCGAATTGCGCCGCCAGTTCGACGGGCGCCGTCGCTTCGGGGGCGCGGGCGACGATCTCCTCGACCAGCGCCCCGACGTCCTGCTCCGCGCCGTCCCGGATCGCCAGCATCACCTGGTTGAAGCGCCGGGCCACCCATTCGTCCAGGGTAAGTTCGTCGTCCGGGCGCTGATCGACCTCCGGAGCGTAACCCCATCCGCCCTGCGCCCGCCTGAACGCCTCCCAGTCCCCGCTCCGGTCGGCCAGGGTCGTCGCCAGGCGCGCCAAGTCCGGGTCGTCGCCGTTGAGCGACCGGGCCCGCGCGACCCAATCGCGCGCCATGTCAAAGGCCTCGCCCTGGGCCAGAATCAGGGCGACATCGATCGTGAAGGCGACGCTGGCGCCGACCGGCGCTTCAGCCAGATTTTGGCACAGCGCGGCGGCCGCCGCGCGGTCGCCGGCGGCCAGCAACGCCTCCAGGCGAAGGCGGCGAAAGCCCGCCCCGGCGGGCTCGCGTTCGAGCACACGGCCCACCAGATCGAGGGCGGCGGAGGTGGCCTTGGCGCGGATCAGAGCCCGGACGAGCGCCGCCTTGGCGCGGCGATCGGCGGGACGGGCGGCGGCCAGGGCGGCGCGGTAGCGCACCAGGTCGGCCCAGGCCTCGCGCCTGGCCGCGAATTCCGCCGCCATCTCGATCGGCGCCGTCGCCGCCGGCGCCCAGTCGATGATTTCATCGACCAGGGCGCGGACTTCGTCCTCGCAGTCCTGGTGGACGGCCAGCATGACCGCGTTGAGGCGCCGGGCGATCCACTCGTCGGGACTCAGCGCCTTGTCGGGACGGGTGCGCGGCCGGCTCGCGACAAGACTCGTCATCGTCTCAGGGATCACCCGGCCAGCCGCAGGTCCGGCGTCTCGCCCACGACGTTGATGTCGAGCGGCCCGTCGGCGCGCCGGTCGATGAAGGTCTGATACCAGAGTTCGAGGCAGAGCAGACTCCAAAGTCGCGTGCCGTGATCCTCCTCCTCGCTCAGATGCCGTTCGAGCAGAAACGCGACATAGCGCGGGCTGATCAGGCCTCGCTCGCGGAATCGTTGGCTGGTCAGGGTCTCGACCATGAAGTCGCGAATCTCGAAACGCATCCAGTGTTTCACCGGCACCGAAAATCCCTGTTTGCGGCGGTAGAGAATTTCCGGGGGCAGATACGGCTCCATGGCCAGTTTCAGCAGCGCCTTGGTTTCCAGCGCGCCGTCACGCTCGAACACCCGCCGATCCTGCGGCAGGCTGGCGGCCCAGTCGGCGAACTGGTGGTCGAGGAAGGGGCTTCTTCCCTCCAGCGCCACGGCCATGGTGGCGATGTCCGCCTTCACGTTCAGATCGTCCGGTAGATAGCCGCCGACCTCCACCCGCGCCGCCAGATCCATGGCGTTGTCCGCAGTGGCCTTCTCCAGCGTCAGGCCGAGCCGGTCGATGGAGGTGGTAAGTAGATATTCGGCCAGGGCCGGGCCGTAGCCGCCCTGCTTATGCTCCTCCCTGAACGAACCGATCCAGCGCCCGTAGTGGTCGCGCAGCAGCGTCGCTTCGCCGGGCAGGACCGGCTCGTAGGGTAGCCTGGGCCGCACCCCGTCGCGCCAGCGCTCGACGAAGGTCTTGAAGCGCAGATAGCGGCTGTAGCCCAGGAAGATTTCATCGCCGCCGTCGCCGGTGAGGGCCACCGTCACGTGGCGTCGGATCTCCCGCGCCAGAGCGAAGGTCACCAGCGCCGAGGAGTCGGCGTAGGGCTCGCCGTAATGCCAGATCAACCTCGGCAGTTCCGACACCAGGTCGTAGTCCATCATGAAGGCGTGGTGGTCGGTCCGGTAGCGTTCGGCGACCTGCAGCGCGAACGGCGTCTCGTCGAAGCCGGCGATGTCGAAGCCCACCGAAAACGTCTTGACCGGCTGGCTCGACATGGTGGCCATGCGCGCCACCACCGCCGAGGAATCGACCCCGCCGGACAGGAAGGCGCCCAGCGGCACATCGGCGATCATCCGGCAGGCGACCGCGTCGTCCAGCCTCTCGACCAGTTCGCGGGCCAGATCGGCGTGGGAGCGGGCGCCGTTGCGCGGATCGATCGCCGCCAGTTCCCAGTAGCGTTCCAGGCGAGGCGGCCGGCCGCGCCGCACGACCATGTAGTGCGCCGGCGGCACCTTGCGCACGCCCACGAACGCCGATTGCTCGCCGATGCAATAGTGATAGGTCATGTAGTCGTGGATCGCCGACAGGTCCACGCGCCGCTCGAACCCGGGCCAGGTCAGCATCGACTTGATCTCCGAAGCGAACAGAAACGCCTCGCCACCGGCGTGATAGTAGAGCGGTTTCTTGCCCAGACGGTCGCGGACCAGGATGAGCGACTGTTCGATGTCGTCCCACAGGGCGAAGGCGAACATCCCGCGCAGGCGCGCCACCATCGCCTCGCCCCACACCCGCCAGCCGTGCAGCAGCACCTCGGTGTCGCTGGTGGTGCGGAAGACGCACCCGACGCCCTCCAATTCCGCGCGCAGCTCGAGGAAATTATAGATCTCGCCGTTGAACACCACCCACAGGCGTTCGTCGGCCGTGCTCATCGGCTGCGAGGCGCGCGGATTGAGATCGATGATGGCCAGACGCCGATGGCCCAGGCCGCACGGTCCCATCACCCGCAGCCCCTTGGCGTCGGGTCCGCGGTGATCGATCTGAGAGGCCATCGCCTCGACCCTGGCGGCCATGACCTCGGCCGGAAGGACCCCCGTCAGGTCCAGGGCGCCGGTGATTCCGCACATCTTGCTTCTTCCTTGTCGTCTTCCAGAACCGTGACCGGCCGTGACGCCGGATTAGTCCAAGCCGGCGGATTAGTCGAAATCGGCCAAGGGGTCCAAGGTCTCGGATTCAGTCCGATCCGCGGTCGCCGGGTCGCCAAGAGCGGCGGAATCGAAGTGGGCCGGGGTCGCCGCCGCGTCGGCCCGGTCCGCTCCCACCTCGTCGCCGGCGACCGGGTCGCGCCGGGGCGCCACCGCCCGCCGCAGTCCGTCGGCGTGGTCGGCTTCGTCCGGTTCGAGGCGGCAAAGGCGCGCGAACGCCTCGGCGGCGGCGGCGTGACGGCCGGCCACTTCCGCCGCGTAGGCATCGACCGTCAGCCGCGAGCGCAGGCGAAGCGCCTCGTGTTCCATGGCCGCGCCGAGTGGGCCCACGGATCGGGCCGCTCCCAGCATGGCGATCGCGCTCTCCCTATCGCCGGCGTCGGCGGCGCGCGCCAGCACCGCCTCGGCCCGCTCGGGATCGACCTCGCGCAGAAGGCCCCAGACGGACCCCACGGCGTCATGACGGCCCAAGGCCCCAAGGGCGGCGATCTTCAGGCTCAGGACTTCCGGTTGGCGCGGATCGCGGCCGAGAGCTTCCTCGCAGGCCTCGAGGCTGGCCCGGCGATCGTCGGCCCGCGCCGCCAGGCGGGCGATCTGCAGCCACGGCTCCACGTCGTCGGGCTCCGTCAGGGCGTAGGCCCGCCAGCCGCCGATGATATCGACATCGGCCCTGGGCGCGCGGGTCAGCACCCTCAGAGCCCGCCGATGGCCGGGCCGCAGCTCGAGCAGCTTGGCCGCGTGGAACGCCGCTTCCTCGTCGCGTTTGGCCTTGCCTAGAAGGCCGACCAGATTGGAGAGATTCGTGACGTCCTTCGGCGCGGCAAGCGCCTTCGCCAGCAGGCGCTCGAGCTCGCCCGTCGCCCCGGTATCCACCGTGGCCGAATCGGTGGGGATCGGAGGTTCCGGTAGGGCAGGCGCGCGTCGGCGAAAGAACATGGCGGCGTCTATGTTAAGCCCCCGCGAACTGCTTTTCCAGATTGGCCGCTTCGGTCAGGGTCGGGTCGAGCCGCAGCGCCGCCGCCGCCGCCGCCGCCCCCTCGTCCTTCAGCTTGAGCCGGGCGCAGCACCGCGCGATCTGAAGCTGATAGTGCGCCTCCGCCGGTTCGAGCGCCGCGAGCCGGGTCCATACCTCCATGGCCCGGGCGTGGCGCCGCGCCGCCATCAGCTTGCGCCCGGCATAGAGCAGGGTCTCGGCGTGGTCCGGATCGAGGCGCAGGTATTTCTCCGCCGCCGCAATGAAATCGGGATCGTCGTTCTTGAATCGCTCGCGCAGAGCAAGGAACATGGCCCGTTTGATCGAGATCAGCATGGGCTCCACGTCCACGGCGGCGTCGCCGACGCCGGCCGCGGCGGCGTAGTCGGCCCAGGCCTCTTCCAGCCGGTCGGCGCGAAAGGCGTCGCGGCCGCGCCGAATCAGCTTTTTCCGGCTGTTGATCATCGATTTGGCGGCCTCGACGCGCCAGTCGTTGGCGGGGTCGGCGATCAGGCGGACGACCGCCCCGTAGGCTTCCACCGCCTCGATATACCGCTCGGCCCGTTCCATCGCCCGGCCCAGGTTCAGCTTTCTCCACGGATCGTCGGGATTGAGCTCGGCGGCGCGCGTGAAGCAGACCGCCGCCCGGGCCGGATCGGAAGCCAGGCAGAGACGGCCCATGGAGAACCAAGTCTCCTCCTTTTCTGGATCGATATCCACGACCCGCTGGGCGTGGCGCAAGGCCGCCGCCTCGTCGCGCGCCTTGAGCGCCTCGCGCATGGCGGTCGCCGCCGTCTGGCTGAGGCGCTGGAGGCCGGCGGCGGCGTCGCGCGAATTCGGGTTCAGCCGCCGCGCGGCCCTGAACAGCAGCGCGGCGAGATCGTCGTTGCGCGCGATCTCCTGGCGCGGCGCCAGGCGCAGCCACGTCATGGCCCGATCGTCGGCGAACCGCCAGAGAGCGTCGTCATCGGGATCGATGGCCTTGAGCCGCACGACGATTTCGGCCAACTGTTCGGCCTGTTCGGGCTGGTCGAACGATCTGAGAAACGCATGGGCGCGTTCGCGCTCCACCCGGTAGAGCGCCGGCAGGAGCGCTTCGAGGCGGTCCAGGCGGCGCAGCTTGAGGCGCCCGACGATGGCCAGTTGCAGGCCTTCGGCGTGGCCCGGCGCCGCGCGCAGGACCACGTCGGCGTAGAAGGCCTGGGTCTCCCATTCACCGCGCCGCCCGCCGATCCGCGCCACCTGCAGGGCCGCCTCGGGCTCACCAGGCGCGATCTCGCAAAGCTGGCGCCAGAAGCGGTCGGCTCGGTCCCAGTCGCGGCGTTGATTGCAGATACGGCCGGCCAGCCGGAGCGCCTCCTGGTTGCCGGTGTCGGCGTCGATCACCCGCCGGGCGGTCAGGAGAGCGCCGTCGGTGTCGCCGGCCGAAAATTGGCCGCGCATCAAGAACAGCAGCGACTTGAGATGAGCGACATGCCTGGGCGCGGAGACCGCCTCGGAAATCAGCGAAACCGCCGCCGGCACATCGCCGCCGCGGTATTTCGCGACGCCCTGGATCTCCCGCAGCGTGGGGTCGGCCAGATCGGCCTGTGAAAACCCGCCGAGCAGCTCGCCGAGGACCGCGAGATCGGCGCCGAACGCCTTCTCTCTCAATTCCAACAGCGATTGAGGATCGGCCATGCCGCTCTGGTGCTCCGCTTGGGCTCGCGAACGCGGGCATTTAGTACGGCTGCCAATTTGGCTGTCAATCGAGGCGCTCTCGCGGCGCCGCAATCGGGCGAACGCCCTATATCAACCACGAACCTCACGAACGTCACGAACAAGGCGACGCCCTTGGAGCGAGGCGCGGGCCCTTCATGTAAATCTCACATGTTCGTGGGGTTCGTGAGGTTCGTGTTCCATTGCTTGGTCACAACTGGTTCGCCGATCGCCTTGGCTCTCGGGGCGGCGTTCGTTGCGCGGGCGCGTCTTTGCCCATAGTCTCGGCGGTCCGATTTTGGAGTGGAAACCCATGGACCGCGACGGCGTTTGGCGGGCGATGATCGTCGCCGTGCGGGAGGAGACCGACAATCCCGAGGCGGTCGTCGAACCGGCCATGACCGCCAATGACATTCCCGGCTGGGATTCTCTGGCCCACGTTCGCATCGTCATGAACATGGAGGCGCGCACCGGCGCCGTCATCGAGATGAGCGACACCTACAAGGCCGCGACGGTCGGTGACCTGTGCGACATCGTGATCAAGAACCTCCAGGGATCGGCGGCCGGTTGAGGCGATGTCTAGCCGTTCGCGTTCGGGTCGATCAGATCGAGGGCCGAGCGCCAGCGGAAGCCGGCGGCGGGCGCGGCGGCGCGCGCCAGGAAGGCTTCGAGGAAGTCCCAGGCGGCCGGGTCGAGATTCTTGTGGTGGGTGAGCAGACCGATCGGTTCGCCCCAGCGCCCGTCCTTGCGCCGCGCCCGAAGCTGGCGCCAGAGGCGGCCCAGGATCGCCGCGGTTCCGCGAAATCGGGCCGGCCGCCAGCGCATGATGTCGATGTGGGTGTTGATCTCGCTCATCCCGTCCGGGGCGCCGCCCAGAGCGCCGTGGAGCGAGACCGCGCGGATCGAGGTCAGGATCAGGGCGCGCCGCGCGTTCGGCGTCAGGACGTTCCACGGCGGCGCATAGATCGGGGCGGCGTCGGTCGCCCGCGACAGCCGCGCCCAGGCGCCGTTCACCGCCGCCGCGACCTCCGCTTCGGGGGCTGCCGGATTGAATTCGGCCGAGAAGCCGCCGTCGATGTTGCGGTCCACATGGTCGCAGCCGTGCTGGATGGCGTGGACCAGGGGGCGGCCGGCGATCGCGCCGGCCAGATCGGTGAGATCGACATCGGGGATGACGGCCAGGGCGAGGGGGACCTGGTGCGCCGCCGACAGCCGCAGGAGCCGATCCAGGGCCGGCGAGGGGCGCCGCGCGTCGTCGTCGCGCCACCAGAAAAGCGGCGCATGGCCGGCGCGGGCCCAGGCCGCCGCCTCGCCCTCGATCATCGACCAGAGGATCGCCGCGCCGGATCGGTCGATGAATGAGAGGGTGGCCAGTTTGAGTTGCCTGGACCGAGGACGGGACGCTTTTTCTTCTAAGTAGGCTTGCCTGGGGCGGCCGGCGCGCCGGCGCTCTTCCCCCGCCCCCTCCACCGCGTCGCGGTCCCCCTCCTCCGCAAGCGGGTGAGGATTTGAGCGATGTGATCCTCCCCCATGCAATGGGGGAGGGGGACCCCGAAGGGGTGGAGGGGGCGGGTGCGTCACGATTGCCTCGAGAGTCGATTCGGATCTCGCATCCGTTGGCCGACCAGGGAGACTCTGATTAATGCGTCCGCCGCGTCCAGGCACGATCAAATCGCAAGCGCGCGGCGGAAAAGGGCGATCGTTCGCGGAAGAGCCGGCGCATGCTATCCTCGAATTCTTTCGCGTCGTGCGTTTTGGAAAGATATGCGATGTTCGAGTTTGGGAAATGTGGCTTGGCCGCCATGGGGGCGCTGGCCCTCGCGGCGGGGTGGTCGGCCGTCGGCCTCCAGGCCGCGCGGGCCTCGACCCCCGTCCTGCCGGCCTATTTCAATCCCGGCGACGCCGCGCCGTTCGCGCCCTTGATCTTTATGCGCCAGGCGCCGCCTCCGGCCAATGACGGTTTGGACAAGACATCGTACGCCTATGGGCCGATCACCGATTCCACCGCGCAGAACGTCATCGCCCAGAACCACTCGACGTGGACAGCCGGACACAATTGGCCTTTCGTGTGGGCCAACCGCGCCCGCGTGCCGCCGGGTCAGTTTTTGATCCAATCCAATCCGTTCTACCCGGCCATTCTGGACCCCCGCGGCGACCCCTATCTGACCGAATTCACCACCGTCGCCCGCGCCGACGCCGCCACCAAGGCCGAGGTGCTCTACATCATGGGGGCGCCGGCCTCGGTCTGGCGGGCGCCGTTGAAGAGGGCCGGCATCGGTTCGGTCGCCTGGAGCACCCTCAATGCCGATCCGAGGGCCTATTTCACCAGCACCAGTCAGGATGGGAATTCGACGGTGATGGTTGACACCATGGTCATTCCCAACGCCGTCTCGACGTCCGCCCATGGCGTCCTCATTGACTACGAGGTCCAGGACCATCGCAGTGTGCGTCGTCAGGACATTTGAGACAGGTGGGGCTGGGATTTAGCGGAGGGTTGGCTTCACCTGGGGTTGATATTTAGGCGGCGATTTTGCGGTGCTGCAAGCGCCGATGTTCGATGGTCTGTCGTTTGATGCGGGCCCG
>JBBRPN010000047.1:0-21664 GCA_038227925.1 Caulobacterales bacterium | reverse complement strand
GGCCGTGGCGTAGACGAAGGGTTTGAACGACGAGCCCGGCTGGCGATAGGCCTGGGTGGCGCGGTTGAAGTTGGAGAGGGAGTAGCTGTAGCCGCCGACCATGGCCAGGACGCGGCCCGAATAGGGGTCCATGGCCACCAGCGCGCCGTTGACCGCCGGCGCCTGGCGCAGGCGCAGGCCGCCGCCGGTCTCGGCCGGTTCGACGAAGATCAGGTCGCCGACCTTGAGGCCCCGCGTCGCCCGCGCCCAGGCGACATCCTCGCCGACGATTTCTCCCACGGAATTGTCGGCGGCGACCTGGACCTTCACCGCCCCGGCGGCCTCCGTCACCACGGCGGCCCGCCACAGCTTTCGCTCGGCGGGCGGGGTCTTGGCCAGGGTCGCGGCCTGCCAGCCGGGCACGATGTCCACGTGGCCCCAGGCGCCGCGCCAGCCGTGACGATGATCGTAGGTTTCCAGGCCGTCCATGAGCGCGATCCGCGCCGCCGTCTGCAGGCGCGGATCCAGCGTGGTGCGCATGTAGTAGCCGCCCTGGCTGAGATCGTCGCCTACGGCCTTCATGCGCAGGGCCTCGCGATGCGCCTCGGCGACGAAATAGTCGGCGTCGTGATATTTGGCGCGGGCCGGGGCCGCCTCCACCTTCAGATCCTCGGCCTTGGCCGCCGCCGCCGCGACGCGGCTGACCCAGCCCAGATTGGCCATGTCGTCGAGGATGATGTTCCGGCGGCGGATGGCGGCCGCCTTCTGCCTGATCGGCTGGTAGTTATCCGGTCCCTTGGGCAGGGCGGCCAGATAGGCGCACTGGGCCAGGGTGAGATCGGAGATCGACTTGCCGAAATAGTTATAGGCCGCCGCTCCGACCCCGTAGGAGCGGTAACCCAGCCAGATCTCGTTGAGATACAGTTCCAGTATCCGCGTCTTGGTCAGGGTCTGCTCGAGACGGGTGGCGAGGATCGCCTCCTTGAGCTTGCGGCCCACCGAAACATCGTTGTTGAGCAGGATGTTCTTGGCCACCTGCTGGGTAATGGTCGAGCCCCCCTCCGGCCGGCGCCCCTGCAGGATGTTGGACACATCCTTGATCAGCGCCCGCGAGGTGCCGGCCATATCGACGCCGCCGTGGTGGAAGAAATTGTGGTCCTCGGCCGCCAGAAAAGCGAGAATCAGGCGAGGCGGCATCTGGTCGTAGGGAACGTAGATGCGGCGGACCTTGGAGAACTCTCCGATCAGGGTGCCGTCCCAGGCATAGACGCGGGTCGCCGTCGGCGGGTGGTAGTCGGCCAGATCCGAAGCGTCGGGCATCGAATGGAAGAGCACGGCGGCATAGATAGCGGCGGCCAGGGCGGCCACCCCCACCGCGCCCAGAACCACGACGCCCGCCACCGCGAGCCGACGACCCAATAGCTGCAAAACCGGCACACCTCCGCGGACCGCCCTCTCCGCTGGGCCGATGCTCTAGCAACCTTCGCGGCGGGCGCCAACGGTCAGGGAAGCCGCCGTTACTGCAGAACGCCGCGAGGCCCTTCGTGAAGACCGCCGCGCGGCGACAGTGCGGGAAGGGCCAAGCGGCTGGCCGGCGAATCGCTCCCGCCGTGAACCGCCGCGTAGGCCGCGCCTCCTCCCAGGCCGGCCATGGCCGAGGCCAGTCGGCTCACCGCCCCGGACGCGCCCGCGGCGGGCGGATCGCCGATCAGCAGCCCCACGTCGAAACCCGAACCGGGCGAGGCGGTGGTGACCGACAGGTTGACGTCGAGCGAGAGGATGTTGCTGGAATTGAACGGCGCCCCGGCCAAGGATCCCAGATCGAGGGGGTCGTCGGTGAAGAAGGCCTGGGCCGCCGCCACGCTGGTGAACACCTGGTGCACCAGGCTGGTCCCGTCGGCGCTGATATCGAAGGTCAGGCTGGTGAAGGCGGCCCCGCTGGCCACCGGATCGTAGAGGCCGACGATCAGATCGTTCTTCACCGCCAACTGGCTCAGATCGACCTGGAGGATGGTGGTGCTGGTGGCGGTCTGCGCGCCCGAACCGGTGGAATGGGCCCCGCCCACCTCCTCGATGGCGAAATAGACCGGGCTGGCCCCGAACGCCGCCTTGATGTTCGGGTCGGCCTTGAGGATGGCCTTGACGCTGGATTGGGCAGGTGCGCCGGTCACCTCGGCAATCGATTGATCGCCGGTAACGAAGGCCGGCGCCGCCCCGCCGATGGCGGTGATCGCCAGGGCGGTGCTTTGGCCAACCACGCTGGCCTGGGCGGCGGCGGACACCGACTCGATGAAATGGGCCCCGTTCTGGGCGCCGCTGGCGCTCGCCGAGACCGAGCCGCCGCCACCTATCCCGACGGCGGTGGCCGTCGCCGCCCCGGTCCCGCTCTGGCCGACGCCGCCGGCGGCCTCGGCCGTCACATTGACCGTCACCCCCATCCCCTGAGCGTCGGCGGTCGCACCGCCGCCGGGGCCGCCCGGTGGCGCGCCCATGACGCCGGAATTGTTGACGCCGCCGTCACCGCCCCGCGCGTGGGCGATGACATTGACGGTCTGGATACCGGTCAGGTGGGCGACGGCGGTGGCGTCAGCGCCCGCGGCGCCGGCGACACCGGCGCCGGTTCCGGCGCCGCCGTTTCCCCCGGCGGCGTTGACATCGCCGGTAACGGCGAGGCTGCGGTTAGCCACCGTGTGCGTTGTGTCGTCGAAAGTCAGGCTGGAACTGGCCGCCCCTCCCTTGCCGGCCTTGCCGCCCTGGCTCGAGCCGCCGGCGCCGCCGAAGGCCTGCTGAATCAGGGTCAGATCACCGCCCCGCGTCGAACCGGTGACCGCGTTGGTCGCCGCGGAAGCCGCGCCCGCCGCGCTGTTGGCGGCGCCGGCCGTTCCGGCCCCTCCATCGCCGCCCCGATCGGCAACGGCGGCGGAGGCGGACCCAGACCCGCGGAGCGTCGCCTGGGCGGTCGCTTGGCCCGACCCGCCCTTCCCGCCGTTCGCGGCGCCGCCGCCGGTGGCGCCCCCCTGGCCGCCCGTCGCGTTGGCGATGGCCGAGACGCTGTCGGAACTCTGGGTGGAGGTCGAGAGAACAATCGCCGTCGCCGTGGCCGATCCCCCGTCGGCGCCGTTCCCGATGACCGCAGCGCCGCCGTTTCCGCCCAGGGCGTTGGCCTGGTCCGCGCCAACGCGGGTGACGGTGAGTGTGCCCGTCGCCGTGGCGTCGGCGCCGTTCTGGGCCGTGTCGTCGCCGCCGCCGGCCCCGCCGTCGGCGGTGGTCGTGGCCGAGACCACGAGACTCTGGGTGGCGTTCTTGGTGTCATCGAAGGTCAGGCGTGAGGTCGCCGTCCCGCCGATACCGCCGACGCCGCCCGATCCGAAACCCCCGAGACCGCCCACGGCCTGCTGCGAAAGGGTGAGAAAGCCACCCATCGTCGAGCCGGTGACCGCGTTGACGAGCTTGCTGGCCGCGCCGTCGCCGCCGTCGCCCCCGCCGCCGAAACCACCGCCGCCTCCCCCCGAGCCGCCGTCCTGGTCGATCGTCGCGGTGGCGTTGGTGGTTCCGAAGGCCGAGGCCTTGGACCCGCTGACCGTCCCCCCCGCGCCGCCGTGGCCGCCCTGGCCGGCGCCATTGCCGCCGAAGGCCGTGACCTGGGCGGTCGCGGCGCCCATGGTGTTGGTGTCGGCCGCCGTCGCGGTGGCCGACCCTCCCGCCCCGCCGTTGGCGCCCTGGGTGTGCGGGTCTCCGGGCAGTCCGGCGGAGCCGCCGCCGCCGCCGGTGGCGAAGGCGTTGGCGAAGGTGTTCTGGGCGCTGGCCACGGTGGTCGTGGTCTTGGCGCTCGCCGCCCCGCCCGCCGCCCCCGAGCCGGCCACGCCGCCGGCTCCCGCCGCGCCGCCGTGGTCGCCCTCGCCACCATGGGCGGTGGCGTTGTTGGTGGTGTCGGACGATTTGGTGTTGACGGCGTTCGCCGGGCCGCCCGGCGTACCATCCTGGCCCGGATTTCCCTGCGTCCCCGGGGTTCCGTTCACGGTGACATCACTCATGCGTCAGCCTCCCTATGCACTTGGCCCGCAATGGGGATCGGCCATTTTTCGCCCTATTTGAACCACAGTTGGGCCCGTTCGATCAAGACATTCGAGTTTGGCGGGAGAGCGCGATGACAGACCAGACCGACGGCGCCGATCGCCAGCCGGCCCATTGGTTGCTCAAGTCCGAACCGGCCGCCTATGGCTGGGACGACTTGGTGCGCGAGGGACGGACGGCGTGGACCGGTGTGCGCAATCATCAGGCGGCCATCTGGCTGCGCGCCATGCGGCTGGGCGACCTGGGGCTATTTTACCACAGCAACAAGGGACTCGAAGCGGTCGGCGTCCTGGAGATCGTGAAGGAAGCCTACCCCGACCCCACCGACGAGGCCGGCCGGTTCGTGGCGGTGGACGTGGCGCCGCGTCGGGCGCTGGCCAAACCGGTGACCCTGGCGGCGATGAAGGCCACGCCTTCCCTGCGCGGGATGCCGCTCTTTCGCCAGTTTCGCCTGTCGGTGGTTCCGATCAGCCCGGCCGAATGGGCGACGATCCTGGCGATGGCTACCTGAACCCGAATATCTGGAGCGGTCAGCGCGACGCCAGGGTGGTCTGGCCGGCGAAATAGGCGTCGATGGCGGCCGCGACGGCGTCCATGAGCTTGTCCCGCTGGATCGGATCGGTGAGCCGGGCCTCGTCGAGAGGGCTGGAGATGAACCCCATCTCCAGCAGGGCGGCGGGGACGTCGGGGGCCAGGAGGACGAAATAGCCGGCGTCGCGACGGCTGCGCGGCAGCAGATCGACCGTGGCCCCGACCCGGTCGATCAAGAGGCCGGCGAACGCCGCCGACCGGTTGAGGGTGCTGCGCTGGGTGAGATCGAGCAGGATCTGGCCGACCGCCGGATCGGCGCCGCGGGCGCCGGTGCGGGCGAACCACTCGTGCGGCCCCAGAACCTGAGTGACCCGCGTCTCGCCCTGGCCGGAGAGGGTGTAGACGCTGGCCCCATGGGTTTCGGCGTCCGGGCCCGCCGAATCGGCGTGCAGGGAGATGAAGAGGTCGGCCCCGGCGCGGCGGGCGATCTGGACCCGGCCTTCCAGGGGAATGAACACGTCGGCGTCGCGGGTCATCACCACTTTGTAGCCGCCGTCCCGTTCCAGCCGCGCCGCCAGGGCCAGCGCCGCCGCCAGGGTGATGTCCTTTTCGTTGGCGTCGAAGGACGGGGCGCCCGGATCGTGACCGCCGTGGCCGGCGTCGATGACCACCACCTTGCGGGGCCGCCGCGCCGGCGCCGTCCCGCTCGCCGTCGCCGCCTGGGCGACGCGGCGCCTGTCGACATGCCTGGCGGACGGCGGCCGGACCGAGGCGGCCGCGGGCGTCGCCTCGGACGCCCCCTCGGAGGCCGCCTCGGGGGCCGGGGCGGCGGCGGTAACGCCCTCGACGTCGATCACATAGCGGTAGTTCGCCACCCCGTCCGACGGCGGAATCAGGAAACGGTGGGCGATCCGCGCCTCGCCGGCCAGATCGAGCACCAGGCGGGCGCCGTGGGGTTCGCCGCGCACGCTCCAGGCCCTGACGAGGCCCCGCCCGCCGCCTTTGGCGTCCGCCGAACCGATCGTCGGCAAGGTAAGCACGATCCGCCTCGGGCCGCCGTCGGCGGCCACCAGCCGGGTCGAGAGGGCGGCGTCGGCGTCGATGACCATCCGGGTGCGCCTGTCGTCGCCGCCGAAACGCACCTTCAGGATGGTGAGCGACGGGACCCCGTCCTCGGCCGCCGCCACGGCCCCCGCGCCGACGCAGGCCAAGGCGAGCGCCAGCAGCGTCCGCCTTCCCCACGACCCGAAGAGACTCGCCCAGGCCGCACGCATTCCCGTCGAATTGCCCATGCCGATCCCAGAGCCAGCCGCCCATATGGCGACCGCGGCGTAGACAAAGCGTTAAGGTAATCGCCTTGGCTGGGAGTGCGCGCGCCCGTTCGACCCGCAAGCATCCCTTCCCTTTCCCCTCGCTCTCCCCTACATTGCCGTCGCGCATGCGCCGTCTTTGCGACTTCAGCGACGCCAGCGCGCCCCTTGCGTCGGGCCAGCGCCGATATGGCGTTGACGCATCATCCGATCCGCGCCTTGCCAAATGGGCGCGCCTAGAGACCAAACCATGGGCAGCGCCGCCTCCGCTCCGATTTCGACCCTGACCGCCGCCGCCGCTCTTCGCGGCCGCGCGGCCGGAGAGGTCCCTTGCGCGCGCGCCCGCAGCCGGCGCCCGGACCCCTGGTCCGCCGCGCGCCCCGGAGAATATCTCAATGCCCAAGAAAATGCTGATCGACGCCGCCCACGCCGAGGAAACGCGGGTCGTCGTCCTGGACGGAACCAAGGTTGAAGAGTTCGATTTCGAAAGCCGCGCCAAGAAGCAGCTGCGCGGCAACATCTATCTGGCCAAGGTCATCCGCGTAGAGCCCAGCCTGCAGTCCGCCTTCGTGGAATACGGCGGCAATCGCCACGGCTTTCTGGCTTTCAACGAAATCCACCCCGATTACTACCAGATTCCCCACGCCGACCGCGAAGCCCTGCTGCGCGACGCCGAGCAGGACGATGACGATCACGCCCCGAGCGCCCCAGCGCCGGCGGCGGTCGATGAGGACGGCGAAACCCTGAACGGCGAGGCGTTGAACGACGAGGCCTTGGGCGGCGACGACGAGGACGAGATCGACGAGGAGGTGGCGCGGCGACGCCGGCGGCTGATGCGGCGCTACAAGATCCAGGAGGTGATCAAGCGCCGCCAGATCATGTTGGTCCAGGTGGTCAAGGAAGAGCGCGGCAACAAGGGGGCGGCGCTCACCACCTATCTATCTCTGGCCGGCCGCTACTGCATACTCATGCCCAACACCGACCGCGGCGGCGGCATCAGCCGCAAGATCGCCGCCGTCACCGATCGCAAGCGGCTGCGCGCCATCGTCTCCGAACTCGACGTGCCGCAGGGCATGGGGCTGATCGTGCGCACCGCCGGCGCCAAGCGCACCAAGGCGGAAATCAAGCGCGACTACGAATATCTGTCGCGCGCCTGGAGCACCATCCGCGACACCACCCTGCACTCCATCGCCCCGGCGCTGATCTACGAAGAGGAGGATCTGGTCAAACGGGCCATCCGCGACCTGTTCGACAAGGACATCGAGGGCGTCTGGGTCGAGGGCGAGGCGGGTTACCGCGAGGCGCGCGACTTCATGCGCATGCTGATGCCCTCTCAGGCCAAGAAGGTCCAGCCCTGGCAGGGGCCGGCGCCGCTGTTCGTGGCCCACAAGATCGAGGATCACCTCAGCCAGATCTATTCACCCACCGTGCCGCTGAAGTCCGGTGGTTATCTCGTCATCAACCAGACCGAGGCGCTGGTGGCGGTGGACGTCAATTCCGGCCGCGCCACCCGCGAGCGCAACATCGAGGCCACGGCGCTGAAGACCAATCTGGAAGCGGCCGAGGAGGCCGCCCGCCAGCTTCGCCTGCGCGACCTCGCCGGCCTGATCGTGATCGATTTCATCGACATGGACGAGGCCAAGAACAACCGGGCGGTGGAAAAGGTCCTGAAGGACTGCCTGGCCAGGGATCGCGCCCGCATTCAGATGGGCCGGATTTCCTCCTTCGGCCTGATGGAGCTGAGCCGTCAGCGTCGCCGCACCGGCATCTTGGAAGGCACCACCCACGTCTGCCCCACCTGCGGCGGCGCCGGGCGGGTGCGGTCGGTGGAATCGAGCGCCCTGGCGACCCTGCGCGCCGTCGAGATGGAGGCTCAGAAAGGCGGCGGCGAGATCGTGGTGCGGGTGCCGCGCGACGTCAGCCTCTATATCCTCAACCACAAGCGCGAGCATCTGACCCGCCTGCTGCATAGCCACGGCCTGTTCGTCAGCGTGGTCATCGGCGAGGCCCTGGCCCACGCCGAGTATGAGATCGAGCGGATATCGGATGTGCCTCATCAGGCCGAACGGGCCTGGGAAGGCCCGTCCCCGGCCGCCTATGCCGAAACTCCTGAAGATGAAAGCGATGGCGACGAAAGCGATGGCGTGGAGGACGAGGCGGACGACGAAGATGACGACGAAGCCGGGGGCGTCGTGGAGGGCGAGGCCGGCGGCGAGCGGGCGCGCGAACGCGAGGCCGTCAACTCGGCCGACGACGAGGGCGCGCGCCCCCGCCGCCGCCGCCGGCGGGGGCGCGGACGCGACGAGCCCCGGCCGTCGGGAGCCGAAGCCCCTCGCCCGCCCGCCGCCGAACAGACCGAGGAAGAGGCCGAAGGCGACGGAGCCAGGCATCGCCGCCGGCGCGGCCGGCGCGGCGGGCGGCGGGCTCGCGACGAGGGTCGGGCCGGGGATGTCTACGCCTGGTCCTGGCCCGCTCGCCTGAGCGGCGACGATCCCTATGAGTGGCGGGGCCCGGTGGAAACGGCGCCCCTGATCGCGGCCGAGCCCCCGATCGCGGCCGAGCCCGAGATCGCCGCTGGGTCGCCCGTCTCCATGACCACCTCGCCACAGCCCATGCCCCCCGCCGCATTGGAGGCCGCCACGCCGGCGGAGGCGACCGCCGCGGTGGGCGCCGAGGAGGAGATCTGGGTCGAACTGAGCGCGGAGCCGGAAAAGCCGGGCCGGCCGCGCCGTCCCAGGGCGCGGAGCCGAGCCAAGGCCGCTTCACCGCCGGAGGAAACGGCGCCGACCCAATCGGCCGGTGAAGATGCGACCGCCATCGAGCTCCCCCCCGCCCCCGCCCCGGTGGTCGTCCTGGCCGCCACGCGCGAGCCGCCGACGCCGGCCAGGTCCGATCCGGCGGAAATCCTCACCCCGCCCGCCGCCCCCAAGCGAGGCTGGTGGCGCCGGGGCGCGTGAGGGGTCAGTTGCGACCCTGACACGCGACGCGGCCATCCTCTTCTCTCTTCCTCCTCTGGGGGAAGTACCGGCGAAGCCGGGAATGGGGGCGTGGCCGCGAGCGATTCGTTGTGGCGAAAGCCCCCTTCGGCGCTTCGCGGAAGGTTTCCCCCAGAGGGGGAAGAGAGGCGGTAATTGAACCTTTGGACACAGAGCCTTAAGGTGAAAAGCGCGGGGGCGAGACGGAGACATCTATTGAGCGCCGCAAAGCCGCTTCGCCTTTTGCGCGCCGCCGTCGGTGTGCTGGCGCTGGTCGCGGCCCAGACGCCAGGGGGGGCGGCCCGCGCCCAGGGGCAGCCCAGCGTCTCCATCATCCGCGACACCGAGATCGAGGAAATCCTCCACCAGGAGGCCGACCCGATCTTCGCCGCCGCCGGGCTGGACCCCAAAAGCGTCAAGATCCACATCATCGGCGACAAGGAGTTGAACGCCTTTTCCGCCGGCGGCCAGCAGCTTTTTCTCAACTCCGGCCTGATCCTCGAGACCAAGAGCCCCAACCAGCTGATCGGGGTCATCGCCCACGAAACCGGCCACATCGCCGGCGGCCACATCGCCCGCTCGGGGGCGGCCGGCCACGCCGCGCTCGGCCCGATGATTCTGAGCATCGGCCTGGGCATACTGGCCGCCGCCGCCGGCGCGCCCGATGCCGCCGCCGGCCTGGTCTTCTCCTCTGGCTATTTCGCCGAGATCTCGCTCCTCGGCTATTCGCGCGAGCAGGAAGCGCGCGCCGACCAGGCGGCGGTGACCTATCTGGAGAAAGCCGGCGAGTCGGGCCGCGGCCTGGTCGATTTCTTCAATAGTTATCGCTACCAGGAAGTGTTCGACGACGAGAAGAAATTTCCCTTCTTCCGCGACCATCCGCTCACCGACGACCGCATCCAGGCGCTCGAGGCGCGGGTCGATCAGCAGCCGCATGTGGGGGCGGTCGACAGCCCCCAGGCGATCGCCCAACACGCCATCATGAAGGCGAAACTGGAGGGCTTCCTGGATGGCGCGGGCCAGACCCTGAACGACTATCCCGACACCGACCACTCCTTCCCGGCCCGCTACGCGCGCGCCATCGCCTATTACAAGGAAACCGAAACCGACCGGGCCCTCGCGGCCATCGACGCCCTGATCGCCGAGCAGCCCGCCGATCCCTATCTTTGGGAACTCAAGGGGCAGGTGCTGTTCGAGGCCGGGCGCCCGAAGGAAGCGGAGCCGGCGCACCGCAGGTCGGTGGAGCTCAAGCCCGACGCGCCCCTGCTGCGGATCAATCTGGGCCAGGCCCTGATCGCCCTGAACGATCCGGCGCGGCTGGACGAGGCGATCGGCGATGTGCGACACGCCCTCAGCGAAGAGCCGGACAACGCCCTCGGCTGGCGGCTGCTCGCGGAGGCCTACGACAGCAAGGGCGAAGGTGGCATGGCCCGCCTGGCGGCGGCCGAACAGAACTTCTACTTGGGCCAACTTCTGGAAGCGCGCACCTTCGCCGTGCACGCCCGCGAATTGTTGAAAAAGGACACCCCTGAATGGCGCCGCGCCAACGACATAATCCTGGCCTCCAAGCCGACACCCGACCAGCTCAAGTCGATCGGCGGCGTCGGATGAGGCGGGCGGCCGTGCTCGGGCTCGCCGCCCTAACCCTGGCGGCGGTGGGCGCCTGCGGCCGCGCCGGAGCCAACAATAGCGACGACGCCTTCGGGGCGCGCGTGCGCGCCTATCTGCTGGCCCATCCCGAGGTGATCCAGGAGGCGGCGCAAAGGTTGCAGGTAAAGGCCGACGCCGACGAGGCCGCTCAGGAGAAGACGGCGCTGGCCGATCTGCCGGTGCTGCGCGCGGCGGTCGAGCGCGATCCGCGCGACTTCGTGGCCAATCCGGACGGCAAGATCACCCTCACCGAGTTCTACGACTACCGCTGCCCCCATTGCGCCAACGCCGCGCCCAAGGTTCTCGCCCTGATCGCCGCCAACCGCGACCTGCGCGTGGTGTTCAAGGAGATGCCGATCTTCGGGGCGCCCTCGCGGCGCGCCGCTCGCGCCGCCCTGGCGGTGAAGAAGGCCGGCGGCGACTACCTGGGGCTCTACCGGACCTTCATGGCCACCCACCCCCTCGACGAGGCCGCCATCGACCGCATCGCCCTGGCCCACGGCGCGCGCGCGGCCGATGTGGCCGCCGACCCGGCCGCCGACCGCCAACTCGCCGACACCGCCGCCCTGTTCGACAAGCTCGCCCTGGGCGGCACCCCGGCCTTTATCGTCGGCGACCAGATCGTCTATGGCGAGGACATGGACGCGCTGGCGGCGGCCATCGCCAAGGCGCGGGGGCGCGGGGCGTAGGGGGTCGGCGAGCGACCGCCGAATTCGAACGGCGCCGCCCCATTGCGCCGGCCCCGATGCGTCTCTAACGTCCGCCCAACAAGCAACGCCGCCGACCGGCGGCGTCAGAGGGGCGAACGCCAATGACCGTTGAAGCCGCGCCGCGCGGAAATAGGCTGCTGATCAGGAAATCGGTCGATCAAGTCCAGCGGGAGGCGGCCGGCCAGCACCTCAAGCGGACGCTGGGGCCGGTCAATCTCGTCTTCCTCGGCATCGGCTGCATTATCGGCGCGGGCATCTACGTCATCACCGGCAACGCCGCGGCCAATTTCGCCGGCCCGGCGGTGATGCTCTCCTTCGTGGTCGCTGGCCTGGCCTGCATCTTCGCGGGCCTTTGCTATGCAGAGTTGGCCTCGACCATGCCGGTGGCCGGATCGGCCTACACCTATAGCTACGCCACCTTGGGCGAGGTGTTCGCCTGGATCATGGGCTGGCTGCTGGTGCTGGAATACGGCGTCGCCGCCGCCACCGTGGCGGCGGGCTGGTCGGGCTATGTGGTGAGTTTCCTCAAGGATCTCCACCTCGTGATTCCGGCCCAGTTCACCAGTTCGCTCATCCAGTCGGTGACGACCGACCACGGATTGGTGTTCAGCATGAGTCACAACCTCAATCTCGTCGGCGCCGCGGGCATATTGGCGGTCACCGCCCTTCTATGCGTCGGCGTGTCCGAATCGGCGTCGGTGAATAATGTCATCGTGTGCATAAAGGTCGGCATCCTGGTGCTTTTCGTCGCCGTCGGCGTATTCTTCGTCCACCCGCACAACTGGACACCATTCATTCCCGCCAGCGAGGGTGGATTCACCTATGGTGTGAAGGGCATCTTACGCGCCGCCTCGGTGATCTTCTTCGCCTACGTGGGATTCGAGGCGGTCTCGACGGCGGCCGGCGAGGCGAAAAACCCGCAGCGCGACATGCCGATCGGCATCCTGGGCTCCCTGTTCATCTGCACCCTCCTCTACATGGCGGTGGCGGCGGTGCTGACAGGCGCGGTCCCCTTCCGGCTGTTGGGGGTCGCCGCGCCCCTGGCCCTGGCGGCCGACACCATGCACCTGCCGTGGTTCTCGTTCCTGATCAAAGTCGGCGCCGTCGCCGGCCTGACCTCGGTAATGCTGGTCCTCACCTATGGCCAGTCGCGGGTGTTCTACGCCATGGCGCGGGACGGGCTTCTGCCGGCCGCCTTCTCGAGACTGCACGCCAAGTTTCGCACCCCCTGGATCGGCACCATCGTGCTGGGCGGCCTGATCGCGGTGACGGCCGCCCTGCTGCCGATCACCATCCTGAACGATCTGGTCAGCCTCGGCACCGCCTTCGCCTTCGGCATCGTGTGCCTGAGCGTCATGTATCTGCGCACGTCGCGCCCGAACATGACACGGCCGTTCAGCGTGCCGCTGGGCGGCGCGCTCGTGCCCCGTTGGGCCGTTGTCATCGGCACGACGGCGATAGCACTCATCCTGCTGGCGACTTTCACGGTGCTGTTCAATTCAAAATGGACGGGCTGGGGCGCGGCGATCGCGGTGATCGCCGGCTTGGCGTGGTTGTCGCTGACCTGGAAATCGCGGTCCGACCCGTTGTGGGCCGGCGCCGTCCCGATTTTGGGGATCATCGGCGCGGTGTTCATGGCCGAACCTCTCATCGAAGACATCACCGAAAAAGCCCTGCGCGGCGATCGTATCCCGGCGACGATTCTCATCTGCTACATCTTCCTGGGAGCTCTGATCTATCTGGGTTACGGGCTGTCGCATTCCCGCCTCGCCAAGGGTCTGGACGTTCTCGACGACGGCTTTCTGCCCACGCCGATGGAAGCGGCCGCTCACGGAGTGCATGAGGGCTAGAGCCTGTCCCGATCGGGTTGAATCAACCCGATCGGGAAAACAGGCTCTATCTCAAACGCTTGAGCGCTTTCTCATCGCAAAACCAGTTCCCACTTTTGCGGAAAGCGCTCTAGCGGAAAGGGCTTTCGTTCAAAGGACAAATGCCTCCCTCCCCTTCATGGGGAGGGTGGATGCGAGCGCTCGCGAGCAGACGGGTGGGGCTCGCCGGGCAAGGGCGCGTCGTGGCCCAAACAAAACCCCACTCCGGTCCCCCCGCCTTCGCGAGGGTCGCGACCGTCCCTCCCCATGAAGGGGAGGGAGGAAATACAGGCGCATCCTCTAATGCCCGATCAGCCCCGACAGGATGTTGATCCCCAGGGCCAGCACGGCGGTGTTGTAGAAGAAGGAGGTCACGGCGTGGGCGGTGACCAGGTTGCGCAGGGGCGTGGTCTGCACCTCGGGATCGGACACCTGGGCGGTGGCCCCCACGCAGATGGCGAGATAGGCGAAATCGAGATAGGTGCGCGGCGGATCGCCGGGAAAATGAAATCCGCCCTGTTCGCCGCGCGCCTCGAGACCCTGGAAGTGGCGGTGGGCGTAGTGGACCAGAAACACCGCCTGAAGCACCGCCCATGAGGTGAGCAGGGTCAGAGCGGCGAGGGCGGCGACCAGGTCGCGCACGCCCGCCGACCCGGTCTTGACGGCGATCAGGGCGGCGACGATAGCGGCCATCGAGACGGCGATGGCGATCGCCACCAGCAGCAGGATGACCCCGCGGCTCTCGTCCCGGCTGGCGGCGCGGCGGCGGACCTCGACCTCGCCGGCCCGCGCGAACAGGACGCCGGCGGCGACCAGATAGGCGACCGCGCCGACGTTCCAGCCGATTAAAGGGCGGGCCGGGGCCGGGACGCCGGCGGCGACGGCGACCAGCCACGCCGCGGCGCCGAGCGCCATCCCCAGCCACAGTCGCCAATGAGCTTTCATGACCTTTGTCCCTTCGCACCGGAGCGCTTCGCCGACACGAGACGACGCCTGTTCGGCAACCAGAGTGCGCCTGGGCGAGTTAAGCAAGTTCGAAGGATGTCGATCCGCCAACGTCAAGGAGCGCCCCCGATGCAGCCCTCGAACGAAGACCTCCGCCGCCCGAGCCGGCGTGGCTTCGCGGCCATGGACCCGGAACGCCGGCGGGAGATCGCCAGTCGCGGCGGCGCCAGCGTGCCCAAGGAGAAACGCAGCTTCGCCAAGAATCGCGATCTGGCGGCCGACGCCGGCCGCAAGGGCGGCGCCGCCTCGCGCGGCGGCGGCCGGCGGTCTCCGCAAACCTAGAGCCTGTCCCGATCGGGCCCTATCAACCCGATCGGGATAAACAGGCTCTATCTCAAACACTGGAGCGCTTTCTGAGCGCAAAACCAGTTCCCACTTTTGCGGAAAGCGCTCTAGTCGCCGACCAGCAGAAAGATCGCGAAGGCGGGCGCCGGGCTCACCCATCGCCGCGCCACGCGCCAGCCGGCCCGGGCGGCCAGGTCCGCGAACCCTTCCTCGGTGTATTTGTAGGAATTCTCGGTGTGGATGGTCTCGCCGCGCACGAAGAGGAAGGTGCGGCCGGCGGCATGGACCCGGTGGGTCCTCAGGGCTTCGAGGTGCATCTCCATCCGACCCTCCAACCGGTTCCACACCGCCCGATGGGCGAAGGTCGAAAGGTCGAAATCCCCTTCCAGTTCGCGGTTGATCCGGGCCAGCAGATTGAGGTTGAAGGCGGCGGTGACGCCCTGCGCGTCATCGTAGGCGGCGGTGAGGGTCGCCTCGTCCTTGGCCAGATCGACGCCGACAATCAGAACCACGCCGGCGCCCAGAAGCCCACGGATGCGGGCCAGCAAGGCGACGGCGGCGTCGGGGGCGAAATTGCCGATGGTCGATCCGGGGAAAAAACCCACCTGAGGGGCGTCGTCGCCAAGGCCGTGGGGAGACTGGCCGGCGGGAGAATGGCCGGCGGTGAAGTCTCCCAGCCGGGGGGTCACGACCAGCCTGGGATAGTCTTTTGAAATGGCTTTGGCGGCGGCGCTCAGGGCCGTTTCGCTGATATCGACCGGCGCATAGGTGGCGATGCGCGGCGCGGCGTCGAGGAGCAGGCGGGTCTTCAGGCTGGCCCCGCTGCCGAACTCCACCAGGGTCGCGCCGTCGGGAATATGGGCGGCGATTTCGGGGGCGATCCGCTTCAGGAGGGCTGTCTCCTGGCGGGTCGGGTAATACTCCGGCAAACCGCAGATGGCCTCGAACAGCTCCGAGCCGGCGGCGTCGTAGAACCACTTGGCCGGCAGGGATTTACGGGCCGCCGAGAGCCCGGCGATCACGTCGGCCCGGAAGGCCTTCTCCGGGGCCGGCGCGGGCGCGTCCCTGGCCAGGCGCACGCCGGCGAACATCCAGCGCTGATGGGGATAGTAGAAATTGCGGTAGGAAGGGCGGGCGTGGCCGGGCGGGGTGACGCAGGCGCCGCCCTTGAGCACCATTTGGCCGACCATGAACTTGGCATTGTATTCGCCCACCGCCCCGGCGGCGGGCGCGAAGCCGGGGTGGGGCGCATAGGCGCTGGCGGTCCACTGCCAGACCTGGCCGGACATCTGGTCGAGAGCCTCGCCCGCCGCCTGGGCCGCGTGCTCCCACTCGGCCTCGGTGGGCAGCCGTCCCCCAGCGAAGACGGCGAAGGCGGCCGCTTCGTAGAAGCTGACGTGAACCACCGGGGCGTCGGGATCGATGGGGCGGGGGCCCCGCAGGGTCAGCGAGCGCCACGTCTCGCCGTCCCGCTCCCAGTAGAGCGGCGCCTCCCAGCCCTCGGCGGCGACCCGGGCCCAGCCGTCGGCGTGCCAGAATTCGTGGCGCGCGTAGCCGCCGGCCGCCATGAAGCCCATCCACTCGCCATTGGTGACCAGGCGGCTGGCCAAAGCGAAAGGGGCCAGCAGCACCTCGTGGCGCGGCGCCTCGTTGTCGAAGGCGAAGCCGGCCGCGCCCCGGCCGACCTCCACCCGGCCGCCGCCGATCTCGATCCAGGAAAGGGGCCGGCGGGCGGGGTCGGGGATTGGGGCGTTAGGGGCGTAGGCGGGGCTGAGCGGCGAGACGGCGAACAGGTTCAGAATATCCATCAGGATCAGCTCCTGGTGCTGCTCCTCGTGCGCCAGGCCCAGAACCACCAGGTCGGCCACCGCCTTGGCAACCGGCTTGTCGGCCGATTTGGCAAGCAGCCGCTCCATGGCTTCGTCCACATGAGCCCGGTAGGCGACCACCTCGGCCAACGGCGGCCGGGTCAGGAGGCCGCGCGCCGGCCGGGGGTGCCGGGCGCCCATGGCCTCGGAGTAGGAATTGAACAGATAGCCGAAGGCGGGATCGAAGGCCGCGTAGCCCGCGAGATGCGGCGTGAGCAGGAAGGTCTCGAAGAACCAGGCGGTATGGGCCAGGTGCCATTTGGCCGGGCTGGCGTCGGGCATGGACTGGGCGGCCTGGTCCTCGGCCGACAGCGGCGCCGTCAAGGCGAGGGTGTCCCCACGCACCCGGCGATAGCGCGCCTTAAGATCGTTTGGCGCCCCCGCCGTGGGCGCCCTGTCGAAGGCCGGGGCGTCGTCGGATGGCGACATGCTCAAGCTCCTCGGCGCGGGCATCGGCGGACCGGGACGTTCAGCCCGTCGCGCAAATCTGGGCCATGGCCGTGAACGCCGCAAGCCCGGTTCGGTTGCGCCACCCCGTCATGACGTTCTTTGGGGTGTTTCATCTTTACCGTCCAACGCCCTGAAACAATCACAACACGGAACAAACAACCATTGACGCATTTCAACCTCCTGAGGGACACTTTGCTGAAGGAGTCGCGATCATGAAGACTTTCTTCACCACCGTCCTCGCCGGCCTCACGACCCTAGGCTTCGCGAGTTCCGCGTCGGCCTATCACTTCATCAAACCATCGAACGCCCCGTTCAACATCAACGGCTCGTTGACCGTGACCGCGGGCGCCGTCTCGCTGCCTTGTACGGCCAGTATGCACGCCACGACCGTGGGCAGAGGCGCGACGATCATCTCGGCGAGCTTCAGCGGCGTGAGCTGCGCGGCGCTCACCGCCTCGCGTCTTCCCTGGCGGATCACGGTCTCCGGCGCCCACTCGATCAAGATCCACAACGTGGCGGTCAGCGCCGTGGTTCTCGGTGTCTGCGGCCCCGGCGACGTGAAAGCCCAGCTCAATGTCCACGGCAAGATCGTGATCGCCGGCGCCGGCCTTCCCGGCCTGGTCCCGTGCTCGGTCTCGGCCACCCTCGATTCCAACCCGAACCTGATCATCGGCGGCCACCGGTAAGGCGGCCCGTCCGGCGGCGCCCGCGCGGCGCCGCCGGAAATCCGCTCTTTCAACCGGGAAGGCGGGCTGGACTCAGGTGCTCGGAGGTCGCGTAAATCGGCGCGACGAACTCGACGCGAAGGGGCATCGAGAAGCGCGCCGAGCTCGGCGGCCGGAACCCGGACGCCGTAGCTGCGGCTGAGGCCTTCGGCGGCCGATTTGTCGATAACCTGCATGATCCATTCATTCCGATATCACCAGAGCACCGCCAGATTCGCACCCTGGCCCGGCGCCAAACAAAACGCCGCCGCCAGATTCGTACCCTGGCCGGCGGCGCGAAACGCCGAGCCCCGCCCGGACACCCGGACAGAACCTCCCCACGCCCTCCGCCGCTCACGGTTCACCGTCGTCAACTCGGATTCTATGCTATGGCCGCGCGGCCGATGTTGCTTGACCCGACGACGGTGACTCCCCTAACAACCGCTCACGGTGGGTACGGTGGATGTCAGAAGATTCAGATACCGTCGCATCGGCGATCCCAGCACTCACGTGAACGGGCGCTGGCCGCATCACGCCGATTGGGCCGCCGCGGATCAACCGACAGGGCGATTCGCCGGTCTCTTTGAGCCGTTTCATGTCTAAGGTAATCCAATGCTTTACGTTCGGAAGCTGCGGCCTTCACATGTCGCAAAGACTGCTTATCGCGCAGGGATTTCTCGGCCATCCGTTCGCCCCATTCGGCATTCCTGGACGACCGTACGCCCTGTCTTCCGGAGCGGCGGTGCAACTCCATGAGATCTGCATGGGCGAACGCGCGGTCCCAGAGGCGATTCGGAGCCTCGCCTACGGACCGCGCCTCCCGCCCGACGCCAAGCGCGCGCGAAATCGAGAGGCCTACAAGCGTAGGGTGGAAACCGGCTCGGCGAGAGGCGAGACGGAAATCGCTCTGATCGAACTGAGTACGCCCATCGAACCTTTCATCGGCGAAGCGATTGTCAACCTCAACATGATTCGTCATCGCATAATCGAACCTCTCCGCAAGACCAACATCGACCCTAAACTCGTCAGTAAATGGGGCGCCTCTCTATCCAAGGCCGGGGAGGATTTGAAGGAAAGGGCCGATCTCCTCTTGAAGAACTGGCCTGACGATTTCGAGGATGACGGCGTGGCGCGCTTCGGCGTGGACAATCTGTGCGTTCGCCGCCTGAGCATCGATGACATGGTCGGCGACCTCGAGCGCCTGCGCGATCGCCTGCGTACGCCCATGGCCCTGCAGTTGTACCAGTTCAGGTATATGCCGGCGGGCCCGCGATCGAGTGGCCGCCCGGTTTCAAGGCCCAGCAGATCGAGGTCGCGCGCCGCATGGGGCTGCCGACCTTCGATCTTGCCCCGCTAGTGTCCCGGCTCGGGCCCAAACGATTGATAAACGACGACATGTACCATTGGCGTCCCGAATCCCTGCCGCTCCAGGCTGAACTCACCTATGACTTTCTGGCTAACATTCTCGATCGGCCAAGCCTCAAAGCCTATAGCGAGTCCCAAGATATCCGGCGTGACGTGCGGGCGGTGTTTCCGGAATTCGCCGACGAGCCAAACCCCGCTATTTGACGTGACAACGATCCCCCCGCCCCCCATATGACCGGGTGGAGCGACCACCGCGGGCGCGATTGGTCGCGCAGGTGAAGGGCCGCGCCGCAGCGCAAATCGTCGATGAGCGCAGAGACACAGCGTGATCGCGGCGGAGTTGTGCGGCTTTTTCGATGCCTACCTGCGGGAGACCTCGTTCATCCCTTTGCTCCGAAGGGACATCGTCGCCCAGGCGGTCTCCTGCGTGAAAGCCAAGCGGACTGGCCAGTACCACTCCACTCAAAAGCCTATGAAGGCCGCGTTTACGACGAGCGAAGATCGTGCAATACGTTTCGATCATCGCGCGCGGCGGCGCCAGGATCGGTGGTTTGTTTTCTCCGACGAGCCGATCTGGGTTGAGAGCGGAAAGAACCTGTTGCTCACATTGGCGTGACAGCGCCGATTGTTTCTGCCATTGGGAAAAGCCCATGCGATGCTGTTTATCTTGGTGAAGGGGCCGGTCTCCATGGCCACGGGCCGCAATGACACGATTTAGTGTGAAGGCGTGGGTGGTCCCGACGTTTTGCGCGACGGCCCTGGCGTGCGCCGCTCATGCCGCGCCGTGCGACTCACAACTTCCTGGGGGCACGGTGCCGGCGTACTTCAATCCCGACGACGCCAAATCGCTGGCGCCGATCATTTTTATGCAGGCGGCCTCACCGCCCATCGATAACTTGGAGACCAATCAGAGTTATGCGAACGGTCCGATAACCGACTCCTCGTCGCAGAATGTGCCCGTAGAAAATTGCACAACGTGGTCTGGACGTAGCTGGGAATTCATATGGGTAAATCGATCGGTGCAAAATACTGGCGCCAACCCCAGGGCCAACCCGATCTTCCCGGCTATAGTCTATCAGAATATCCCCCCTCTTACGGACCCCGATGTCCGTATCGAGTACACAACGGTGCGAAAGGCTGACGCGGCCACAAAGGCAAAGTTGCTTTACCTTCTCGGGGCTAATCAGGCCATTTGGCAACGTCCGCTTGTGACTGTCGGCATCTGTGCTTCGAGCCCGTGCAATTCATCGGAGGCATTGGCTTGGTCTGATCTCTCCAGCGATGCGACTGCGGGAGATCCTCGGAATTATTTCAAGCATAACAAAAGTAAAGACGGTAATTCCTACGTGTTGATTGACCGAATAGTTATTCCACAACAGGTGTTATCTAACAATATTTCTACAAATAGCTACGGCGTCGTGTTGGATTACGAAGTGCAAGACTATAGAACACCTGGGAGTGCCAGATCATTTTTGACAAATGTTGGCAATATCATTGCGCGATATGGACGAAAATCTTATCTTTACACAAACCCGTGGGACCTAGGAATAGTGACTGCGAACGGATTCTCTATCACTACAATAAATGATATTGAAAATAGCTTTGATTATGTTGGATTATATGCGCTAAACAGCCCAACCTCGATGGGTTGTCACTATTTTCCAGACACATACGCATCGAGCGTCAAATTTTTGAAAGGCGTGAGCGGTAAGCTGCCAAAAGGGTATGGACAGATCGTTCTTATGGTCGATTTGGGGCTTTGCTTCAGTCAAGACGCGTTGCAAATGTACAATCAACAAACCATCGACCGATTTGCCGGCTATTATTTATTTACGGACGTCACGGAAGGTGGCCAACAACCAAATAGCGGGGCAAATGCGGTGATCTATCCGTTGGTCTACGGTGTTCTACCTCCTGGGAGCTAGTGCGATTTCCATCAGGTAGCATTGTAGCCGCAGGCGGCGAAGTAGTTGGCGCATTCCTGGGGTTTGAAGGCGTCGATCAGCCGGCCGATGGCGTTCCAGAGACCTTCGACGGTCCGCTCGGCGGCTTTTCGCAAGAGAGCTTTAAGTTTGGAGAACACCTTTTCGATGGGATTGAAGTCGGAGCTGTAGGGCGGCAGGAAGAGGAGGCGCGCGCCGGCCGCAGGCCCCCGGCCGACCAGCCCGCCGCGAGAGCCGGCCGATCAGACGTCGGCAACGCCATCGACGAGACGCGGGTAGCGCGGGCCCGCGAACAGATAGACTCACCGACTCGGGACCTGATCGAGCGCAATCTCCGGGGGATTTAACCCCGCGAAATCGCCACGACTAACGCTAATTTGGGTGAAACAGTTTCCAGATCACCAGGTTGCTTCCGGTCAGAGTGGAACCGCCAACAATTGCTCCGTGGTCGAAAATATTGTAGCCGGCGAAGTGGTCGATCGCCCGTTGGTCGGCGATCAAGCTCGCCTCGCTAGGCGTGCAGTAGAACAGATCGACGGTGACGATAATCTGGTTAAAATTAAGTTTTCCGCTGACGCCTTGGAGAAAATTGACGCTCGTAGGGTAACTGGTCCGCTCGATGCATTGATGTCCCCCCCAAACATAGAGGCTGATGTAGTCGAAATTGGCCTTGATGTCGTCGATGCGGTCAAAAGCGAAACCGTTGAGTTGGGGCGAAGCGCTGTCCCAAGGATTGGTGTAGAGGTAGGCCTTCAACCCAAAACTTCGGATCGTGGCGCCCAGTTCGTCCAGGAAGTTATGCGTCGGTCCGGCGTCAGCACCGATGGGACAGATTTAGGGTTTCAGCTAGCGGAGGGTTTTGGTCTCATCGCAGTGACGTAGGAACGAAGATGAGACCAAAACCTTTGCCCTCAAAATCGACGCCCGGTGAGCGGGTGGCGAGAGAT
>JBBRPN010000046.1:0-21711 GCA_038227925.1 Caulobacterales bacterium | reverse complement strand
TCCCAAGGACTGCGCCGCCCTGCTCACCACCGCCCAGGATCACGCCGTCGATCTGCGCATCGTCGAAAGCGCCATCAACGCCAATCACGCCCGCAAGCGGGTCATGGCCCGGCGGGTCATCAACGCCATGGGCGGCGCCGTCCAGGACGCGACGATCGCGGTGCTCGGCCTCACCTTCAAGGCCAATACCGACGACATGCGCGACGCCCCCTCGATCGCCATCGTCGAAAGCCTTCGCCTGGCCGGGGCGCGGGTCAGGGTCTACGATCCCCAGGGCATGCCCAGGGCCAGGGAGCTGCTGGGCGATGTGGACTATTGCGCCTCGGCGCCCGAGTGCTGCGCCGGCGCCGACGGCATCGTTCTGGCCACCGAATGGCCGCAGTTCCTCGACCTCGACTTCCACGCCCTGGCCAGGACGGCCCGCGGCCGGGTGTTCGTCGATCTGCGCAACCTGATCGACGTCGAACGGCTATTGGCGGCCGGCTTCACCGTCCACGGCGTCGGCCGCGCCCCCCGCGCCCCCGCCCCGCCCGCCCCCCTGCGCGCCGTCGCCCTTTGACGGCGTTGGACATGGCCTTGAAACGCCAAGGCGCAAAGACGCCAAGAGACTGACAAAAATTAAGGGTCTCGCACGAAACGACTGCCCTTTTCTTGGCGGTTCGATCGCCCTATTTGGGGCCGCCGACCTTCTCCAGGCGGGCGCGCAAGCGGATGACTTGTTTCTGCTTGGCTTCCCAGACGTGGGCCATGACCCGCACGATGTCGCCGGTCGTCACCTCCGGCGCCGCCGCCGACCGCCCGGCCGCCGGCGGAAAGAGCGGCCCAGCCATCCCCGGCAGATAGCGCGCCCGCACCCGCTCGTTGCCGTTGGCCATGGCGGCGTCGAAGGCTTCCAGGATCTCGGCGTCGCCGTCGAACGGCGTGTCGCCGGGCAGTTCCTCGACGATCTCCTGGATGTTGCCGCGGATGGCGTTGAAGTCGGCCCCCAGGGTATAGGGGACGTGGCCGTTGAACTGGCGCAGGAACTCCATCCCCTGGCAGCCGAGGCTCTTGTTCATCTCCCGCTCGAGGGTCATGCCCTCGATCCCCACGCCGAGCTTGGTGAAGAAATCGGTGACCACATCGCCGTCGGTGAGATGGTCCCGATCGAAAATACGCACCTCGATGTTCTGGTCGCCGAACACCGCCGCCCAGCGATCCAGAATGACGTCATAGGCGTATTTCTTCTCGATCTCCTCGCCGCTGGGGCTGCGGAACGGGCCGGCCCCGCCGGTCTTGACGTAGGTGGAATAGGCGCTGCGAAGGGCGTCGGCCTGTCGCCGCAGATAGACCACCACCTTGACCCCGGCGCAGTGGGCCTTGAGAAGCCCCGCCAGCCGCTCGATCTCGGCGACCAGCAGCAGCCGCGACGAGCAGTGCTCGTTGGAGACGCAGAGCACCTTCGGCTTCTTGGCGGCGATCTCCCGCGCCAGGTTCTGCTCGATCGCCGTCCGGAAGCGCTGGACGGCGGCGGGACTGTCCAGGCCGAACGGCGACTTGAGCTCATCGACGCCAGTCTGCGAGGCGTAGGCGTAGGCCTTGATCTGGTTTCTTTCCCCAAGGGCCTCCGGATAGAGCACGCCGCGGGCCAGAAGTTTGGGCCGGCTCTTGGCCAGGCTGAACTGGATGCTGGTCGAGCCGGTCTTCTCCACCCCGATATGCAGCACGCACTCAGTCATCGGCGCTCTCTCTCAGTTGGACCAGCGGGGCGTACCCCAGTATTCTCATTTCATCTTTCGCCAGGTCTTCGATCAGCGCGATATCGGCGATGGAAAGTTCCTGCCGCCAGGCGGTCTGGCTCCCCTTGCGAAAGAAATCAGGCGGCTCCGCGGCCAGCGGCCAGGGCGCCTCGAATTGCCTTTTCTTCAGGGACTGGAGCGACACGCTATCGATGATCCTTCGGACGTTTTCCGGCCCCACCTTCAATTGGAAATTCTGCAGGATTCCGGTCAGCACGCTGGCGGTCTGGGCGCGTAGCCGCTCGTAACGAATCCGGGTCACATGGGGATGGGCGGCTTCCAGGGCCATGCCAGCGCGGACGCTGCGGATCCAGCTTTCGGCAATCTGCCCGATTTCGCGGTGGGCCCATTCGCCGGCCCAACTGCGGGCGGCGACCGTACTGGCGACCACGGCGCGCGGGTCGCGCACCACGACGATGAACCGCACCTTCGGCAGCAGGCGCACGATGAGCGGCCAGACCAGGACGTTTTCGGGCGTTTTCTCCACGATCCACGGGGCGGTTGGCTTGCCCGCGGCGATGATTTCCAGGACCCGCCGGGCCGCCGTGCGCAAGATATCGTCGAACTCCTCCCTGGACATGACCGCCGGCAGGCCGACGTCGCGGTGGGTGAGAGAACGATCCTCGAAGCGCTCCCATATCTCATCCAGTCGGGCCAGAAAGGCCGGAAAAAGGTGGGTTTCCTGAGAGCTGGCGAACTGGCCGGTGGCGTAGAGCAGCAGTTGGACATAGGTGGTGCCGCTGCGCGCGGCGCCGCCCACCAGCACACATTGGCGCTCGATCAGGGCGTCGTTCACCCTTGCGGCCTCCGGGGATGAATTGCTAGAAGGCGCGCTCGCCACAGAGAGGAAGACATGACGGTTCCAATTTACGTCGCCATCCCGGTTTATAATGGTGGACGCACGATTCGCCAAACTCTACAGAACGTACTCCAGCAAACGCATGAAGATTTCAGGATTCTGGTCTACGACGACGGGTCAACGGATCGCACGGCGCAGATCGTAAGCCAGTTTGTCGCGCGCGACAACCGAGTGACCCTCCTCAATGGCGATCAAAACGTCGGCCGCGGCGCGGCCAGGAATCGTCTCCTGGACGCGGCCCAGGACGGGATCATCGCCTGGCAGGACGCCGACGACACCTGGCATCCCTCGAAACTCGAGACGCAGCTCGCCTTTTACGAAACCTTCGCCGAACGGGAAATCGACCCCGCCAAAACGGTGATGATCTCCACCTTCAACCGGGTGGTCAAACGGGGCGGCAAGGACGTGGTCAGCAAACACACCCCGCCGGAATGCTATGACACGGCGTTTGTCCTGAGTGACGATTATAACAAATGCCCGTTCCAGCTTCAGGCGACCTTCGGCCCCGCGTCGGTCTATATCGACGCCGGAGGGTTCGACGAAAAACTGAACTGGTCCGAGGACATCGATATCGCGCTGCGGCTGCTGTCGCACGGCTCGCAAATCATTCCCCATCCCGCCGAGCGGGGCCTGGCCATCTATCACCACTCCATGGCCGGGGCCAAGGGCGCGGCGGTGGAGAAATCCCAGAAGATCCTCCGGGAAACACACCGGGAATTCGCCAAGGAGAACGGCGTCGATATAGACGACCTGTTCGCCAAACGCCGCCTCAACTATCTTTTCAACATCTACCTAGCCAACAAGAACTACGTTAAGGCTCTTTCGACAACCATGGGTGCGGTTAGCGACGGCGAAGACGACAAGATGCAACTGGTGTCGCGCAACCTTTTGGCGGTGATGCGGGCCTTGATCCAGGAGCAGGCTGGCGCGGCGGAGAAGGCGGCGGGCACGGCGGCCGAGAAGGTGGCTGAAAAAGAAACGGTGGAATAGGGGGGGCTCTCCAGCGGATCGTGGCGCGCCCGCCCCCTCCACCGCTTCGGGGTCCCCCTCCCCCGTAAGAGGACGGGGGAGGAGTGAATTGGGCTTATCCGTTCCTTCTCCGCCCTTGCGAAGCGGGGGAGGTGGCGCGGCGCTCTTTCTTGCGCCGTGACGGAGGGGGCGTCGGGCCATCGGCAAGATGTGCCCCGGCGCGCCGTTGCGCCCGCGGGCCGTTCCGGCTAGATGGCGGCCGGGGCGCGAGCCACACCATTTGAACGCCCGCCCGAGGGGCGGCAAGATCGGGATATTCAAGGAAAATGCTCGAGTTCGAAAACTTCGTTTACCTCGACGTTGAAAAGACGGGTTCGACCACGGTCAGGCGGTTTTTGAGAAAATTCGCCCGCACCAAGATTGTCACCGACGTCAAACACGAGCCGGTAAAGACTCAAAACCCCAACAAACTCTATATCATTTCATGCCGCGACCCGCTCAAACAATATCTGTCGCTCTATCTTCATGGCAATGCTGGCAATGGCCGCCTGCTGGCGCGCCTGCGTCGGGTCGATATGGGGGATTTCTATGACGGGACCATCGGAGGCTTCAGCGCCTGGCTCGAACTGCTTCTGGAGTCGGCCTCCAGCGACTACCATTTTAGGGGCGCCACCAAACGCAGGTTGATGGACATCATGGGTCTGCAGACCCTGCGCTTCCTGACCCTCGCCTTCGCTTCGCCCTTGGAGGTGTTCGAGACACTGCACGATAAGGCCGACGTGGCCAAGCGGCTGAAAACCGACGGGCTCTACAAGGTGGTGCTGAAAACCGAGACGCTGGCCGACGATCTGAAGAAGCTTGTCACCGGCAAGTATGCGAAATTCTTCCACGACCAGGACGAGGCGGTGGCGTTTTTCGATGAAGACCGCCGCAGTAACGTTTCGACCAATCCGGGCATCGATTTGAACGACCTTTCGCTGGAGCTCGTGGCGCGCGTCCAGGAGCGGGAATGGTTCTTCTTCGACCACCTGGGCTACCGCCCCTACGTCGCTGATTTGCGGGTGCGCCCCTCCCCGAGTGGCCGCAAAGGCAAGCCTTAAGAAAAATGCTCGAATTCGAGGATTTCGTCTATCTCGACGTTCAGAAGACCGGCTCGACGACGATCCGGCGGTTCCTGAACCGGTTCTCGCGAACCCGGGTCGTCCAGGACGACAAGCACGCGCCGGTCGAGCGCCGCGACCCCGACAAGCTCTACATCATTTCCTGCCGCGACCCGCTCAAACAGTATCTGTCGCTCTACCTGCACGGCCCGTCCGACAAGGGCGGCCTGCGGGCGCGGCTGAACAAGGCGGACATGGCCCATTTCTACGACGGGACCAACGAAGGCTTCGCGGTGAAAACCGAGACCCTGACCGATCTGAGAAACCTTGTCATGGGCGAGCACACCGCCCTGTTCTACGACCCCAACCGGGCCGATCGCTTTCTTGACAAGGACAAACAGGCGAACACCTCGACCAATCCGGGCATCGATCTGGAGGCCCTGTCGCCGGCGCTGGTGGCCCGCGTCCAGGAGCGCGAATGGTTCTTCTTCGATCACCTGGGCTATCGCCCCTACATCGCCTGATCGGCGCCCCCTGATCCTCGCCCATTCTTCATGGGGGGCGGACCACGAAGCGGGTGGAGGGGGCGGGGTTGCAACGCTTTCTCAAGAATCAGCCGGGCGGCATCTTGGTCGATGCCGACATTGCCATAATTTCGACACATGCTTGCCGTGTTATAGACTTGTCACTGGCTCGATGAAGCGGCATTGTCCGCTCGCGGGGAGCGCAGCCGGTTTTCGCGGCCAGCGCCGCTCTTAATCAATATCTAACCAATCACAATTACAAATGTTAGCGACAACCCGCCGAGGGGGCGCGGTTAGCGCGATTGCTTATCCGTGAGGGAGAGAAAAGTTTGTAATCGACTGTTGATCCTGGAGTATCGTTATGACCACGAAACGCCTGACGGGACACTACGCGGCCGGCTATACGCTTTCTCCCAACTATTCATTGTTCAAGATCGCCTCGACGGCCGAGATCGACGGCGCCGGGATATTCGGCGCTAGCCTGACCAAGATCGAAAACAATGGGCTGATCCTGGCCGGCCCCGGCGCGGATGGCGGCGCCGGCCACACCTGCGGCTTTGTCGGCAATAGCGGCGTCTATCTCGCCGCCGGCAATCGGGTGGTCAATTTCCTGACCATCGCCGCCGGCGGCGGCGGGGCCGGCTATGGCTATCGGCCGGGCGGCTACGCCGGCGGCGGCGGTAACGGCGGCGTTGGGGTGGTGCTGGGCGCGGTGGGTTCGGTCACCAACCGCCTGGCGATGAGGGGCGGCGTGGGCGGCGTCGGCGGGATCGGGGGCGCGACCATCGGCGCGGTGGCCGGGGTTGGCGGCGACGGCGGGGCCGGAACCGTGCTTTTGGCCGGCGGCAGCGTGATCAACAGCGGCGCGCTCACCGGCGGCGCCGCCGGGGCCGGCGGCTACGACTACCAGAGCGGCGGCGCCGGCGGCGAAGGCGGGGCCGGCGCGGTCCTGAGCCAGGCCGGGGGCGTGAACAACTACAACGGATCGATTTCCGGCGGCGTGGGAGGCGCGGGCGGGGCCGCGCGCGTGGCCGGCGGCGCGGGCGGCGCGGGCATCGCCACCTCCGGCAGCGCCAACCTGAAGAACAACGCCGCCATGATCGGCGGCGCGGGCGGCCTGGGCGGCGGCGCCTCGCTCACTGGCGGCCAAGGCGGCGCGGGCGGGGCCGGCGGCGAAGGCGTCATGCTGGGCGCCGGAGGGACCATCCTCAACAGCGCCACCATCCCCGGCGGCGGGGCCATCACCATCGTCGGCGGCGGCGGCGGGACGGGCGGCCAAGGCGGCCTGGGCCCGGGCGGCGCCTATCGCGTCTACGGCGGGGTCGGCGGGATCGGCGGGGCGGGGATCGCCCTGGCGGCCGGCGGCTACATCACCAACCGGTCGGTCATCGACGGCGGCGCGGGCGGGGCCGGCGGCGAAGGCGGCTCGCTGGCCGGGACGGCGGGGGCCGGCGGCATCGGCGGGGCGGGGATCGACATATCCAGCGGCGGGGCCAGCCTCTCCAACATCGGCACGGTTCAGGGCGGCGTCGGCGGCGTCGGCGGGATCGCGGCGGGCGCCGCGCGTCTGGGCGGCGGGCGCTATCAGTTCGCCGGGACCGGCGGGGCGGGCGGCTCGGGGATCAACCTTGCGGCCGGCGGGACCGAGGTCAACAGCGGCTACATCTACGGCGGCCGCGGCGGGGCCGGCGGGGCGGCCAGCGGCTACGCCGCCGGCGGCCGTGGCGGAACCGGCGGCGACGGGGTCGATCTGCGGATCGGCGCGGCGATCGTCAACCACGGAACCATCGCCGCCGGCTTGGGCGGGGCGGGCGGCTCGGCCCAGAACGGGCCGGCCGGCGCGGCGGGCGCGCGGGGCGACGGCGTCGTCCTGGCCGCCAACTGCAATCTCACCAACGACAACTACGGGGTCATCTCCGGCGGGATCGGCGTCTACGTGGCCGGAACGACGGCGACGGTGACCAATTACGGAACGATCAGCGGCACGGCCAATTCGGTGAAACTCACCTCGTCGCGCGATGTCCTGATGGTCGAGAACGGGGCGAAATTCATCGGCCGGATGGCCGGCGGCGGCGGCGTCCTCGACTTCGACCGCGGCAACGGCGCCATCACGGGCCTGGGGGGCGTGGGGGTGGCCTCGGGAACGGCGTCGGGCACCTTCTCCGGCTTCGGCTCCTATGTCTTCGGGGCGGCCGGCTGGACCCTGGCGGGAACCAACCTGCTGGCGGCCGGCCAGAGCCTGGAAGACGCCGGCGGCCTGGCCGTCACCGGATCGCTCTATGAGGCGGCCGGGGCGACGATCACCGCCGACCCGGGCTCCAGCCTCACCTTCAGCGGCGGCGGCGACCGCTTCTCCGGCTCGATCGGCGGCGCCGGCACGGTGAGCCTGGTCGGGGTGACCGACACCATCGCCGGGGCGAGGATCACCCTGGGCGTGCTCGGGCTCAGAAACGCCACCGTGACCCTGGCCGGCTCGATCCTCGAGACCGGCGCCCTGACGGTCAGCGCCAGCACCCTGAAGATCGACGCCGGCGGCGCCACCCTGAGCGGCGGCGGGGCGGTGACTCTGGGCGACAACGCCACCAACCGCATCGTCGGCGCCTCGGCGGGCGCCGCCCTGGTCAACGTCGATATGACGATCTCCGGCGCCGGATCGCTGGGCGGCGGCCAGATGAGCCTCACCAACCGGCTGGCCGGAACCATCCTCGGCAACGGTTTGCGGACCCTGACCATCGACACCGGCGCCAACCGGATCGCCAACGTCGGGCTGATCGAGGCGACCGGCGCCGGCGGGGTGGTCATCCAGAGCGCGGTGCAGAACACCGGCGTGCTGGAGGCGGCCGGCGGCTTTCTGACCGTCAACCAGATGGTGACCGGCCAGGGCGGACAGGCGATCATCGCCGCCGGCGGCCTGATCTTCAACGCCGCTTTCACGCAGAACGTCAACTTCACCGGCTCCTCCGGCGTCCTGCAGCTGGCCGATTCCCGGCATTACACCGGCTCGATCACCGGCTTTTCCAAGCTCGGGGCGACCTCCCTCGACCTGCGCGATATCGGCTTCGTGAGTTCGGGCGAGGCGACCTTCAGCGGCACGACCAGCCAGGGGGTGCTCACGGTCAGCGACGGGACCAACACCGCCACCATCACCCTGATCGGCAACTACACCGGCGCCAACTTCGTCGCCGTCAGCGACGGCCGCGGCGGGGTCACCATCGTCGATCCGTCGTCGCCGGGCGCCGCGACCCAGCGCTTCGTCGCCGCCATGGCCGGTCTGGGCGGCCACGCGGCCGGCGCGGCGAGCCACGCCGCCGACGCCTGGCGCCCCCCCCCGCCCCACAACCTCGTCGCGCCGAGGGTCCAGCTGGCGTGACGGAGGCAACCAATGCCGGCGCTCACAACGGCGATATGAGCCAAGAGTAGGAGGGCGTTTGGACGGCGCCGAACCCCCTTCCGCCATGCGGTGAAGCACGTTTAATCTGTGCGAGGAATCGCCGCTCATGGCCGTGAACACCAATGTGCTCGCCACTCAGAACGTCCTGGAAGCGGCCGCGCGGGTCGGCATCGAACGATTCCTGTTTACATCCTCGGACAAGGCGGTGAATCCGACCAATGTCATGGGGACATCGAAGCTCGGCGCTTTGCACCGAGTCGGGCTACTTCTTTGAAGTGGGGGGGGGGACCGCGTACTCTGCTTTAAGTTTTTTGGTTCTGTGCTGCGCCTCCACCATGCGAAGCATGGCTTCAGCCTCGCGGGCGCGGTGTTCCATCTTTATGGCCTTCGTTTCGAGTTCCGCCATCTCGGCGTCATTCTTCGATGGGCGTTCGTTGGTCATTGGTGTCGCCTTCTACCCAACATGAAACTTGAACGCTGCGGAACAACCACGACAAAACCCGTTCAGGTTCCGCCGCTTCGCGCCCGATGCGCTCTTGACCTAGCTTTTCTATCATAACGCCGTCACGCTCTCAACTATCGGTCCTGATGAATCCGAAGCCGATGCGAAATCGGACTAGATCCTGTGTTCAGTTGAGTAGGATGATAGCGGAGACCAGCTGAACGGCGGCGAGGAAGTTTCGCGCCAGTTTGTCGTAGCGGGTGGCGATTGCGCGGAAGTATTTGAGTCTATTGAAGAACCGTTCGACGAGGTTGCGCTCGCGGTAGAAGGCGAAGTCGCAGGGGCGCGGTGCGATGGGGTTGGCCTTGGGCGGGATGACCGGGGTGTGATTCCGATCCCTCACTCATAGATCTCATCCACATCCTCGGCGGTGAAGCCCAGTTCGTCGGCCAGTTTCTGGTCGTCGGCGCGGCGGCTGGCTCTGAGGGCGCGGCGGGTTTCGCGGATTTCCACCTGGCGCAGGGGGATGAAGGCGGCGGCGATGTAGTCGATCAGGGCCTCGCGCGAGGAAAGGTCCGGGTCCGGCGGCGGCTCGAGGCGCCGCTCGGCGAGGCGTCCGGCCACCACGCCCTGAAGCTGGGCCAATTGCTCGAGGCTATAGCGCCGCGCGTTGGTCGCGATCTGCGGATAGTCGGTGAAATCGGCGTTGAAGAAGAGCGGCGGGCCGTCCGGATCGCGGGTCTCACGCAGCCAGCCATTGATTTTCCGGTAGGCGTTGAAGGTCGCCTCGGCCGCGTCGCGCCTGAACTCGATCCTGGTTCCCCCCAGGACGTCGGCGCAGAAGGAGATGAAGGTGCGCCGATAGGGGATGCGCTTGTGGAACGGCATGGCCTCCAGCTTGGTGTTCAGCACGTCCATCAGGTCGAGCTGTTCCTGCATGATGGCCGGATTGGCGCGGACTTCGGTGACGCCCTCGTCGGGCGTGGTCGCCCCGGCGGCGGCGCAGAAATCCTCGATCAGATCGCCGTTCAGCAGGAACTCCCGCTCGAAGCGGCGGATGTGGCAGGCGTCACTCTGGGCGTCCCAGATGCGGATGCCGCCGCCGAATTCGTAGGGCGGCCCGGGGCTGAGGTCCAGATCGCGCCGGGTGCCGGATTTGACCCCCTGCAGGGTGAGCGAGGCCAGCCAATGATCCTGGCGGCGCAGATACATCAGGCTCTCCAGGCGCGGGGCGTAGCGGGCGAAGAATTCCCGGTAGGTCTCCACCTCCCTTCTGGTCGAGGTGAACAGATATTCGCTCATGAAGAGGACGGTGTGGCAGGGCGGCGCCCGCGCCAGTTCGCCGTCCAGGCTGTCGATGAAGGCGGCGCGCCGCTCTTCGATGTTGTCGTCGTTGATGTCGGCATGGCGGTCGAGGCCGGCCCGCCGCTGGCCCGAGTGAAGGGTGGCGGCCACCTCCATGTGCTGGGCCCCCCGCCGACCGGTCCGGGGAACATAGACGCCCTGCTTCATCAGCGCCCCGCGGTTCGACCAGCAGAAGGTCTGGATCGAGGTGGTCCCGGTCTTGGGCGCCCCGGCATAGAGAAGAACGCGCTCAAACGTCGCCACGGCCGGTCTCCTCCGCCGTCGGCGGAACCTTCGGGGGCGCGCCGTCCGCCGCGTCGTCCGTGGCCTCGGCGTTGAGGGCGGCCAGCCTGGCGTCCCGCTCGTCCAGGTGTTTCGCCACCGACCGGTTGACGATGGAAAGGATGTTGTTGGCGATGCGCCGGAACTGGTCGTCGTCGGCCTCTTCGAGTAGGCTCAGGGCGCGCAGATTGACCGTCAGGGCCGGCGGGAAGCGGTCGTGCTTGAGATAAATCTGGGTCAGATAGCCGGTGGCCCGCATCTGGAAGACGCGGTCGATGTCGTGGCCATGCTCGGCGGCGAAGTCGCGGAAGCGATCGCGAAGGATCTTGTGCGACGCCTCGACCACCGGGCCGCGCGCCCGCCGCAGCGAATGGTTGTAGATCGCCAGCCCCTGCTCGGCCGGGTGGCCGACGATCTTGTAGCCGGAGCGCAGGAGCTTGAGCGCGATATCGAGATCCTCCGACCAGTTGAGCGCGTCGTCGAAGCCGCCGGCCCCGATGAAGGACGACGCCGGGCCCATCGTCGCTTGCAGTTGGAAGGCGCAGTCGCGAAACGCCGGGCCGAGGATGAAATCGAGATCGTAGATTTCCGGCGGCACGTTCGGCCGGCTGACTACCGCGCCGCCGTCCTTTTCCTCGACCTTGTCGTAGGTGGAGATGAGCACGAAGTCGTCCTCGCCCCTCGCCTGCGCGATCCGCTCCCGCGCCGCCAGCTGCTCGCGCAGCTTGGAGGGGCGCCAGGCGTCGTCGGCATCCTGCCAGGCGATCATGCCGTCGGCGGCCAGGGCCAGGAGGGCGTTGCGGGCGGCCCCTCGCCCCTTGTTCTCGCCGCCCGGCGCCAGGCGGATGCGGCTGTCGCTCTCGGCCAGCTTGGCGACGTTCTCGGCGGTGCGATCCTTCGAGCCGTCGTCGTAGACCAGGACGGTGAAATCGCCGATGTCCTGGTCCAGAATGTTGTTCAGCGTCCGCCGAATAAGGCCGCCGCCGTTGAATACCGGGATACAGACATAGAGCGGCTTCATCGGGTTTTTCGCTTCCCCTCGCAAAGCGTGGTGGCGCTAACAGCAATGACCGCGGCGGGCAAGGCCGTGTCCGGGATCGGCCTATGCGAGGCGGAGCGGTCTTTTCGGCCCGTGCCTTGGCGAGCCAAGCGACTCCTCCCAAGAGGGTTGGCGTTTCACCGGAGACCGGGCGGCGGACCATCGAACCCGGGGCTGGACACGCGGCCGGCAAGGAGGCACCTTCCGGCGCGCCGCCCTGTCCGCGGAGTCCGGTTGCTCCGGAAGAAACTATGATCTGGTCCAACCTGGGGTCATCGGGGAATGTCGGTTATGATAAGCACGGCGCGGATGGGCCTGTTGGCGGTCGCGCTGACCGTCGGCGCCCCCATGGCGGCTAGCGCCGCCAAGGCGCCGACCTATATACTGAACGGCTACAGTTTCGGCCCCATACCGGGCGTGAATACCGCCCTGCTGGAGACGAAGCTCACGCACAAGGCCGGCGACCGCATCACCTCGGCGGACGTTGCCGCCGACAGCGCCATCATCGCCAAGGAGCTGGCGGCGCGGCATGTCCACGGGCGCCTGTTCACTTCCCTTGCCGAAAAGCACGGCCACGTCTGGGTCATCATGGACGTGCTGGATCCCGGCCACCCGAATACGCACCTCGGGAAGCCGGCCGGCCACCTCAAGTCGCAGAGTTTCGAGGGGGCGTCTCATATTTCCGCCGGCGATCTGGCCGCCGCCACCGGCCTGAAACAAGGCGACCAGCTTTGGCCCGAAAAAATCAGGGCGGCGGAAAAGGCCATCGTGGCCGCCTACGCGAAGTCCGCGCCGGGCAAGGCGATAACCCTCAAGGCCAGGATGCAAACCAAGGCCAATGGCGAAGTAACGCTGACCTGGATCGTCGGCGAGCCGAAGTGAAGGCCGGGCCCAACGCCTTCCCGCGATTCGGTAAGATTCTTAAAGATGTGTCAATTTTTTGGCTTGCGCGGGATTTGGGCTCGGGCTAACGCTTTCGGTATGGTTCGTTTATAGGGGCATGGGAAGGAGCCATTCGGTAACTTGAGTTGTGCCGACTATCACCGTGCCTCGGTTCTTGTTCGAGGAAAATCAAATGAGCTTCGCCAAAACCCTTCTCGCGGGCGCCGCGGTCTGCGCGCTGTGCACCGCTCCCGCCCTGGCCCGTACGGCGCCAAATATCCACTTGGCCGGCTCGGGCTTCGATAGCCCCGCCAAGCTGATTCACTCCAAGACCAATGCCGGTAACCCGAACGTTACGGACATAACTCAAACCTTCAGCTTCAGCATTAGTCTCTCTGATTCCTCGTTCTACAGGGTTCCGGTGCAGTTTAACCAGTACACTTGGCAGAATACTCAGACCTGCATCGCGCCGACGAGACAGTTTATGACCCTCGCCCCGAGGAAGACCAATGCCGCGAAGATTACGGTCGGCAGCAGCACCGGCCCCACCAGCGCCTGCCCCAACACGATCTTCACTTTCTTGGGTCCGCTCTATGAGCTGAAGAGCAGGAATAAGACCTCGGATTCCTTTGTCGCGAGTTTGGTGGCAAAGCATTATTTTGGGTATCATCTGACCTTGAACGAAAATTGGGCTATTACCATCACCCCCTGATCAAGCGCCCATACCTCGGCGGCGCCAGCCGACGGGGTATGATGTTTTGACCTGAGGAAAGAGCCGGCGTGAGCAGACGCCGGCTCTTTTTTCGCGCGCGGGGGGCAGCGCGCCGAACATTGTTGAGGCGAGCGCCGCACGGTATCTGTCCGTGTGGGTGCGCGGAGCACGAGTTTGGGAAAGTGGGAAGATGCGATTGCCCATAGTGAGTGCGGCGCCGAATCCCTTTGTCGCTGGTGGTGATCCACGCGCGCCGCGGAGGGGGCTGCCGGGGCTGGGCCGCCCGCTGTCGGCGGCGGCGCGGCCTTTTCTACCGGCGGCGTTTCCGAGCGGCCAGGAGGCGCCACCGCCGGCGGCCCAGCCGGGAGTGGCGGCGCCGTCGCCCGACCACCTGTACGAACTCGGCCTGACCACCGCCGCGATGGGGTTCCATACCGCCGCCATCGAGGCCCTGCAGGGCTGCACCGAGCGTGCGCCGGACCACGCGGCGGCGTGGCGCGAGCTGGCCGAATTGCTGCGCCTGGCCGGCGAAGATGGGCAGGCGCAAGCCGCCGAAGCAGCGGCGGAACGTGCGGCCGGTGGGGGCGCCGATTCCAGGAAGGCGACCGGCGAACGCTTGCCGGGCCGGCCGGAGAAGGCGGAGCGAAAGCTGCGCGACATGTTGCGGGACCTCTCGGCTGAACAGGCCATGGTGACGCTGCGTGATCGCCTTATCGCCAATCCACGGGATGCGACGGCGATGCGCTTGCTTGCGCGTCTGGAAAAGCTGGCCGGCGACGCATTTACGCCGGGAAGCCTGCTGGAACGCGCGCTGGAGGTTTGCCCCGGCTATGTCGGCGCCCGCGAGGATTATGTCGTGTCGCTCATGGAGAGGCGCTACAATTCAGCCGCCGCCATTGTCGAGATCAGGCGCTTGCTGGACCACGCGCCGCGCAACTCGCGCTACCGCGAAATGTACGCCTATGCGATGATCTATACTGGCGAGCTCGAGGTCGCGGTCGAGGTCCTGGCTGGTCTGCTGCGGGAAAAGCCGGGCGAATCGCAATGCTGGCTGAGCTACGCACAGGCGCTGCATTGGCTTGGTCGTCGCGACGAAGCCGAACAGGCGCTGCGCAGATGCCTCGAACTGCGGCCGGACGCGGGGGAGGCCTATTGGGGACTGGCGGATATGAAGGGCCGGCTCGTTACCGACGCCGATGTCGCCGCCATTAGAGCGCGATTGGAAGAAAACGCGCTGCCGCCCGGCAGCCGCATGCACATGCTCTATGCTCTGGCGCATGCTCTGGAACGGGCGGGGGATTTTCCCGCCAGTTTCGCGGCCTACGAGGAAGCCGCGCGACTGTTTAACGCCATCGCAGAGCAGGGCGGCAAGGCGCACGATCGCGCTAAGGCCACTGATCGGGTGCGGCGCATGAAGGCGGTGTTCAGCCGTGAGAACCTGGACACACGACTGGCGCCAGCCGCGGCGGCGGTCACGGGCGCCACGCCCATCTTCCCCACGCCCATTTTTATTGTCGGCATGCCGCGCGCCGGTTCCACGCTGGTGGAACAAATCCTCGCCAGTCACAGCCTTGTGGAAGGCACGCGCGAACTGCCGCTGATCGGCGATATAACCCGCGCTCTGGCGGTCAGTCGGTTGCTGGTGACTCCGGACGCCTACCCTGAGTGTATCCTGGACTTGACGCGGGACCAGTTGGCCACGCTCGGCGCCCGCGTCATCGAACGCGCCGGCGACTATCGCAAGACCGATCGCCCCTATTTCATCGACAAGCGGCCGTGGAACTGGCTGGACGCCGGCCTGATCCACCTGATCCTGCCGCACGCAAAGATCATCGACATACGTCGTGAACCGATGGCCGCCTGCTTCGCCATGTTCAAGCAACTTCTGCCGAACGACGCCGGCTTCTCCTACGATTTTGGTGATCTCGGTGCCTATTACAACAATTATGTCGGCATGATGGAGCATTGGCGGTCCGTTCTGCCCGGCAGCATCCATTTCGTGCAATACGAACACCTGGTGGAGGACACCGAAGGCGAAATCCGCCGGATGCTGGACTATTGCGGCCTGCCGTTCGAGGAGGGATGCCTGCGCTTCTGGGAGACCGATCGCGCGGTCTCCACGCCAAGCGCCGAACAGGTGCGCCGACCCATCTTTCGCGACGCCCTGCAACAATGGCGCAACTTCGAACCCTGGCTAGGCCCGCTGCGGGAAGCCCTCGACCAGCCGGCCGAAGCCTAGGAGACAGATGACCTGGAAACCCACATCGGTCGCCGCGCTCGGGTCGTTTATGCCTGCCGCGCCGTCGCCGGCCAGGATTTACGAGCTGGCGCTCACCTTCGCCGCCATGGGCTTTCACGACGCGGCCATCAAGGCCCTCCGCAACGTCACCGCCCGCGCGCCCGGCCACGCGCCCGCCTGGCGAAAGCTCGCTGAACTTCTGCGTCTGGCCGCAAAGGACAGGGAGGCCGACGCCGCGGCCGCGCGCGCCGCCGGCCAGCAGGCCGCATGGCCGCCAGCCGCGGACCGGCGCGCCCTGGCGGAGATCGAGGCGGCGGAACTCGTTCTGCGCAAGCGCATGGCCGAGATCGCGGCGCCCCCGGAGCAGTTGAAATCATTGCGCGATCAATTGCGCGGCCACGAAATCGACGTGACCGCCATGCGTCTGCTGGGGCGACTGGAATGGGGCGGCGGCGAACTGATGACCGCTCGCGCCCTGTTCGAACGGGCGCTGGATCTCGCGCCCGTCTACGAGGGCGCCCGCGCGGACCTGGCGCGGATGTTGCAGATCCTGAAGGAGGATGCGCGCGCGGTGGCCGAGACCGCCCGCCTCGTGGCCCAGGCGCCGGCGAACGTCACCTACCGCGCGCTGCACGCCGATGCGCTGCGCGCCATTGGCGACCTGGCGGCCGCCATTCCCATCATGGAGCAGTTGATCCGCGAGGAGCCCACGCGCGCGCGCTTTCGTTGCGTCTACGCGCAAGCGCTGCATTTCGCCGGTCGCCGCGAGGACAGCGCGCGGGAGTTCCGCGCCTGCCTCGAACTTCAGCCGGGCATGGGCGAGGCCTACTGGGGCCTGGCCGAATTGCGCGGCGGCTTTCTCGCCGCCGATGACATTGCCGCCATGCGCGCGCATCTGAGCGACACCGGCCAGGACAAACACAGCCGAATGCTGATGCAGTATGCACTAGGTCAGACGCTGGAACAGACCGGCGATCTCGCCGGCAGCTTCGCCGCCTATGAGGCCGGAGCCGCGCTGGCGCGGGACATCGCGGCCGATCAAGGCGAAGTCTACAATCCGATCCTGGACGCCGACCAGGTACGTCGGCGCCGCGCGGTGTTTTCGGCGCCGGCCCTGGCGGCGCGCGCGGCGCCGGCGGCAAGGCCCGATAGCACGCCGATTTTCGTGCTGGGCATGCCGCGCGCCGGCTCGACGCTCGTGGAACAGATACTCGCCAGCCACAGCCTGGTGGAAGCCACGCTGGAATTGCCGGTGCTCGGCAATATCACTCGCGACCTCTCGCTCAGCCGGCGGCTGGTGACCGCAGACGCCTACCCGGAATGTGTGAACGACCTGACCGGTTCGCAACTGGCGAAACTGGGCGCGCGCTATATCGAAGAGGCCACCGCCTACCGCAAGACGGACCGTCCCTACTTCGTCGATAAGCGGCCGTGGAACTGGCTGGACGCCGGCCTGATCGCGATGATCCTGCCGCAAGCGAAAATCGTCGATATTCGGCGCGACCCCATGGCCGCCTGCTTCGCCATGTACAAGCAGATGTTGGCGAATGACGCCACGTTTTCCAACGATTTCAACGATCTGGCCCAGTACTACACGCACTACGTCGGCACGATGGCCCACTACGACAGGGCGATGCCCGGCCGTATCCATTTCTTGCCATACGAACGCCTTGTGGAGGACACGGAAGCCGAGATCCGCCGCCTGCTGGACTATTGCGGCCTGCCGTTCGAGGAAGGCTGCCTGCGCTTTTGGGAAAACAGCCGCGCCGTGGCGACGCCCAGCGCCGAACAGGTGCGCCGCCCGATTTTCCGCGACGCCCTGCGACAGTGGCGTAAATTCGAACCCTGGCTTGGCCCCCTGAAGGACGCCTTGCAGGCCGCGGAGGCCGCCGCCGCCGCCGCGCCGCAGCCGGCGGGCTACGAACAGGCCCTGACGCTTGGCGCCATGAGTATGCACGAGGCGGCGATCGAACAAATGCGTGCGATCACGACGCGCGTACCGGCGCACCCCGGCGCCTGGCGCAAGCTGGCTGAATGGGTTCGCCTGGCGGGCCACGACAAGGAGGCCGATGACGCCAGCGCCGCCGCCGACCGCCGCGCGGGCGAGGCGTCGAAATGGCGGCCCACCCACGACCCGCGCACGCCGGCGCAACTGGAAGCCGCCGAGGATGCTCTGCGCGAACGGTCCGCCGGCATGGACCGCGCCGGCCAGATGGACCTGTTCCGGCGGCAATTGTTGAAGAACCCGATCGACGCGGCGGCCACTCATTTGCTCTCGCGTCTGGAATGGCAGGATGGCGACGAGGTGACATCGCTGAGCCTGCTGGAACGCACGCTCGAACTCTCGCCGTTCAACCCTACCGCCCGCGCGGAACTCGCCGTCATGCTCACAAACCGCAGCTACTTCGTCCGCGCGCTGGAGCAGACCACGACCCTGGTGCGACAGGGGCCCGGAAACCCCGACTACCGCGCCATTCATTCCGACGCGCTGAGAAACGTCGGCGACCTCCGGGCCGCGCTGGCGGTGACCGAGGCGCTCGTGCGTGAACATCCGCGCCAGGCGCGCTTCTGGTACGGCTACGGCCAGCTTCTGCAGAGTGTCGGCAGGCCGGACGACAGCGCCCGCGCCTTTCGCACCTGCCTGGACATTTCGCCGACCATGGGCGAGGCCTATTGGGGTCTGGCAGACCTGAAGAGCGGATCCCTGGCCGAGGCCGATGTGGCCACGATGCGCGCCGTCCTGGCGGAGGCCGATCTGGAGCCGTCCAGCCGGATGTACATCTACTACGCGCTGGGTCATGCGCTGGAGCGGGTCGGGGATTTTGCCGCCAGCTTCACCGCCTATCAGGAGGGCGCGCGACTGTTCCGCGGCTTCTTCCTGAGCCGCAACGAATCCCACAACGAGGATGAATTCGTCCAGCGGGTGCGTAGCCTCAAACGGGTCTACATGGCGCAAACGCTGTCGAGCCGCGCCGCGCCGCCCCCCGCTCCGTCCGCCCCCACGCCTATTTTCGTCGTCGGCATGCCGCGCGCGGGCTCCACGCTGGTGGAACAGATTCTCGCCAGCCACAGCCAGGTGGAAGGCACACGCGAGCTGCCGCTGATACTCGACATAAGGCGCGATCTGACGCTCAGCCGCCGAATGCTGACGACGAACGCCTACCCGGACTGCGTGCTGGACCTCACGCCGGCGCGGCTGGCGGCGCTTGGCGAGCGCTACCTCGAGGAAGCCCGCGCCTACCGCAAGACCGATCGCCCCTATTTTGTCGACAAGGGCCCGTGGAACTGGCTCGAAGCCGGTTTGATCCGCCTGATCCTGCCGCACGCCAGGATCATCGACGTGCGCCGCGAACCGATGGCCGCCTGCTTCGCCATGTTCAAGCAGGTTCTGACGGACGGCGCCGATTTCACCTACGACCTGCACGATCTGGGCCGGTACTACACCGAGTATGTCGGCCTGATGGACCACTACGACTCGGCCATGCCCGGCCGCGTCCATTTGCTCAGGTATGAGCGCTTGGTGGAGGAAACGGAGACCGAAGTGCGGCGGCTGCTCGATTATTGCGGCCTGCCGTTCGAGCCTTCGTGCCTGCGCTTCTGGGAAACCGAACGCGCCGTCTCCACCCCGAGCGCCGAACAGGTGCGCGGCCCGATCTTCCGCGACGCCCTGCAACAGTGGCGCAACTATGAACCTTGGCTGGCCCCTCTCAAGGCGGCGCTATCCAAACCAGCCCGCGCCTGAAATAGAAAGTCTGGGTGTCCTTTGCGGATACCACGCAATTCGCGGGCCTCCATTCACCGCTCGTGCAGCGCCTCGCTGGATTTGCGGGCGAGGGGAGAGAGGAGATAGTCGATGATGGTCCGCCGACCGGTGCGGATCTCGGCGGTGACCGCCATGCCGGGGAGCAGGGCGACGCGGCGGCCGTCCACCACCACCGCAGTGCGCTCCAGGCTGATCCGCGCGGCGTAGGTCGGCGAGGCGGCGGTCGGAGCGGTGGGGGCGGGCTCGCCGCCGCTGTCGTCGGCCCGCCGGTCGGCGGCGGCCACCGCGTCGCGGCTCACCCCCAGCACCTTGCCGTGGATCAGGCCATAGCGGGTGAAGTCGAAGGTCTCGATCTTCACCGCTACGTCCTGGCCGGCGTGGACGAAGCCGACATCGCGGTTGGCGAGTTGGGCCTCCACCTGGAGAGGTTGATTGTCGGGCACCACGATCAAGAGGCGCTGGGCCGGCGTCACCACCCCGCCGACGGTGTGGACCGCCAATTCCTCGACGATCCCGTCGATGGGCGCGCGAAGCGATGTGTCGGTGGATTTCTGCTGGGCCTTGACCAGATCCTGGGTCAATTCGTTCTCTTTTTCCTCGGCCTTGTCGAGGTCGGCCAGGACGCCGGCGGCGAACTGCGACACCGCTTCGGCCCGCTGGCGCGCCAGGGAGGCGGCCGAGGCGCGGGCCTGCTGGCCGCGGGCCGCCTGGACGGCCACATCGTGGCGCGCGTCGCTGAGCTGCTCCTGGGCGTCCAGATTGGCGAAGCTGGTGCCGTAGCCCTCGTCGTGCAGCTTCTGGTGCAGGCGGGCCTTTTCGGTCAGGGTCGGCAGGCTGGCGTTGGTCTTGGCCAGGGTCGCGGCGACCTCGGCGTCCTCGGCCCGCTTTTCGGCGATCTGCTGGTCGAGGCCGGCCAGTTTGGCGGTCTGCTCGTCGATCTGGGCGGCGAGGGCGGCGCGCGCCTGCTGGACATCGTCGGGACCGGCGCCGGGCGGGGCGACGAAGGGGGCCGGCGCGCCGCCGGTCTCGGCGGTGCGCCGAAGCGCGGTCAGGCGGGCGACGTCGAGGCGGGTGGCCGCCAGATCGTGCGCCAGCCGGTCACGATCGGCGGTGGTGGCCGTCGGGTCGAGTTCGATCAGCACCTGGCCGGCCCGCACATGGTTGCCGTCGGTGACCAGAATGGCGCGGATCGTCCCCGGATCGAGGGGCTGGATGACCTTGATCTTGCCGGTGGGGAGCAGCCGCCCGGGGGCGGTGGCCAGAACGTCCACCTTGCCCAGGAAAGCCCAGGCCACGGCGAGGACGAAGAAGACGCCGATGATCAGGGCCAGGGCGCGGCCGGCCGGCGAGGGCGGGGTCTCCAGGATCTCCAGGGCGGCGGGCAGGAATTCGCGCTCGTCGGGGCGGTCGAAACGCGACACCCCGCCGCGCAGGAAGTTGGTGAAGGCGTCCGAGACGCCGGCGAACATCCCGCTGAACGTCATCCGTAGGTCCCGGATGTGAAATTCCCGCCGGCGGGCGCCGTGTCCCCGGCCTGCAGGCGCCACAGTTCGGCGTAGCGGCCGCCGGCGGCCAGCAGGCCGGTGTGCGAGCCGTCCTCGATCAGCCGCCCCTGTTCGATGGTGACGATGCGGTCGGCCCCGCGCAGGGTCGACAGGCGGTGGGCGATGACGATCACCGTCCGGTTATGAGTGATCCGCCGCATGTTGGCCTGGATCGCTGCCTCGCTCTCGTAGTCGAGGGCGCTGGTGGCCTCGTCGAAGATCAGGATGCGCGGATTGCCGACCAGGGCGCGGGCGATGGCCATGCGCTGCCGCTGGCCGCCGGAAAGCGAGGCGCCGCGCTCGCCGATGACGGTGCCGTAGCCTTCCGGCAGGTTGACGATGAACTCGTGCGCCCCGGCCAGCTCGGCGGCGGCGATCACCCGGTCCATGGGCATGCCGGGATCGGCCAGGGCGATGTTCTCGCGCACGGTGCGGTTGAAGAGCACGTTTTCCTGCAGGACGACGCCGATCTGCCGGCGCAGCCAAGCCGGATCGACCAGGGAAAGGTCGGCCCCGTCGATGATCACCCGGCCAGTCTCCGGCACATAGAGGCGCTGGATCAGCTTGGCCAGGGTGCTCTTGCCCGAGCCGGACGAACCGACGATGCCCAGCACCTGGCCGGCCGGGATCTTCAGGGAAATCTCGCGCAGCACCGGCTGGGCGTCCAGGCGGTAGCGGAAGGAGATGTTGTCCAGGTGGATGTCGCCCTTGATCGGCGGCAGGCTGGCCTGGTCGCTCTGGCCGGGCTCGGGGGTGGTGTTGAGGATGTCGCCGAGCCGGTCGATGGAGATGCGCACCTGCTGGAAGTCCTGCCACAGCTGGGCCAGCCGCAGGACCGGGGCC
>JBBRPN010000045.1:0-21901 GCA_038227925.1 Caulobacterales bacterium | reverse complement strand
CCCTGATTGATCTGCTGGGTGCCGTGATAGAGGCCGGTGGTGTCGCCAAGGCCGATGGTGTTGGTGGTCGAGAACAGGCGGAAATACGGGTTGGGCCGGATCACCCGGTTCTGGTCCAGCAGGGTGAGCTTGCCCTGCGCTTCCAGCACCCGCTGGATGACGAACATCACGTCCGGCCGCCCGGCGTCGTATTCGTCGAACACCAGGGCCATGGGCCTTTGCAGGCACCAGGGCAGCATGCCCTCGCGAAATTCGGTGACCTGCTTGCCGTCCTTGAGGACAATGGCGTCCTTGCCCACCAGATCGATGCGGCTGACGTGGCTGTCGAGGTTGACGCGGATCATCGGCCAGTTCAGCCGCGCCGCCACCTGTTCGATGTGGGTCGATTTGCCAGTGCCGTGATAGCCCTGGATCATCACCCGCCGGTTGAAGGCGAGGCCGGCGCAGATGGCCAGGGTGGTCTGGGGGTCGAAATAGTAGGAGTCGTCGAAATCCGGCACGTGGCTGTCGCGAATCGAAAAGGCCGGAACCGTCATGTCGGTATCGACCCCGAACACCTCGCGCACCGACACCTTGCGGTCGGGGATCAGGCCGAGAAGCTGCTCGTCGTCCGGATCGGCGGGGCTGGTCATGACCGGCGTTCACTAACGCGAGCGCGGGAAGGACGCAAACGGGTGTGATCTTTACGCTTTCCATCGGCGGACTTGGTCAAGATTGACCCGGGGTTGTCGGTGATGTGTATCCGCAGACAAGCGGCCCTTTAAGGAGGTGAGATGCGCTATCCCATCGTGATCGAACCTGGCGACGAGGCCATGGCCTTTGGCGTCATCGTCCCCGATCTGCCCGGTTGTTTTTCCGCCGGCGACACCTTGGACGAGGCGGTGGCCGGCGCGGAAGAAGCCGCCGCCGCCTGGATCGACGCGGCCCTCGACGCCGGCGAGGCCATTCCCGCGCCGTCTAGTCTGGAAGCGGTGCGGGCGGACCCCGACCACGCGGGATGGGCGTTCGGCGTCATCGCCCTGGACCCCGCCCTGTTCGACGACACCACCGAGCGCGTGAACATCACCTTGCCCAGGCGGGTGCTGCATCGCCTCGACGCCCTGGCGCGAGCGGCGGGCGAAAGCCGTTCGGGCTATATCGCGCACCTGACGCTGGAAGAGCCTCGCCGCGTCGCCTGAAACACGCCTTGGGTATAGGGTCAGCTTCAACCTCGCCGCGGAGTGCTCATGAACAGGACTTTCCAGACTTCCAACGCCGGCGAGGCGTCCCCGCCGCCGGCGCGCAACGAGCCGGTGCTGGGGTATGCGCCCGGCTCGCCCGAGCGCGCCGCGCTCAAGGGCGCCCTGGCGCGCATGGCCGGCGAGGAGATCGAACTGCCTCTGGTCATCGGCGGCCGGGAAGTGCGCACCGGCGTTCTCGAGCCGTCCGTCGCCCCGCATGACCACGGCAAGGTTCTGGCGCGGGCCCACATCGGCGGCGCGTCCGAGATCGAGGCCGCCATCGCGGCCGCCGGCCGCGCCTGGCCGGCCTGGTCGCGCGCGCCGTGGCGGGAGCGGGCCGGGGTGTTCCTGCGCGCCGCCGACCTTCTGGCCGGCCCGCGCCGGGCCGAACTCAACGCCGCCACCATGCTCGGCCAATCTAAGACCGCCTATCAGGCCGAGATCGATTCGGCCGCCGAACTGATCGATTTCTGGCGCTTCAACGTCGATTTCATGCGGCGACTTTATGGCGAGCAGCCGCTGTCGCCGGAGGGCGCGCGAAACGAGATCGACTACCGGCCCCTCGAGGGCTTCGTCTTCGCCGCCACCCCGTTCAATTTCACCGCCATCGCTGGAAACCTGCCGAGCGCCCCGGCCCTGATGGGCAATACGGTGGTCTGGAAGCCCTCGGCGACGGCCCGCTACGCAGCCCACTTCGTCATGCGCCTGCTCATCGAGGCGGGCCTGCCCGACGGGGTGATCAACCTCGTCTACGCCGATCCCGCCCTGGCCTCCGATATCGCCCTGGCCAGCCCCGACCTGGCGGGGGTGCATTTCACCGGCTCGACGGGGGTGTTCAACGACATCCTGCGCCGGGTCGGCGCGGGGTCCTACCGAAGTTATCCCCGGGTGGTCGGCGAGACCGGCGGCAAGAACTTCATCCTGGCCCATGAGAGCGCCGACCTCGCCGCCCTGACCACCGCCATCGTCCGCGGGGCCTTCGAATACCAGGGGCAGAAATGTTCGGCCGCCTCGCGCCTCTTCATTCCCCAGCGCCTGTGGCCGGAGCTGCGCGACCGCCTGGTCGCCGAGATCGCCGCCATCCGCATGGGCGACGTGGCCGATTTCAGGACCTTCATGGGCGCGGTGATCGACCAGAAGGCCTTCACCCGCCTGGCCGGGGCCCAGGAGGAGGCGCGCGCCTCGGCCGGCGTCAAGGTTCTGGCCGGCGGGACGGCGGCCGGGATGCGGGGCTGGTTCGTCGCCCCCACCCTGCTGGAGGTGGACGATCCCCGCTCGCGGTTCATGCGCGAGGAATTCTTCGGCCCCATCGTCGCCGCCCATCTCTACGACGAGGACCGTTGGGACGAGGTGCTGGACCTGATCGACCGGTCCAGCGACTATGGCCTCACCGGCGCGGTGTTCGCCGCCGACCCCGCCGCCGTGGCCGCCGCCGCCGACCGCCTGCGCCACGCCGCCGGCAACTTCTACATCAATGACAAGCCCACCGGCGCGGTGGTCGGCCAGCAGCCGTTCGGCGGGGCCAGGGCGTCGGGCACCAACGACAAGGCCGGCTCGATCTGGAACCTGGCCCGCTGGGTCTCGCCGCGCACGATCAAGGAGACGTTCGATCCCCCGACGGACTGGCGCTATCCGTCGATGGCGGAGAGCTGAGGATGGCCTCACCCCCGCCCGATCGCCGGGTCGGTGAGGCTGGGGCGCCCGGTCTCCAGGTGGCCGGCCAAGCGGCGCAGGAAGGCCGGATCGGCGTCGCTGGTGACCGTCAGGTCGTACCAGGGGGCGGCGGGATCGAGGCTCCATAGGTCTCGCGCGGCCTGGCCGGGGGCCAGCCGATGGCGGCGCGAGCCGCCGGCCGGATAGTCGCCCGGCCGGACGGTCAGGACGACGGCCGCGTCTCCGGTGTTTCGCAAGGTGAGCGCCAGGCGCGCGCCGCGCCGGTCGTGCGCCGCTTCCACCTCGACCGCGCCGCCGGCCGGCCCGCCCCGGAAGCGGCGGAGAAAACCGTTGGGGCCGAAGATCGAGACATCGTAGGGCGCGGCGCCGGTCGGCAGGGCGTCGGCAAGCTCCCTGCCGGCCTCGACGGTGTAGAACCTGGGGTCGCCGCCGGCCCGGTAGAGATTGAAAGCGGCCCCCGCCGCGCCCCGGTTGACGAAGGTCAGGCGCAGAACGCCGCGCCCGCGATCGACGACGCCATGGATCTGCAGATCGTAGGGGAGGGCGCGGGCAGGTCGCCGCCCCCTCTCCTGCCGGGGCAGGGCCTGGACGGCGGGCGGGGCGGGCTTGGGCAGCCGGGCGGTCCGATCGACCCGGGCCTGGGTCGCGGCGGTGTCCGGCAGCGCCGCCCGCCGGCCGCTGTCGGCGCGGCTGAAGTCGAACACCGAGGTCAGATCGCCCGCCACGGCGCGCCGCCAGGGCGTGATGTTGGGCTCGACGACGCCGAACCGCGCTTCGAGAAAGCGGATGACCGAGGTGTGGTCGAAGACCTGAGAATTGACCCAGCCGCCCTTGGTCCAAGGCGAGACGACCAGCATGGGAACCCGCGGGCCCAGACCCACCGGCACACCGCGATAGTTTTCGCCGGCGACATCGACGGTGCTCTTGCCGACGGATGGATCGGTCGCCGGCAGGGGCGGCGGCAGGTGATCGAAGAAGCCGTCGTTCTCGTCGTAGTCGATCAGCAGCGCGGTCTTGCCCCACACCTTTGGATTGGCGGTCAGAACATCGAGCAGGCGGGCGGTCAGGGTCTCGCCGTAGCCGGGCGGGTTGTCGGGGTGCTCGCAGAGCCTGGTCGGGGCGACGATCCACGACACCTGGGGCAGGGCGCCGGTCCGGACATCGCGCTCGAACGCCGCCACCAGGGGCTCGCCGAAGGTCGTCGTCATGTTTTCGCGGGTCGATCCGGGCGCCCACGCCCGGCCGCGCCGATAGAGGTCGGACCCCACGTCCAACCCGCGAAAGGCGGCGAAGAAGGCCAGGGAATTGTCGCCGTAGTTGTCGTATTCCTGATAGAGCTTCCACGACACGCCACCCTTCTGCAGGCGCTCGGCGTAGGTGGTCCAGCCGTAACCCTTGAAGGCCGCCTTATCCCGCGCCGCGTCGGCGGTGTAGTTGCCGTCATCGACATTGGCCACCGCCGGGCGGCCCGCCTCGCCCACCGCCAGCCCGCTGGTGCCGGTGAACAGGAACATCCGGTTGGGATTGGTCGGCCCAAACAGCGAGCAGTAATAGGCGTCGCAGACCGTGAAGGCGTCGGCCAGGGCGTAGTAGAAGGGGATATCCTGGCGGGTGAAATAGCCCATGGTCAGCGGCCCCTTGACCGCTGGCCAGGCGTCGTAATGCTTCCATTTGTCGTGCGAACCCTTCCAGAAGTGATCGAGGCTCTGGAGCCTCTGGGCGCTGGACGCATCGGTGTTTAGCCGGAAGGGAAGCAGGGTTTCGGTCGATCCCGCCGCCCCCGATCTCGGCGTTCGGGGCTGGAACCACACCGGCTGGCCGCCGGGCAGCGGGATGGGGCGTGGGTCGTCGAACCCGCGCACCCCGCGCAGGGTCCCGAAATAGTGGTCGAACGAGCGGTTCTCCTGCATCAGGATCACCACATGCTCGACATCGGCGATCGTCCCGGTGCGGCCATGGGCGGGCAGGGCCAGTGCCCTGGCGATCGCCGCCGCGCCCGCGCCGCCTCCCGCCGCGCCGGCCGACGCCGCCGCCAGCCGCAGGAAGTCGCGTCTCTCTATTTCCATCCCACCCTCCCCTTAGAACCATCCTTTGATCTTGAACCACACCACCGGAACGATGGCGCTGAGCACGATCATCGACAGGCCCCACTGATAGCCGAACGACCAGGAAAGCTCGGGCATGTTATGGAAGTTCATGCCGTAGAGGCTGGCCACCAGGGTCGGCGGGATGCCGACGATGGAGACGATGGTCAGCACCTTGAAGATGTCGTTCTGGGCGATGCTGATCAGGCCGACCATGGCGTCGAGCAGGAACTGAATCTTGTTGGAAAGGTGCGCCTCGTAGTCGCTCAGGGAGACGATGTCGGCGGTCAGGCTGGCCAGGCGCGCCGGCGGCGGCGCGCCGGGCCAATCCTTGGTGTTCTGGGTCGCATAGGCGGTCACCCGCGCCAGGCCCAACAGGCCGTCGCGCACCTGCGAGAGGCGGTCCCCCAGCCGCCCGATCCGGCGAAGCTGCAGGCGCAGCAGCCGGTTCGAGCGCACCGGCTGGCGGCCCTTGGGATCATCGACGTGAAAGGCGGCCCGCGACAGGACGTCGATATCGGCGGCCAGGTTTTCCAGGCCGTCGGCGACCCGGTCGACGATCTCCTCGCACAGTTCGATGAAAACCTCGAGACCGGAGGCGGGGGCCTCTTGCCCGTCCGCGAACCGCCGCGATACAGCGTCGAACGAGGGGAGCGGCGCGAAGCGCACGGTGGCCAGCCGCGCCTTGGAAAGCACGAAACCGATCGGCGCGCCGGGTGGGCCGCCGCCCGTCCCGCCGCCCTGATCGCCCAGCCCGCGCGGCGCCGCCGACGGCATGCTCATGTAAAGGACGCCGCCCTGCATGCGGATGCGGCTGGAGGTTTCGATCTCGCTCAGGGCCTCGCGGGTCGGCAGGCCCGCGCCGGCGATTGCCTCGGCCCGCGCCCGATCCTCCGGCGTGGGGTCCAGCAGATCGAGCCAGATCGCCGCCGGAGGGTCGGACGCGGGGGGAAAGAGGGTCAACATCGATGCACGGGGCTCCAAGGGCGCGCCGCCTATTAGCGGGCGGCGGGCCGGCGATGCAAAGTTTTCACGCCTCCGCTGGCGGCGCGCGCGGGCGCTAGCCCATCCGCGCGGCGGGGTTGACTTAAGGGCGGATATAAGACCAATCGCCTCGGCGCGCGCGCGCCGTCGCACCCCGCGACGACGGGCCGCCTTGCTGGAAAACTTGAAAAACCGATGCCTAGCGACAGTCCTGGTCCACCTATCGGGCCGCTTTAGGTTGTCCCGCCGGCCCTGAGTTCATCAGGCGCCTCGTGACGGCCGACGCGGCTGACACGAGGCGAGTTCATGGTCTTCCTTCCCGCCGAGCGGATGAACGGGCGCCTGCTGGTCAGGTTCGCGCGCGCCCGCTTCGCGCCCAACCGCTACGACCTGATCGCTCTGGCCCTGATCGGCGCCGCGGCGGTGCTGGTGGTTCACGGTGCCCAGCAGATGGGCCAGCCGCTGGCCGATCTGCACACCGCTCCGGTCGTTCTCGATCCGGCCCGCCTGCCCGAATACGCCCTTCGCACCACCCTTCGGATGTTCGCGGCCATCTTCGCCTCCCTGATCTTCACCTTGGTGGTGGCGACGGTGGCGGCCAAGAGCCGCAAGGCCGAGCTGGTCATCGTTCCCATGCTCGACATCCTGCAGTCGGTGCCGGTGCTGGGGTTCCTCACCTTCACCGTGACCTTCTTCATGGGCCTCTTTCCCACCAGCGAGCTCGGCGTCGAGCTGGCCTCGATCTTCGCGGTGTTCACCGCCCAGGCCTGGAACATGACCTTCAGCTTCTACCAGTCGCTGCGCACCCTGCCCGGCGACCTGGACGAGGTCGCCCGCCAGTTCGGCCTTTCGCCCTGGCGGCGGTTCATCAGGTTCGAGCTGCCGTTCGCCACCCCCGCCCTGGTGTGGAACACCATGATGTCGATGTCCGCCGGCTGGTTCTTCGTGGTCGCCTCCGAAGCCATCACCGTGGGCAAGACCACCGCCACCCTGCCCGGCATCGGTTCGTGGATCGCCCTGGCCATCGAGCTGCGGGACTTCGCCGCCGTCGCCTGGGCGGTGGGGGCGATGGCGGTGGTGATCGTCCTTTACGATCAGTTCCTGTTCCGCCCCGTCGTCGCCTGGGCCGACAAGTTTCGCTTCGAGCAGACCGCCTCGCAGGAGGAGCCCAAGTCGTGGTTCTTCGACGTCCTGCGCCGAACCCGCGTCTTTCGGCGGATCGCGGCGCCGGTCGGGCGCGCGGTCGCCGCGCTTCCCCGGCCCGCGCTGCCGAGAGTCCCGCTGCCGAGGTTCGCGGGCGGCGGCGCCGGCCGGTGGTTCGACCAGCTGTGGATCGCGACGGTCGTCGTCGCGGCGACGTGGGCGGCGTGGACGATCTACAACTACATTCACACCACATTGACCTTTCGCGACGCGCTGACCGCCGTGGGCCTTGGCCTGTTCACCCTGGCCCGGGTTCTGGTGCTCATCGCCGTCGCCAGCGCCATCTGGGTACCCGTCGGGGTGTGGATTGGTCTGCGGCCGGCCTGGTCGCAGCGCATCCAGCCGGTGGCCCAGTTCCTGGCCGCCTTTCCGGCCAATCTGCTCTTCCCGATCGCGGTCATCGCCATCATCGCCTGGCGGCTGGACCCCAACATCTGGCTCTCGCCGCTGATCATCCTGGGCGCCCAGTGGTACATCCTGTTCAATGTCGTCGCCGGGGCCAGCGCGCTTCCGGGCGACCTGAAGGAGGCGGCCGGCGTCTTCCACCTGCGTTCGTGGCAGAAGTGGCGGGATTTTATCCTGCCCGGCATCTTCCCCTATTACGTCACCGGCGCCCTGACCGCGTCGGGCGGTTCGTGGAACGCCAGCATCGTCGCCGAGGTGGTAAGCTGGGGCCACACGCGGCTCGAAGCGGCGGGTCTGGGGGCCTTCATCGCCAGGGCCACCGCCGCCGGCGACTATCCTCGCGTGGCGCTCGGCATTTCGGTGATGAGCGTCTTCGTCATCGTGCTCAACCGCTCGCTGTGGCGGCCGATGTACGCCTATGCCGAAAAGCATCTTCGGCTGGATTAGAGGACCGCAGGCCATGAGCATGACCCTGGAGAGACCCGCCCAGACCGACGCCCCGCTGGTGGAGGTCAAAGGCCTGAAGCACGTCTACGGCAAGGGCGGGGGGGCGGGCCTGCTGGTGCTCGACGATGTCAACCTCACCTTGAAGCCGGGCGAGATCGTCGGCCTGCTCGGCCGTTCGGGATCGGGCAAGTCGACCCTGCTGCGCTCCATCGCCGGCCTGATCGAGCCCACGGGCGGGTCGGTGAAGGTCAGCGACATGGAGGGCGACAACGCCGCCCGCGGCGTCGCCATGGTGTTCCAGAGTTTCGCCCTCTTCCCCTGGCTGACCGTGCAGAAGAACGTCGAGCTGGGCCTCGAGGCTCGCGGCGTGCCGACAGTCGAGCGGCGCAAGCGCACCCTGGCGGCCATCGACCTCATCGGCTTGGACGGATTCGAGAACGCCTATCCCAAGGAGCTGTCGGGCGGCATGCGCCAGCGCGTCGGCCTGGCTCGCGCCCTGGTCGTCCAGCCCTCGGTCCTCTTGATGGACGAACCGTTCAGCGCCCTGGACGTACTCACCGCCGAGACCCTGCGCACCGATCTGCTGGACCTGTGGTCGGAAGGGCGGATGCCGATCCGCTCGATCCTCATGGTCACCCACAATATCGAGGAGGCGGTCCTGATGTGCGACCGCATCCTGGTCTTTTCCTCCAATCCCGGGCGGGTGATCGCCGAGATCAAGGTCGGTCTGCCCCAGCCGCGCAAGCGCCTTGATCCCGCCTTCCGCGCCCTGGTGGACGACATCTACGCCCGGATGACCGCGCGGCCCGTCCGGCCGCCGGCCCGCCAAGCCGATGCGCCGGGGGTCGGCCTGGGCATGGCCCTGAGCCATGTTTCCACCAACACCCTTTCGGGGATGATCGAGGCCCTGGCCGCCTCGCCCAACAACGGCGCGGCCGAACTGGGGGCCCTGGGCCGCGACCTGAGCCTGGAGGCCGACGAACTGCTGCCGATCGCCGAGACCCTGCAGCTGATGCGCTTCGCCGAGATCGACGGGCGCGCCATCCGCCTCACCCCAGCCGCCCGCCGCTACGACGCCGCCGACGTGGACGCGCGCAAGCAGCTCTTCGCCCAGCATCTGCTGGCCTATGTGCCCCTGGCCGCCCACATCCGCCGGGTCCTCGACGACCGCGCCTCGCATCAGGCCCCGGCCCGCCGCTTCCGCGACGAGCTGGAGGATTTCATGTCGGAGGCCTATGCCGAGGAAACCATGGACGCCATCGTCTCCTGGGGCCGCTTCGCCGAGATCTTCGCCTTCCACGAGGACGACGACCGGTTCAGCCTGGACGATCCGGCTTAGGGCTTGGAGAAAGGGGAAGCGGGCATGGAGACAACGAAGGGCCACGACGGAAATGCCGTCGTCTCGCGGATCGGCTGGCTGCGGGCGGCGGTGCTCGGGGCCAACGACGGCATCCTTTCCACCAGCAGCCTGATCCTCGGCGTCGCCGCCGCGGCCGCCACGCCGCACACGGTGCTGATCACCGGCGCGGCGGGCCTGGTGGCCGGCGCGATGTCCATGGCGGCGGGGGAATATGTTTCGGTCAGCTCGCAACTCGACAGCGAAAAAGCCCTGCTCGACCGCGAACGCGCCGAACTCCACGAGGATGTTGAGGCCGAGCGGCAGGAGCTTTCGGCGATCTACGTCGAGCGCGGCGTGGATCCGGGGCTGGCGTCCGAGGTCGCCCGGCAATTGATGGCCAAGGACGCCCTGGGAGCCCACGCGCGCGACGAACTGGGCCTTTCGGAGGCGACCGGCGCCCGTCCGGTGCAGGCCGCGTTCGCCTCGGCCGCTTCGTTCAGCGTGGGAAGCGCCGCGCCCCTGGCCATGGTGATCCTCTCCCCCGTCGGCCTGCTAGCGCCCCTGGTCGCCGGCGCGTCGCTCCTCTTTCTCGCCGGGTTGGGCGCGATCGGCGCCAGGGCCGGCGGCGCGCGTATCTGGCGCGGCACGCTGCGGGTGACCTTCTGGGGCGCCTTGGCCATGGCCACCACCTCGGGGCTGGGCGCCCTGTTTGGTAAAATCGTCTGAAGGAAGCTCGCCGGCCGGTGTTCCGCCGTCATGGTCGAATCACGCCGATGCGGTCACAATGCGGCCAGCTTGGCCCCGCTCAACGGAGACCCTCAGATGCCCGACAACCCGCCGCCGACGCCGCCGCCCACCTCTCTGGCGGCCCTGCGCAAGGCCCGAAAGCCGCCGCGCGACATCAACAAGGAACAGCAGGAAAAGCTCTCGCCTCTCAACCGTCTGGCGGTGTGGATCACCACCCGCGTCGGCACCATGGGGTTCTTTCTGTGCATCTTCGCCTGGACGCTGTTCTGGCTGAGCTGGAACCTGCTCGCCCCAAGGTCGATGCGGTTCGACCCGGCGATGGGTTTCGTCTTGTATCTGTTCATCTCCAATGTGATCCAGATCCTGCTGATGCCGCTGATCATGGTCGGGCAGAACGTGCAGGGCGCGCACGCCGATGCGCGGGCCGAACACGACCTGGACATCAATGTGAAGGCGGAAAAGGAGATAGAGGTCATCCTGGAGCACCTGGAATACCAGAACGCCCTCCTCATCCAATTGATGGAAAAACTGAACGTCAACGTCAAACAGGCGATCGCCCAGGCCTCCAACCCTGGTTAGGCGTGGCGGCGGACGCGCGCCCGTGACCAGTCTGCGATCCGCTCTCGACGGCGCGGTTTTGTCGGTGGCCCTGGCGCTCCCGATCGCCGCCGCCGCCCAGCAGGCCCCGCCGCCGCCGGACAAGAGCGGGTTTACGCTGTTCGATCCGACGCCGACGGCGGACCTGCGGCCGTTTTGCGTCGATCGGCCCACCAAATCGACGTCGCCCTGCACGGTGGACGCGGGCCATGTCCAGATCGAAACCGACCTCGCCGACGTCACCTACGATCGCTCCGGCGGCGCGACCACGACCACCTGGCTGATCGCCGATCCGACCCTGAAGCTGGGTCTCGCCAATACCCTCGATGTCGAGTTGAGCATGACGCCGGTGGAGATTGTCACCGTCCGCGACCGCGCCACCGGCCGGTCGTCCCGCCAGAGCGGGGTGGGCGACCTTTTCGCGCGGTTGAAATGGAATCTCGCCGGCGACGACGGCGGCGCCGTCGGCTTCGCGCTCGTGCCCTACATCAAGGCGCCGACCGCCAGCGCGGGTCTGGGTGACGGGGCGGTGGAGGGTGGCCTGATCGCGCCCTTGAGCGTCAATCTGCCGATGAACGTGCAACTGGTGACCGATCCGGAGGTCGATCTGGTCCGCAACGCGGTCGGCGGCGGCCATCACCTCAACACCTCGGGCCTGATCGGCCTCGCCCGGCCGATTTCGAAAGCGGTCACCCTGTCGGTCGAACTGTGGAGCGATATCGATTTCGATCCCGCCGGGCGAACCACCCAGGTCTCCGCCGACCTCGGCGCCGCCTGGATTCCGCCCAGCCATCCGAACCTCCAGCTCGATGGCGGGGTTAATCTGGGTCTGAACAACCGAACACCCGGTGTCCAGGCCTACGTCGGCGTCGCGCGGCGGTTCTAGCCGCCCCAGCCATTCCAACGGAGCCTTCCGCATGACCCCCTTCCAAGCCATCGTCATGGCGATCCTGCAGGGGATCACCGAGCTTTTCCCCATCTCCAGCCTGGGGCACGCGGTGATCCTGCCGGCCCTGCTGCGCTGGAACATCGACCAGGCCGCCGAGGGGTTCCTGCCTTTCCTGGCGGTGATGCACCTGGGGACGGCGATCGCCCTGCTGGGTTATTTCTGGCGCGACTGGCTAGGCTTCGCGGTTTCGGTGCTGCGGTTTCGCGACCCGGCCGGCGGCGACGACCGGCGCCTGTTCTGGCGGGTGGTGGTGGCCACGATTCCAGCGGTGATCATCGGCTTCGCGTTCGAGAAGATCCTGCGCGCCGGATTCGCCAACCCGATCCTCGCCGCCGCCTTCCTGATCGTCAACGGGGTCATGCTGTTCGCCGCCGAACGCATAGGGCGCCGCGCCACCCGCCCGCTCGCCGCCCTCGGCTGGATCGACGCCCTGATCATCGGCCTTTGCCAGTGCCTGGCGCTGATCCCCGGCATGTCCAGGTCCGGGGCCACCATGGCCGGCGGCTATCTTCGCGGCCTGAGCCACGAGGACGCGGCCAGGTTCTCGTTCCTGACCGCTACCCCGATCATCCTGGGCGCGGTGGCGCTGGAAGCGCCCAAGCTCATCCGCCACCACGGCCATTTCGGCGGCGCCGCCCTCCTGGCCGGGGTCGTCGCCGGCCTCACCGCCCTGATCGCCACGGCCCTTCTGATGCGCTGGTTCAAGGCCCACGAAGCCAAGGGCTTCACCCCCTTCGCCATCTATTGCTGGCTGGCGGGCGTCGGCTCGCTGGCCGTGCTGGCCCTGCGGTGACGAGAGTCTGAATCTTTCTTTCTACCGGCGGTGCGCCAGTTTGAAATGTCGTGCGCCCACGGCCCCGTCGCGATAGCGTCGGCGCTTTAGGGGAGGGGCGCATGACCATCGCTGATTGGTGCTTGCTGGGAGCGGTTCTGCTCTATCTGCTCACCGTGGCGCCGGTTAAGGCGCTGAATTATCGAACCTTCGACAATTCCAGGCCGCGAGATCCCTCCTTCTACGGCGCCCCTCTGAAAGGGCGGGCGCTGGGCGCTCATCTGAACGGCATCGAGACCTATCCGTTCTTCGCCACCGCGGTCATTCTCGCCGAGTTCCGCGCCGCCCCCCAGCCTTTGATCGACGAGCTTTCGATAGGGTTTCTGGTGCTGCGCTTCGCCTATGTGCTGGCCTATCTCGGCAATCGTTCGACGCTGAGGACGATCCTCTGGAACGTCGCCTTTCTCGCCAATCTGGCGATCTTCCTGTTGCCGGCGGTCGGCGACTATCCGTGGATGCCGCGTTTCCTATAAGACGCGCTGAAAGGCAATGAGAGCGGCGATCGTCGCCGGCCGCCGGCCTTGGCGACTGGGCGCGGTCACGGCGCGGCTTGCAGGATGTAGCCGACGCGCGGGAAATGCACCTGCAAGCGGCCCAGCGACGGCGTGTCGCGGGCGATGACCAGGCGGCTGGGGGTGGCGGCGACCAGGGTTCCCGATATCGGGTCGCGGCCGTAGTCGTCGGCCATGACGATCACGTCCGCCCCCGGCGACAGCCCCGACGGATCGGCGCCGTCGTGGGCGGGGGCGGGCGCCGGCTCGGCGGCGCGGGCGACCTCCAGGGCTTCGAGGCCGGTCATCTCGGCCCGCCGGCCGTGGCCGATGGCGGCGAGGCGGATCCGCCAGGCCTGGACGCGGCTCAGCCCGTCCAGCAGGGCCTCGGCGACACGGGGCGTCACGCCGGCCAGGAACCAGACGTTCATATAGGCGGAAATATCCGCCAGGCCGGGCGCGTCGCCGGCCAGGAAGTCGCGACCGCCGGCCTCCAGCGCGCCCTCGATCCAGGCCGCCTGCCCGCGCCACTGGGCGCGCATCGGCCCGGCGGCGGCCTTCATGGCCGCGACGTCGAACGGCCGGCCGGTGAGCTTTTCGCGGTCGGCGATGAAGGCGCGCGGCGTCCGGTCGCTCAGCTCGCCGAAGATGATCGGCACGGTGGCCATGAAAAAAAGCCGGTCGGCCCACAGATTGACCGCCCAGGCCAGGCCCGCCTCGCCGCCCGCCGCCGGGGCGCGCCGTTCGATCTCGCCCAGGATCGCCTGGCTGTCGCAGAAGATGTCCGCCCCGCTCTGCATCACCGGCGCCCGCCGATAGCCGCCGGTCAGCGCCGTGAGGTCCGGTTTGGGCATGATGTTGGGCGTCAGCACCGATCGCCACGCCAGGGCTTTCAGGCCCAGCATCAGCCGCGCCTTCTCCGAAAACGGCGAGGCGTCGTAGTGATGAAGGATGATCTCGGGCTCGGCCATGGCGTCGTTCCGGTCTCGGTTCAGGAGGGAGGATGGCCGGCGTTGCGCGCGGTGACGATCCAGGTCGCGGAATCGAACATGACCCCGGCGTCGGTGGCGAAGGGCGCGAGGGCGGCGCGGACCGCGTCGATCACCGTCCCTCGCAGTTCCGGGCGTTCGCGCAGGATGGCGCCCAGCGGCCCGACCTTCAGGGCGGTATCGACCGCCTCGTCGAGATCGGCGCCGCCGATCGGCTGGTCGTTGGCGGCGATGTCCATATCGCTGAAGCCGGCGGCGGCCAGGGCGCCGCGCACGCGGTCCTTGTCGGCGAAGGCGAAGGGTCCCGGGGCGAGGGGATCGGGCGGCGGCGGCGCTTGCGGCAGATGGGGCAGGGCGGCGACGAAGGGGACCGTCATCATCGGGTTCTCGGCCGCCGCGCGCCAGCAGAGGAAGGCGAGGCGCCCGCCGGGGGCCAGGGCGGCGCGGATGTTGGCGAACGCCGCCGCCGGGTCGGCGAAGAACATCACCCCGAAGCGGGAAAAGGCGGCGTCGAACCCGCCGGCTTCGAAAGCATGGGTCTGGGCGTCGGCCCGCAGGAACGCGGCCTGGGCGAGGGCCGCCCGGGCGGCCCGGTCGCGGGCGATCGCCAGCATCGGGAGCGAGATATCGACGCCCAGCACGGCGCCCTCCTTGCCCACGCGCCTGGCCAGATCGAGCGTCGTCTGGCCGCAGCCGCAGCCGATGTCGATCAGCCGCTCGCCCGCCGCGGGCGCCAGCGCCTCCATGGCCGCCTGTCCCAGCGGGGCGATCATGCGGTCGAGCCGATCGGTCATCGCCGCCCAGGTGTCGCCGGCGGCGGCGTTCCAATGTTCGATCTGGTCAGCGTTGGGTGAATCTGGATCCCGCAAGCTCATCCCGATCATCCTTCGCGCCACCGCCGGCCGGCCGTTTTCGCTTGCCAATTCGCCCGCCGCCGGGCCACTAGGACGCCCATCTTTTGGCGGGAGCGGCGCATGATCGGCTATGTAACCCTGGGCAGCAACGATTTTGAGAAGGCCAAGACCTTCTACGACGCCGTGCTGGGCGAACTGGGCGCCAAGCGCACCATGACCATGGACCGCCTGCAGGGCTATGGCTCGTCGGAGCGCGGGCCCATGATGGCGGTTTGCCGGCCCTATGACGAAAAGGCGGCCACCGCCGGCAACGGGACCATGGTCTCGCTGGCCGCGCCGTCGCGCGAACTGGTGGACAAGACCCACGCCAGGGCTCTGGCCGCCGGCGGCAAGGACGAGGGCGCGCCGGGCCTGCGCGGCGAGACCTTCTACGGCGCCTATTTCCGCGATCTGGACGGCAACAAGTTGTGCGTCTTCCACATGGGTTAGCCGGAGCGTGGCATAAGTTGGCCACGTTCGGGCGGCAAACGGAGCGTCCGTTTCAATCGCGGAGAGGATTCGAGTGCGCGCCATTCGTCCATTTTTGATCCCGGTCGCCCTGGCCCTGGCCGCCCAGGCGCCCGTCGTCCGCGCCGCCCCGTCCGATCCGGCGGCGGCCCGGATCGAGACCTTCGACCGCGCGCTCATCGACACCATGAAGGCCGGGCCGGCGCTGGGGGCCATGGGCCGCTACCGCAAATTGATCCCGGCGGTCGCGGAGGCCTTCGACCTGCCGGTGATGACCCGCTTCGCGGTCGGGCCGGCCTGGGCGACGATGTCCGAGTCCGATCGCCAGGCCCTGATCCGGGCGTTCACCCGGCTCACCATCGCCAGCTACGCCCACAACTTCGACCGGTTCGGCGGCGAAAAGTTCGAGATCGATTCGATGGTTCAGAGCCGGGGGGCCGACAAGATCGTACGCTGCCGCCTCACCACTTCCGATGGCAAGACGGTCAATCTGCTCTACCGCATGCACGCCGCCGCCGGCGGCTGGAAGATCGTCGATGTCTACTATGACGCCATCAGCCAGCTCACCACCCGCCGCTCGGACTTCGCCGCCCCGCTGGCCTCGGGAGGGGCCAAGAGCCTGCTCGCCCATCTCGCCGCCACCAGCGACAAGCTGCTGCAATAGCGAACCCAAACAGGCGGCGGGCCGCCTCTGGAGATTCCCATGATCCTCTACGGCTCGTCCATGTCGCCCTTCGTGCGCAAGACCTTGGCCTATATTTCCGAAAAGGGGCTGGAGGTGGAATCCCGGCCCGTCGGCATCGGCGACCAGGATCCGGCGTTCCGCGAGGCCAGCCCGTTTGGCAAGATGCCGGGCTTTCGCGACGGCGATTTCGCCATCTCCGATTCCACCGCTATCATCACCTATCTCGAGGCGAAGTTTCCCGACCCGCCGCTGATCCCCGCCGCGCCGGCGAGCCGGGCGCGAACGATCTGGTACGAGGAATTCGCCGACACCATCCTCGCCGCCTGCATGGGCAAACTTTTCTTCAATCGGGTGGTGGCGCCGCGTTTTCTGGGCCGGGAAGGCGACCTGGCCGCCGCTGACAAGGCGCGGGACGAGGAGCTGCCGCCCCTCATCGACTACATCGAGCGGGTGATGCCGACTTCCGGATATCTGGTGGACGACCGCCTGACCTTGGCCGATCTGGCGGTGGCCAGCCCGTTCGTCAACCTAGCCCATCTTGGAGTGACCGTGGACGCCGCCGCCCACCCCAGGACGGCCGCCTTCGTCGAGGCCATCCTGGCCCGCCCCTCCTTCGCTCCCATCGTCGCCAGGGAAAAAGCCTTCTTCGCCCGCTGAAGCGCACTACATCGGGCCGGTGAGCCTCGACGCCCTCCTTGCCGACATCCGCGCCTGCCGCGCCTGCGCTCCCGACTTCGGCCATGAGCCGAGACCGGTCTTGCAGGTGGGCGCCGCGACGCGCCTGCTGATCTGCGGTCAGGCGCCCGGCCGCCTCGTCCACATGAGCGGCAAATCCTTCGATGATCCCTCGGGCGAGCGGCTACGCGGCTGGCTGGGGGTGGACCGCGAGACCTTCTACGGTCATCCCGCCATCGGCATGGCCGCCATGGCCTTCTGCTATCCGGGCACGGCGGCGGGCGGCGGCGACCATCCGCCGCCGGCGTGCTGCGCGGCCCTGTGGCGGGCGCGCCTGATCGCCGCCTTGCCCAAGGTCGAACTCACCCTCCTGGTCGGCCGCCCGGCCCATCTGTGGGCGCTGGGGGCGGCGGCCAAGGGCTCCATGGACGCCGCTGTGCGCGCCTGGCGCGACACCCTGCCGGAGGTGCTGATGCTGCCCCATCCCTCGTGGCGCAACTCCCATTGGCTGAACCACAATCCCTGGTTCGAGGCCGAGGTCACGCCATATCTGCGCCGGCGGGTGGCGCACATCCTCGCCGCATGAGGCGCGCCCTCGCCCTCCTTCTCGCGGCCTTGCTGGCCGCCTGCGCGCCCACCCTCCAACGGGCCGGCCGGCCGGACGCCGGTTTCGTCGGCCCGCACCTGGAAGCGCATCGCTTCGTCAGCTTCGACGGGACGCGCCTCGGCCTCACCCGCTGGGAGGCGGCCGGCGGCGCGCCCTGGGCGGTGGTGGTGGGCGTCCACGGCATGAACGACTACGCCAACGCCTTTCATCTGGCCGCGCCCTATTGGGCGACCAAGGGGATCGCCACCTTGGCCTACGACCAGCGCGGTTTCGGCCGCTCGCCCGGCCGCGGCGTCTGGGCCCCCGACGATCTCAAGACCGAGGACCTGCGCACCCTGGTCGCCCTGGCGCGGCAACGCTACCCGAACACGATCATCGCCGTCGCCGGCGAGAGCCTGGGCGGGGCGGTGGCCATCGAGGCCTTCGCCTCGGATCGGCCGCCGGCCGCCGACCGCCTGATCCTCCTGGCGCCGGCGGTTTGGGGCTGGTCGACCCAGCCGCTGCCCAACAAGACCCTGCTGTGGCTGGCCGCCCACGCCGCGCCGGCCGACGTGCTCACCCCGCCCGACTGGCTGACCCGCAAGGTCACCCCCACCGACAACCGCGCCGAGCTGATCGCCATGAGCCGCGATCCCCTGATGATCTGGGGCGCCCGGCTCGACACCCTTTATGGCCTGGTCACCACCATGGAGCGGGCCTGGCGCGAGGTCGGCCAGGTGCGCGCCCCGACCCTTTATCTCTACGGCGCCCACGACGACATCATTCCTAAGTCGGCCACCCGCGGGGCGGCGCGCCGGCTGGGGCCCGGCGATCGGACCGCCTACTACTGGGCCGGCTATCATCTGCTGCTACGCGACAAACAGGCGGTCGATGTTTGGCGCGACGTGGCCGCCTTTATCGCCGACCCGGCCGCGCCCCCCCCTTCCGGCGCCGGGCCCATCCCGGGTGCGGCGCGGGCGCCGGCGACACCGGAGACGGCGCGCGCGGGCTTGTGAGCCGTCCTTGCGCGGCGTAGAGGCGGGCGCCCTTTGCGCCAAATCCCATCCCAAGAGCGTCCATGAGCGTTTTCGATTCCCTCGCCTTCGAAGGCCACGAGGCCGTCCACGCTTTCCACGACGAGGCCAGCCGCCTCAAATGCTTCATCGCCATCCATTCCACCGCCCGGGGCCCGGCGGCGGGCGGCTGCCGGATGTGGCCCTATCCGAGCGAGCAGGCGGCCATCGACGACGCCCTGCGCCTGTCGCGCGCCATGAGCTTCAAGAACGCCATCGCCGACCTGGAACTCGGGGGCGGCAAGTCGGTGATCATCGGCGACTCGGCCACCGCCAAGACGCCGGCCCTGTTCGAAGCTTTCGGCCGCGCCGTTGAGGCGGCGGGCGGCCGCTATTGGAGCGCCGAGGACGTGGGGGTGTCGCCGGGCGATCTGGCTCACGCCCGCAAGGCCACCCGCTACATCGCCGGCCTGGAGGGCCACCCGGCCGCCTCCGGCGATCCCAGCCCCATCACCGCCGAGGGTATCCGGCGCGGCATCGCCCTGTGCGTGCGCCGCGTTCTCGGCCGCGACATGCCAGGCGTCACCGTGGCCATCCAGGGCGCCGGCCATGTGGGCGCCTACCTCGCCGACAAGCTGGCCGCCGACGGGGCCAATCTGGTGATCGCCGATGTCAACGAGGCGGCCGTGGCGGCGGTGGCGGCGCGCACCGGGGCCAGGATCGTCTCGCCGGAGGCGATCTTCGACGTGGAAGCCGACGTCTTCGCGCCCTGCGCCCTGGGCGGGGCGATCAGCCAGGCAACCCTACTCAGGCTCAAGGGCAGGATTGTCGCCGGCGGGGCCAACAACCAGCTCGCCGGCCCCGAGGTCGGCCGCGCCCTCTACGAGCGGGGCCTGATCTACGCTCCCGATTTCGTCATCAACGGCGGCGGCATCATCAACGTCGCGGCCGAGATCCGCGGCCTGGAAGCGGGCGAGGCCTACGATCCGGCCTGGGTGGAGATGAAGCTCGGCCGGCTGACAGAGACCCTGGACGAGATTCTCGAACGCTCCCTGCGCGAGCGGCGCCCCACCCACGACATCGCCATCGAGATCGCCCAGGCGAGGATCGCGGCGGCGAGATAATCTGGGGACACAATACTTAATCGACCTTCCCACTCACTTAGGCTCCGTCGGAGATATTAAGTATTGTGTCCCCGGATTAAAAATCCCGCCTCGGCGAAATCCACCATGCGGTTCAGCAAGGCCTCGGTGTCGCTTTCGCGGGCCGCGCCTTCGGAGAGTACGTGCAGACGGTCGAACTCGGCGAAGCGGTTGTTGTGGATCATGCCGAGCGCGAAGTGCAGCCGCCAATAGACCGCCTCGCGCGGCAGGTCGGGCAGGGCGCCGATCAGGGCGTCGGCGAACCGGCGCAGATGGGAGACGTCGGTGCGCAGGACATCGCGGATGGCGCCCGCGCCCTCGCTGCGGGCGCGGATGATGAACTGCACCGAGACGCGGCGCGGGTGATCCTGGTTCGACCAGCGCAGGGGCGGGGCGAAGAGGGCGGTGAGGATGGCCCGCACCGGCGGCTTGCCGCCGTGGCGACCCGTCGCCTCGTGCAGCATCCGCGCCCGCTCGCGGTTGAGTTCGGCCGTCCGTCGGCGGAAGATCTCGAACAGCAGGGCGTCCTTGGAGCCGAAATGATAGTTGACGCTGGCTAGATTCACCCCGGCCTCGGCGGTGATGTCGCGCACCGAGACGGACCGGAAGCCATGTAGGGCGAACAGCCGCTCCGCCGCCGCCAGCACCTGCGCCTTGGTCGCCGCCTCGCGCTCGGCGTTTTCGCATTCGGGCGGCTGCGGTGACAGACGGGCTTCGGTCATGGCTGCGATTCAAACGCTCATTTGAGGTGGCGCAGCTTAGGCGCTGCTTGGCGGGGCGCAAGGCGGCGCATCGACGAGGCCTGGTCCTCGCCTCTCCAGCCTTGACCATGCCCGCGCCGCGCCATACCTCCCTCGCCACGGGCGCTAACGCTCAAGTGTTTCGTTGAGGGGCGCTCATGGTTTCCCCAAGGCTGGTCGTGACCGCCCTCGGCGCCGCATTAACGCTCGGCCTTCCGGGGTGCGCGCGCCATGCCGGGCCGCCCGAGCGGGGACCCCCGGAGGTGGGCGTGGTCACCCTCCAGGCCGCGCCGGTGACCCTCACCACGGAGCTTCCGGGGCGCACCAGCCCCTTCGAGGTTTCCGAAGTGCGGCCGCAGGTCAACGGGATCGTCAAGGCGCGGCTCTTTCAGGAGGGCTCGCGGGTCAGGGCCGGGCAGGTGCTCTACCTCATCGATCCGGCCACCTATCAGGCGGCCTACGACCAGGCAAAGGCCCAGCTGGCCAGCGCCCAGGCCAATGTCGCGACGGCCCAGATCAAGGCGCAGCGCTACGCCGCCCTGGTCAAGATCAACGCGGTCAGCAAACAGGACTACGACGACGCGCGGGCGGCCTATGGGCAGGCCGCCGCCAGCGTGCAGCAACAGAAGGCCGCCACCGAGGCGGCGCGGATCAACCTGGGTTACACCCGCGTCACCGCCCCGATCTCCGGGCGCATCGGCGCCTCGGCGGTGACGGTGGGCGCCCTGGTCACCGCCGCCCAGGCGACCGCGCTTTCCACCATCCAACGGCTCGATCCGATCTATGTCGATGTCACCCAGTCGGCCGACGACGAGCTGCGCCTGCGCCGCGAAATCGAGGCCGGCCAGGTCAGTCGCGGCGGCGCGGGCGGCCTGGCGGTTCGTCTTAAGTTGAGCGACGGCTCCGACTACGCCCGGGACGGGCGCCTGCAGTTCACCGATGTCACCGTCGACCAGACCACCGGCGCGGTGACCTTGCGGGCGGTGTTCCCCAACCCCGACGGCCTTCTCCTGCCGGGCCTTTATGTTCGGGCCATCATCGTCGAGGGGGTTCAGAACAACGGCCTGCTGGCCCCTCAGCAGGGCGTCGCCCGCGATGAGAAGGGGGCGCCCACCGCCCTGGTCGTCGATGCGAGCGGCCACGCTCAGCTTCGTCAACTGCAAACCGCCCGCGCGGTGGGCGACAAATGGCTGGTCACCTCCGGCCTCAGTCCCGGCGACCGCCTCATCGTGGAGGGTGTGCAGAGCGTCAAGCCTGGCCAGGCGGTGCGCGCCGTCCCCGCCGGCTCGCCGGCCGCCGCCCCGCCTGGGCGGCCATAAGGGCGCCACCGAGTGTCACGCTTCTTCATCGAGCGGCCGATCTTCGCCATGGTGATCGCCATCGTCATCATGCTGGCCGGCGTGCTGGCGATCCGCTCCCTTCCGATCGCCCAATACCCAACCATCGCGCCGCCCTCGGTGTCGATCCAGGCCGTCTATCCGGGCGCCTCGGCCCAGACGGTGGAGAACTCGGTCACCCAGGTCATCGAGCAGCAGCTCAAGGGCCTCGACCACCTGCTCTATTTCTCCTCCAACAGCGGCTCCGACGGCAGCGTGCAGATCCAGGCCACTTTCGGGCCCCGAACCAACGCCGACATCGCCCAGGTCCAGGTGCAGAACAAGCTGCAGCAGGCCACGCCCCTGTTACCCCTCGAAGTTCAACAACAGGGGCTTACCGTCGCCAAGTCGCAGAGCGCCTT